>JAHCMK010000004.1 GCA_019192445.1 Oceanococcus sp. HetDA_MAG_MS8
TGCGCTCGCTTGAAATGGAACAACCATTCCTGCGCGAGCGCGCCTAGCGGCACACTGCGTTCTGACTCGCTGATATGTAACGAACTTCGGAGACAGGACACTAGCTACTGGAGGAGCCAGAGCCGTCTTCCAAGGGCGGCAACTGAAAAACAGCCGCAAAATAGCCCCCTAGCTCATCAAGAATCTCCTGCGCCTGATCGGGGTCGGGCGCATCATCAATTCCGGCAAGCACGCGCGCCAATCGTTGGCGATAGCTGAGCTGCATTCCCCGTGCAATCTGGATTCGCTGAGCCTGTGGAGACCCAGCACCATGCATAGACTCGGTGAGGTAACCCACCGCGTTTCGCCCTAGAGTCAGGTTCTCAATCAGGCGCAGTATGCGCATACGATCTTCCGTGGAAATATCTGCTCGCCCGCGCAAGTATTTTTGCAGCAAGGGGCCAACTTCGGAATGACGCAGATCCTGCTCAGAAGGCATGGTAGCCACCAAACCACCGGCTAGATCCTGTGCCAAGCGGCCCATCTCGTAAGGCATTTTGGTCACATGGTGTTTGCACACATTGGCCAACATATCGTCACAAATGTAAGCGCCGCTGCGGGTGGCGTGGCCCTGGTAGCTCGCCGCGATGCCAGTGGCATAAATGGTTTCATTCAGATGGGCCATTTCCACCACCTTGTCTTTGACATGGGAAGCCTTGGCCACCCCGTTGTAATCCGCCACCTGCGCAGCGGCACCGATGAGTACATCCCCCACACCGCTTTTGCACACATAGCTGCGCCGGTGATAGGAGGTGAATCGCTCCACCAACATCGCGGCATAGTCGGTCTCACCCTGCATGAACACCCATTCGTGCGGGATGAACACCTCATCGAAGATGACCATGGCCTCCTGACCACCGTACTGCGCATTGCCCACGTCTATGTCGCCCTCTTCCATGCTGCGGGTATCACAGCTTTGGCGACCGTAGATATAGGTGATACCTGGAGCATCCACGGGGACCGCTCCTACCACGGCGTAGTCGGTGTCGGCCTCGGTGAGGCGCATGGTCGGCATCACCACCATGTAATGCGAGTTCAGGCAGCCGGTTTGGTGAGCCTTAGCACCGGAGACATACACGCCCTGCTCATCCCGACGCACAATCCGCAAAAACAGATCCGGGTCGGCTTGTTGATGCGGAGCCAGCCCCCGGTCTCCCTTCACATCCGTCATCGCACCGCCGACCACAAAGTTGCCCGCATGCATGCGCGTCAGAAAAGCCTTGAGGCGGGTGTGGTAATCGGTGCCATGGGCCTCATCCATCTCATAGGTCACCGAATACAGCGCATTAAATGCATCCATTCCCACACAGCGCTGAAAGCAGGTTCCGGTGAGCTGACCCAGACGACGCTGCATTTTGTTCTGCGCCACCAGGTCATCGGCACTGGTACATACATGCAGAAAGCGGCTGACCCGCTTGCCCGTAAACGGCGATACCACCGTAGCCAACTCTGGATTGGCCAGAGCGAGGTCATAGGTCTGCGCAACGGCATTGATGGAGGGACGAATGACCGGGTGATCAACAAACTCCGGCACCATCTCCCCGAACAAAAACACGCGCAAATTACGCCCACGCAAGCTTTGGATGTAATCCGCGCCACTACGTAGAGGGCTGATGGAATCGGGGGTAGCGTCGTACATGTGTCTCTTCCGGAGTAAAGCGGCTTCGGCATCATAACGCTTGCCGCGACTCAGACTCGAGCGCTACCGCTGCCTGGCTGGAACACAGCCATGCGCACGACGAATGCGCCGTGGCTTTCATCAAAATGCAACAGCGGCGTCACAGCAGTGCAGCATCGAAGGCCTAGCGTGGGCGCTCATGAATACGTTCCTGCGCAGTGCACGCACCCAGGCCGAATGGATCAGTGACTCATTACGGCCAGGCCGCCACCCCAGCGCCCCTCTCAGCATACGCCGGCTACTGAGTCTGGGCTTAGCACTACCGCCCTATAGCGCGCTCCAAGGCCTGAACTGGGCTGGGCTGGCCCTGGACCGCTGGCTCTACCCCCATTACGCCAATGCCAGCCCGGAACAGCCGCTGTTCATCATGGGCTTGCCGCGCAGCGGAACCACGTTTGTTCACCGCAGCCTAGCCGCGGCGGATACTGACTTTCACAGCATGCGGACCTGGGAAGCCCTATTGGCTCCCTCGGTTTGTCAACGGCGGCTATGGCAGGGACTGGCAAAAATTGATCAACGCTGGCTGCGGGGAATCGTTCAACGTGGTCTAGACACCCTGGTGCATTGGGCCGCGAGTGGTCTAGATGAGATTCACAGCGTTTCCCTGCAGGACGCAGAAGAAGACTACCTAGCACTGTTGCCCGCGGCAGCGTGTTTCCTCGCGGTGCTCGCCTTCCCAGACCGTGAGGACCTTTGGCAGCTGGGCTATCTGGATCAGCTGCCCGAAAAGCAGCGCCGCCGAATCATAAGCGCTTACCTGGACATTCTTGCCCGCCAGCAATATGCCCAGGGTCATCATCGTCGCCTGCTGTCCAAAAACGCCGCTTTTGGCTCTTGGGCCGGGGCCCTCGCTTCAGCACTTCCTGAAGCCCGCTTTTTGATCTGCATTCGCGAGCCTGCCAAGGGCTTGGACTCCCAGCTCAGTGCCATTGAGCCCGCCATGCAGGCCTTGGGAACCCATGCCCAGCCGGACCGGCTTAGAGCACGCTTTTTGGAGCTTTTTGCGCATCAATATCAGCACTTGAGGCAAGTCTGCACGGACTACCCGGACCGCACTGAGGTTGTGGATATGGACCTCTTGGCAGACAACCCCGGACCCGTTCTAAAACAGGCTCTGCGTGGTCTGGGGCTACCCATCAGCGAGCAACTGCAAGCAGCATTAGAGCAGGCCCAACGTCAGGGCCGAGGCCATCGCAGCCGCGCCAGCCAACAGCCTCTGACTGAGATCCCAGAGGCATTGATGAATGACTATCAGGCGCTGCGTCAACGCGCCACCACCAGCCCACTTCCCATGGAGAAGCAAGCATGACGCTGCTGGACACTCAGACCGCCTACGCCCAAAGCGAGCTCGGGCTGCACACCATAGCGCCGGCTCAGCGCAAGCTCCGCGTGGCCTTTTTTTCCGATGCCATGCCCGAACGCAATGGCGCTGGCTCCTATTACACCGATCTCGTTGCCCATCTGCGTGAAGCACAGGTGGATGCGCGGATGTTCCAGCCGCAACGGAAAAGCCGCTGGACCCGTTTCGCGCTGCCCTTGCCTGGGGATTCCACCCAAAAGCTTCTAACGCCAAATATTCCGCAGATTTGGCAACGCTGTATGCAGTTACAACCCGACATCATCATCGCCATTACGCCCGGCCCTTTTGGGTTGCTGGGAATGGCGCTGGCCAAACGCCTGAATTGCGGATTTGCCTGCGGCTTTCATACCCAGTTTGAAGAGCTATCAAAACTGTATTGGAATCCCATGCTGCGCCGCGTTGCCAGCGGCTACCTGGAAGCCACCAACCGCATCATCTGCGCTGCCAGCTCGACGGTAATGGTGCATAACACGGCGTTGATTGAGACAGTGCGCAAGCTCGGCGCTCCCACAGTCGATGTGATGGGCACGCCACTGGCCCCCTGCTTTGTGCATAGCCCTCTGCAGCCCAATACTGGCGAACTACGCCGGGTCTGCTTTGCCGGCCGCCTCGCGCCCGAGAAAAATGTGGACCAAATACTGCAGGCAGCCAGAGCCATTCCGCAGCTACAGTTTTCTATTGCCGGTGATGGTCCTCTGTGCAAGGCGCTAGAAAAGCAGGCCGCCGGCCTCAGCAATGTGCGTTTTCATGGCTGGCTGGACCGCACTAGCCTGCTCCAAGTGATTGACGCCAGCGACATGCTGCTATTGCCATCTGCTCTGGAAACCTTTGGCACCGTCGCTTTGGAGGCCATGGCCAGAGGGCGTCCTGCGCTGGTTGCACAAGGTGCCGGTATTCATCGTTGGCCTGAGCTGGCTGTGGGTTTGTATACCCAGCAAACAGGGGAAGATGTTTGCTCAGCTTTGCAGCGCTTACTGCAGTTGGACCCAGCCTTGCGTCAAGCAAGGGCCCAGCAAGCACGCCAAGCCGCCTTACAACTGCACGAGGCCACGCTGGACCAATGGCTGCAACTCCTGCAATCGCATGCCCAGCCCCTGACATAAAACCAGGACCCACGCCTATGTCGCTGCTCACCCCCGCTTGGTTGTCCATTCATGACCTCATGCCCCAGACCCTGGATCAGGTGGGCCAGCTTCTCGACCTACTGGACAATCATGGCTATGCACGGGTTGATCTACTAGTTGTACCCGATGTGGGCTGGAATGCTGCGCAGTTACAACGACTGCAGCATTGGGCGCAGCAGGGGTATCGCTTGGTGGCCCATGGCTGGCAGCATCGGGCGCCGTATATTCGAGGCCTGCGCCATCGCGTCCACGCTGCCCTACTCTCCAGAGATGTAGCCGAGCATCTGAGCTTTACGCCCGGCGAAGAACTCGCGCTCATGCAGCGCTCACAGTCATGGTTTGCTCAGCATGATTTGCCCACACCGCAGCACTATGTGCCGCCGGCCTGGGCTCTAGGCAGGCTACGCCCCGAGCAGCTTCGCCAAAGTGGTTATGCGTCGGTGGAGGTGCTACAAGGATGTTTTCTGAAGCCCTCCATGCGGCTACACCGCCTGCCCCTGGTGGGCTTTGAGGCGGATACCACGCTGCGGGCGCGGGCCCTCCTGCCCTGGAATCAGGCCCAGGAAGCGCTGGCGACTCTCACGGGTCGCCCATTGCGTATCGCACTACACCCCCATGACCTCAGTCTCAAACTCGCGCATACCATCGCTCCCTTACTGAGCAGAGTACAAGCCATCGACCCGCAGGCTTGGTTCAATGACACCATAAAAAAACCCCGCCAAAGCTGGCGGGGTTTTCCGGCTGATGCTGCTTAGAGCAGCATCATTAACATCTAGTGAGCTTGGGCCATACCGGCACCACGAGGTACGCGAATACTTTCTACCAGCTCCTGGATATGCGCCGGGGGCTCCGCGGTCAAGCGAGACACCACAAAGGCCATCACAAAGTTCACCAAAGCTCCGACGGCGCCAATGGATTCCGGAGCAATGCCCAGCAACCAGGCATCGGGGCTATTCGGAAGCCAATTGGTACCAGCAATGAAGAACCAGCCTTTGTAAATGAAGATGTAAACCAGCGTGAAGAGCAAGCCCGACAGCATGCCAGTAATGGCGCCGGCCTTATTCACCCGCTTGGAGAAGATCCCCATCATCAAAGCTGGGAAGATGGATGAGGCCGCCAAACCAAAGGCCAAGGCCACCACCTGCGCGGCAAAACCCGGCGGATTCATCCCCAAATAACCTGCCAGGCCAATGGCGCCCGCCATGGCAATACGGCCGGCCATGAGCTCACCTTTCTCCGATATGTCGGGAGTAAATGTGCCTTTGAGCAGGTCATGGGAGATGGCCGAAGAAATGGCCAATAGCAAACCTGCCGCCGTAGACAATGCTGCGGCCAGGCCACCTGCAGCGACCAAAGCGATCACCCAGTTCGGCAATTTGGCAATTTCCGGGTTGGCCAGAACCATAATGTCCCGATCCACCTTCACCATTTCATTGCCTGCCCAGCCCATAGCGGCGGCTTTGGCAGCAAACTCTGGGTTCTTGTCGTTGTAGTACTGAATACGGCCATCGCCATTTTTATCTTCAAACTGCAGCAGCCCGGTGGTTTCCCAGGTTTTGAACCACTCTGGACGGTCCTCATACAGCAGGTTGCTTTGTGGTTCACCAATCGGCCCGGTCTGAATGGTGTCCATCAGATTCATCCGCGCCATAGCGCCTACGGCAGGCGCCGTGGTGTAGAGAATGGCGATGAACACCAATGCCCAACCTGCAGACTTCCGTGCATCAGAAACTTTAGGCACGGTGAAGAAACGAATGATCACATGGGGCAAGCCCGCCGTTCCGATCATTAGCGATGCCGTGAGCAGGAACATATTCAAGGTGGAGCCGCCCGGATCGGTGTACTTGGCAAAGCCCAGATCGGTGACAATTTGGTCCAGCTTCTCTAGCATGAAAACACCGCTGCCATCGGCCAGGGTTCCACCTAAGCCCAATTGCGGCAGAGGGTTGCCGGTAATTTGCAGTGAGATGAACACAGCGGGAACGGTGTAGGCAAAAATCAGCACACAGTATTGGGCGATCTGGGTGTAGGTAATCCCCTTCATTCCGCCAAGTACCGCGTAGAAGAAGACGATCCCCATACCGATCAACACACCGGTTTCAAACTCCACCTCGAGAAAGCGCCCAAAGGCCACACCCACGCCTTTCATCTGGCCGATCACATAGGTAATGGAGGCTACGATGAGGCAGACCACCGCGACGAGGCGTGCGGTTCGGGAGTAGTAACGGTCACCAATAAACTCCGGCACGGTGAATTTGCCGAACTTGCGCAGGTAAGGAGCGAGCAGCAAGGCGAGTAGCACATAGCCGCCGGTCCATCCCATCAAGTAGGCGGAGGCGTTATAGCCCAAGAAGGCAATCAAGCCGGCCATAGAAATAAACGAAGCCGCACTCATCCAGTCCGCGGCTGTGGCCATGCCGTTGGCCACTGGATTGACCCCGCCACCAGCCACATAAAACTCTTTGGTGCTGCCTGCGCGTGCCCAAATAGCAATGCCCATGTACAGCGCAAAAGTGCTACCAACCGCCCAGTAGATCCAGGTTTGAAGCTCCATCGATTACTCCTCGTCTACGTCAAATTGACGGTCGATGTCGCCCATTTTCTTCACGTAGATGAAGATCAGAACAACGAATACATACACAGCACCCTGCTGGGCAAAGAAAAAGCCCAATTTGATTCCACCAATGGAAAACTGGTTTAGGAAATCTGCGAGCAAGATGCCAAAGCCATAGGACACGATGAACCATACGGCCATCAGCTTGCCCACCAAGCTCAGGTTGGCCTTCCAATAGGCCTCAGCCTTATCCGGTAAGGACATGTTTCTCTCCTCCAATACACCACGCGAAATGCGTTGGTGCACACTCTAGAAGTCGCGGCCCATTCCGGGTAGCCCGACTTTGGTCTATCGACATAGGTCGTGCCCCTAGATCACTGTTTTTTATGGCTTTTCCAGCTTCGCGACTCGTAGGCCAGCCTGCGCGAATCGACGCTCTTGGGGAGGCTTAGTCAGCCATTCAAGGCACATCACTGCGGGCTAGTGACGCCGACCCAGGCCGGCCTTGAGGAGCACAGGCAGCAGGGTACAAACAAGCAACTTGGAAACGTCATACGAAAAGGCGACGCGAGCAGGCTGTGCTTAGAGCAAGTAGCGCAAGCGGAGGCTGGATTGCATCTTTTTGGCTTCGGTCAGCGCTTGTACCAGCAGGGCTCGATCAAATCGCGACAGTTCACTCACCGGAATACGGTTGCCGACCTCTAGACCCCGCTCCATGCAGGTGAACTGCCAGCGCACACGTAAATCTTGCAGACTGCGGTAGGCTGCTACCCAAGCCTGACGATCCCTCTGCTCGCTGGGCCTGCGCGCACTTTGCTCGAGCCGGGTGGTGGTTTGTGTAGGCGGAACACCGGCCGCCAAGCTCAACACCCTGGCGGCATCGACAAATAAGGCGACCCCATTTACCTTGAGATCAATCACCGCTTGGCCTTGATGCCGCCGGGTACGCAAATCACGCCAAGGCCATAGCGGCGGCGCATTGGCAACCGCTTGGGCGGCAAGCATCTTCAGAAATACCGGTCGCGGCTTGAGATGCTCCAGCAGCCAGGTGCGCAGCTCGGAGGCCAAGTCCTGATCCCCTGCAATACCGCGAAAATCAAAAAAAATAGCCCCGTGCAATAGGGCCTGAGGATCACCCGTGTCGATCCAGCTTGCGAAGACCTGACGCCATTCTCCTGCACTTAAGCACCAACGCGGATTGCTGGCCATGACATCCCCTGGGCACAACACATAGCCGCAGCGATCCAACCATTCGTTGATTTCGCGCAGGATAGGCAGCAGCCGGTCACGGGTTTGCGCCGGATCCTGCGACTCGAAAAGCAAGGCATTGTCTTGATCGGTGTGCAGGGTCTGCTCTTCCCGACCCTCACTCCCCAAAGCCAGCCAGCACCAGCGGATTCCGCTGAAGGCCTCGGCGTACATCTGCAACAGCCGGCGTAGCACCGCGTCATTCCAGTGCGCCACGATGCGCGTGAGCACATCACTGCGCAGCCCCTCCTGATACAGAATTTGCGCCTGCCGGCGCAGTAAGCTGCAGACGCGAACCAAGTCCGCTGGCTCTTGAGCTGGCCCTATCCAGCCATCGCCCTGCGCAAGGGCATCCGCCAGGGGATGTCGTTCGCGCAGAGCGGTCTGCGCGGCCATACTCGGGTCAGTAGGCCAACCGGGCATACCAGCTCTCTCTAGAGGCGGCCATGGCCTCTCCTAAGGTGCGTATTCCCTTCTGCTGCAACAAAGGCAACAATCGGCACAGTACCTCGGCAGTCACCAGGGCATCACCCAAAGAGGTGTGGCGCCCCAACACGGTCACCCCAAGTCGCTCGGCAATGGCCTCCAAACTGTGCTGGTCACGCTCGGGGTACACCACCGCGCTCAGCAATAAGGTGTCTAAGGCCAGCTGTGGAATCCTAAGCTGGTGACGCTTGCCCGCCAAATCCAGAAAGCGCATATCAAAAGCCACGTTATGGCCAACGAGGATGGAGTTATCGGCGAACTGCAAAAACCGGCCCAGAGCATCGGCTTGACCCGGCGCATCGGCCAGCATTTCCGCCCGAATCCCATGAATTTTTTGGGACTCGGGATGAATAGGGCGCGCGGTACGAACCAAGGACTCAAAGAGCTCCTGGCCAATGAGGCGACCATTGAGCACGCGAATAGCGCCGATGGAAATAATTTCATCGCCCTGACCAGGCTGTAGCCCGGTGGTCTCGGTATCAAACACCGTCAACGCCAGTCGATCCAGGGGCTGATCCTCTTGCTCCCGATCCAGAGCCTGATCGAATAAACCGAAGTCAAAATATTCTGGTCGTGCTGGCAGCTCCGTAGCCGCACTCAAATTCTGGTCCGGTGCCGCCGCAGGTTGTAGCAGCAGGTGGATGACGCCGCCATCGCGATGAGTGTCAATCCAGATGGTGCCGCCCTGCCACTCCAACAATTGCTCGGGGGTCCAGGGTGTTTGTCCATCATCATTGACGGGGGTGTGTTGCCACGAACGAGCCTCAGCCGCATCAATATTTTGGCCGGCCCAGTGCAAGCGAATAACGGGATGACCCTCCTGCTGTGCCCCCTGCACGCGTAGCGGTTGAACCTGATGCCCACGCATCCAGCGGCATGCCAGGCTCACCAACGCCACCAAGCTGGCCGACTCCGCATGAACCCACAGACCGGCGGGGCTCTCAGGGTCAAGCTCCAGCTTGGCCCGGTCGGCCATCAAGCGGAGTAAATCTCCGAGGGCCACATCATCCAGCGGCAAACCCTGCTGCCCTTGCAAGGCGTCTGCAACCTCGGCTAACCCCGCTCCAAGCTTGGCGGCCTCGGTATGCACTACCTCCAGCAAAGAGCGCGCCTGCTCCGCCGGCAAGTCGGGATGATCCCTCAGGGTTTCGGTCGCCGCTTGGAGGTTGGCCAATAAGGCGCGCTGCGGTTCCAACCATTGTGCTCCCCAGCGAGCTTGCTGGCCCTGCATATCCAGAGAATCCAGTTGCAGCAATAAACCTTCTCTTTGGCCTAGCAACAATCGGCTGAAGCGCGCGCGGACCACCGTCCCCCCGCGACTCACCAGAACCCCTTGAATCCGGCGGCCATCGCTGGGCAGACGCCCGACAAAATGGCTGATGGCCCAGCGCCGGAATACGATGAATAAGGAGCGTCCTAATCCAAGCTGCCCATCCTCTTGGAGCAGTTGCTGAGCCGAGGCGTTGTAGAGCAAGACGCGGCCATCCAAGGTACTCACGATCAACGCGCCCTCCCTGGCCTCGATCAAACCCCGCAACAAATCTCGGTCTTGCTCATGTCCTGAGGTGGCTTCAGCCACCGCCACAGCGGTCTGACCTCCGGCCTGGCGCATATGCCCAACCAGGGTCTCTACAGCCTCTCGCACTCCGGCAGGTACACGATCATCATCCAGTGCATGTTCGGGGTTCGCACTGCACCATAAATCTACCGCATGAGCGAGCCTGGGCTCCCAGGCTGGACGGCGCTCGCTGCGCGCCCACAGCCGCAATAAACCTGTAGAACAAAACAGATTCAGGGCCGCGAGGGCTGCTGTGAAGGGGCTGGGTTGCCAGATCACGATGGCGGCACTCACAAGCACAAGAACAGCGCACAGCAGCGCCGATCGCCACCAGAGCTTGGACAAACCCCAGGTCACTATGGCTCCTTCGCCTGGTCGAGCAGCCCCTGGACGCGAGTGAGCAGTTCGCGTGTGGAAAATGGCTTGATGACATAGTCCGTTGCGCCCAGCGCGCGCCCCTTCACACGGTCGGCGTCACGTCCCTTCGCCGTGAGCATGACGATGGGCGTATGCGCGAATTCCGGCAAAGCGCGCAGAGCTTGGCATACGCTAAAGCCATCCAGTTTGGGCATCATGACATCCAGCAGGAGCAGGTCAGGATGGTGTTGCTGGGCCATCTCCAGGGCGGCCTCACCATCGCGGGCCACGAGTACGCTAAAGCCGGCCCGCGCCAGCAGAAATTCCAAGGACACCAGGATATTGTCTTCATCGTCGGCAACAAGAACGGTGGCTGCATCACTCATGGGAGGCCTCCTGCACGGGCAAGGAAAATGAAAATTGGGCGCCCCAGCCTGGATTGCTATGCACCCAGATGCGCCCACCCCAATGCTCGACGATTCGCTTAGTAATCGCCAGCCCCAAACCGGTACCGGAGGCTCGGCGTTCCTGCCGTCGCGCTTGGCGGAAACGATCAAAGATCAGTTCCTGTTCCTCCGCGGCAATTCCAGGCCCGTTGTCTGACACCATTATCACGATCTCATCTCCTTCATTCCGGCTGCGAATTTGGACCCGACCGCCGTCTGCGGGACAAAATTTGAGAGCGTTCGCGATTAAATTGACCAGGACTTGGTGCAGGCGATCGGGGTCGCCCCGCACCTGGACCTGGGTCGCATCCAGTACCAGCTCCACCGCGACAGCCTGTTGGTCCGCCAGGCTCCGAAGCACCCCCACGGCGCGCTCAACCGCGGCATGGACATCCAAGACTCCTGCATTATCGGCCGTGCTTTCGGACTCCAACTTGGACAAATCCAGAACCTGCTCAATCAAGCGGGTTAAGCGATCACTCTCGTCGATAACGATCTTTAGAAACCGGCTGCGCTCGGCCTCGCTCAGCTCTGCGTCGTCGCGCATGATTTCGGTAAAGGCGCGAATGGAGGTCAGGGGCGTGCGTAGTTCGTGTGTCACAGTGGACACGAAATCGTCTTTAAGGCGATCCAGCTCGCGCAGCCGTAGATTTGCCGCGCGCAGATCGCGCGTCGCCCTTTCCAGGGCATCGCTTTTGTGTTGCAGCTCACGCGCCATGCGCAAAGCCCCGGAGGTTTCCGCCAAAAGGGCAAAGACCTCGTCCTGGCTCATCTCATGCGCATTGGCCACTGAGCCCACCAAAATCCTTGCCGATGCGGAGCCTACAGCCGCGGCCAGCTCGGACTCGACAGCCTGCAAAAGTTCACTATCGGCCTGCACTTGCGGGCCGGTCTGAGCAAGCAGCTCCGCTGTGCGCTCTGCACCCAGCACATGCCGAAGCAGGCTTTCCAAATCAGCCATGGCCACCCCTCCACGCCACAGGCTGGGCATGGCGGTGGCTGGTGTACCGCGCATGGCATGCACGAAGTCTTCGGCCTGCGCGATCTCGGTCGCTCGCGGCCGGCCCCACAATGAGAACAACACGGTGAGAAGCAGATTCATGCCCAGGCTCCAAAACACGCCGTGACTCAGGGGGGAAAAAGCATCCACGCCAAGGAGCTGCGTTGGCGCCAGTATGGCTGGCCAGTAGTCCTCGTACTGCGGCCAAACCGAGGGCAGGAACAAGCTATGCAGCCATATCAAACAGCCGGCGGCCAGGCCCACGGCCACCGCTCTTTTGCGGACTTGAGTCCAAAGCAAGCCCAAAACAACCGCTGGTAAGAACTGCGCAACGGCCGCAAATGAGACCAGGCCGATGGACACTAAGGATCGCTGCGCGCTGACCGCCTCCGCATAGGCATAGCCGGCCAACAGAATCAGCACCATGCTCCAACGGCGAATGACCAGCAAGCGCTGCCCCAGACGCACGGGGACGGCAGCCCCGCGCCGGGCACGCAGAAATAAGGGCAATGCCCAGTCATTACTGACCATCGTTGCCAGCGCGGTGGTCTCCACAATAATCATCCCGGTCGCTGCTGACAGCCCACCGAGAAAGGCCAGCTGCGCCAACCATGGGGCATCCAGAGCGAGCGGCAGTGCCAACACCCAAATGTCTGCGGAGTCCTGGTCCCCGAACATGCTCAAACCCGCCAAGGCCAGCGGCAGTACCGCTAAATTAATGAGCAACAAATACAGCGGGAACATCCAGGAGGCGGTGCGCGCATGATCGGGATTGTCGTTCTCGACCACCAACATTTGAAACTGCCGCGGCAGCAGAACCACTGCTCCGGCTGATAACAGCATCAGAACGAACCAGTCGCCGTAGCCACGCCCTGGTCGCGATACCTGCAGCCAGTCAGCAGCTTGCGCATCAAGGGCAGCGCCTAAGCCCCGCCCCGCCGGCCAAACCTCCACGACGACATAACCGGCCACCAGCAATAACGCGGCAAGCTTGAGTAGCGATTCCAGAGCAATGGCGCGAACCATACCGTGATGCTGCTCGGTAACTTGAAGGTTGCGGGTACCAAACAAAATCGCAAACACCGCCATACCCATTGCAATGGCCAATGTCGTGAAGGAACCCAGCAACCCACCTCCTTCCACCCCTGCCAGTAGAGCGAAGCTCAGATCCACCGCGCGAAGTTGCAGGGCGATATAAGGCACCACGCCGAGCAAAGCCACGAGGGTGGCCAGTGCTGCCAAGCTGGCGCTCTTGCCATAGCGCGCCGCCAACAGGTCTGGCACGGACGACACCCTGTGGCGCTGACTGAGCGCAATGAGCCTCGGTAGAAACAGTGGAAACAACAAAGCGACCAGTGTTGGCCCCAGGTACACCGGCAAAAAGCCCAATCCATTGTCAGCGGCAGCGCCAACCGAACCGTAGTAGGTCCAGGATGTGCAATACACGGCGAGTGACAAGGTGTATGTCAGAGCTGAGCTACGCGGACGGGTGGCGCGTGCATCCACCCTGTAAGCCACCAAAAACAGCAGGGCAATCCAGGCCGCTGCAAGCAGCAGCGCGGTGAGTGTCATCGAGTCGTCAATGGCGCTGGGCCAGCAGCGCTGCGCCCACGATTAACACAGCCCATAGACCAAACAGCCACACTGCCGCGTTGCCGTAGGCATCCACGACATTGAGCACCGGCGGAAACATACCCGCTAGGCCCAGTGCGACGAGCACCAAGTAACGTGCCTGCAACATCGTTGGCGTTTTCTCCTCCGCGAATGGATCACTGCAGCGGATGGCTGCAACCGTAGCAGACTGCCGCAGTTCTCAGGCCTTGGTCTATGCCTCCATAGTCGAAGCGCAGCGCGCAGGGCTCAAAAAAAAGGCCGGTCAGTTGACCGGCCTGAGACGCTGAGGCTCATCCCCAGGGTTAGCGCTCCGCTAACCACTCGCTAATTGCGGGTGGTACCAGTTTTTGTGAGCGGCCGGACACATACAAACCAATGTGGCCCCCAGGAAATTCCAGCTCGGTGTAATCCTCGGTTCCCACATGCTTTTCCATGGCCTTGGAGGCATCGGGCGGTACTAAATGATCATCCCGGGCGAAGATGTTCAAGATCGGCATTTGCAGATCAGCCAGCCGAATGGGCACGCCATCAATTTCCAGGGTGCCCTTAATGAGCTGATTCTCTTGATGGAAGCGACGCACGAACTCAGCAAAGGCCGCACCGGCTTGCGCGGGACTATCAAAAATCCATTGTTCCATGCGTAGAAAGTTCTCCACGCCCTCGCGATTGTCGGCCACATCCAGCAAAGACCAGTACTTCTGCAGATTCAACCGGAACGGCTTTAAGGTGAGGTAGGACACATTCAGTAAATCCCCTGGAACATTGCCAAGCGCTTTCACTGTGAGGTCAGCATCCGAGTCCATCGCCCACTTGGTGAGCAAGTTATCGGAGGTTTGAAAATCGACGGGCGTCACCATGGTGATCAAATTACGCACATTCTCAGGATGCGCGGCTGCATAGCAGGTGGCGAAAACGCCTCCCTGACACACGCCGACCAAATTCACCTGCGGGCTTTTGGTCATCGTTTTGACCTGCTCTACACAATCATGCAGGTAGCCAAAGATGTAATCGCCTAGGCTGGTAAACCGATCTGCAGGGTCGGGGTAGCCCCAATCGATGAGGTAAATATCATGCCCCGCGCGGCTCAATGCACCCAACACACTGCGGTCGTGCTGTAAGTCCATCATGTGGGGGCGATTGACCAAGGCATAACTCACTAGCAGGGGCTGGGCTTTGGTCTTGCCCGCACTGGGGTAGCGGTAGAGTTTGACGGGGTCAGACTCCCACACCACATCCCGTGGGCTGACGCCCGTGGTTTCATCCACGATGCCGCGCAAGTTCTGCGGCAACTGCATCATGCCCCAGCTCATGCGCTGGGCTTCCAGGGCGGCTTCGGCCGGGTTCAGATTAAATAATGGGGCGGTCATGCCTGAGCTCCTGTAGCTGCTTTCTTGGTGGTGGATCGACTACGACTCGTCGCCGGGCGCTTCTTCAACGCGGCCACATCGGCCTGCAGCGCCGCCAGTTCCGACTTCAGCTGGCGATTCTCCCGGCGCAGGGCGGCCATCCGGCGGTGGGTGGTATCCAATTCACGGCGCGACGGCAACCCAATGAATTCCAGGCATTGGTCCAAGTTGGCTTGGCGCTCGATTTTGAGCTCCATGAGCAAATTGCTGAGTTCGCCCTGAGCCTTTCCGTAGTCTTTGCTATGCGCGATCTCGGCAAAGGCATCTTCGGCCGCGTCAATCCACAGATCTAGAACCGCTCGGGTGCTGTCCAGCGTTTTTTCTGATTGGGTGAGTTGCTGCACGCGCTCCTG
Source organism: Oceanococcus sp. HetDA_MAG_MS8 (assembly GCA_019192445.1). NCBI lineage: Bacteria > Pseudomonadati > Pseudomonadota > Gammaproteobacteria > Chromatiales > Oceanococcaceae > Oceanococcus > Oceanococcus sp. HetDA_MAG_MS8. The sequence goes on from JAHCMK010000004.1 coordinate 15,224, forward strand.
GAGTTTTTCCTGCAAGAGTTCCGGAAAGCGCTGCATAACCTGCGCGAAGGCGGCCATTTTGGCGGGTAGCTGCGCCGCTTTGGCAGAGTGCTCCTGCCCCTGGCGAAGATACTCGCGGGCCGCGCCCAGGGGCGCAAGTTCATTGGCCCAGCTCATCCCCTGCCCCATTGGTAGGTCCTTGAGCCAGTCGAGTACGCCATCCGTAGACAGGCCAGGTGCCGCAGATTTCCACAGCGTTTGCCAAGGCTGCTGACCCTGCAAAAACTGCTGCATTAGCGGCGTCATGGTTTTTCCCATCTCGGTCAATAGCTGTTGGGGGCTTTGCGCCCCGGAACCGACGGCCTTCACCGTGGCTTGCAACATATCGAGCAGCGGCTGCATGCCAGGGGGCGTCATCGACGCCGCCGACGTTGCCGCACCCAAGTTAGCCCAGGGGTTCGTGGGGGGAGTCCATGCCGACTGGGCTGTTTTCATGAAGTCCAACCAGGGTTGGGAGAAGTCGTTTGCAGTTGTCATCCGGTGTCGTCCTTGGGAATGTGGGTGTAGTTTGCTGTTTTTGCGTCGCGGAATCTCTACGACTTCAGTCGAAGACCATTCGGACTAGGCACGTCTTGACGATTTTCCACCCACTGCAAAGAAACCTATATATAGGCGATTTTTAAAAAGCCTCATAGATAGGACAATTCGCACCACCTTCTACCAAGGTCGATACTTATTTTTTTGCATTGCGGAATTTTGGCCCTATACTGAACTTGCCCATTCACCCAACGGAGCAAACAATGAGCACCCTGAACAACACCCTGAAGAGCTGGACCGAACTGGCCCAGAAAGCGAACGAACCCCTGCTCGGCCTGCTGAAAAGCTATGAAGAGCTAGGCCAGTCTTTGAGCACCGAGCACAGCAAACAGCTAGAGACAGCGTTGGCCGAAGCCAAGGCCTCCGGCGAAACTCTGCTTGGCGCTAAAACCATCGGCGATGCAGTGACCGCCCAACGCAACATCCTCAATGCCTGGACGGAGCTGCTGCAGCAACAGGCACAGAGCTGGGCGCAATCGGCCACGGATGCAACAGAAAGCCTCACCCAAACGCACGAAGAAGCCGGACGCGAGGCCCTGGAGCTGCTGGGACAGGCAACCGATCAACTCAGCAAAGACGCAGTCGGCGCAGTCGAGCAATACCTGACCAATATTGAAGTGGCATTGAGCTGGATGCTCAAACTCGCCGCACAGCCCAAAACGGCCTAAACGGGCCATCACTTGCCCCAGGCCAATGGCCTGGGGCGCTTGATTTTTGGGACGGGCAGCGGGCTGTGGCGGGCCAGGACACGCCCAAGCAGATGGCATAACCCACGATCGCTCTCGCCCCACCCCGGCACCCTATGAATAAAGGAGGAGCCCATGAAAGACATCGTAATTCTGGCCGCGAAACGCACTGCTATTGGCAGCTTCGGCGGTAGCTTAGCCGGCATCAGTGCCGTAGAGCTTGGCAGCAAAGTCACGGCCGACGCCCTGGCCACCGCGGGAATCCCTGTGGATGCTGTTGATGAGGTCATTCTCGGCCAAGTACTGGCGGCTGGCGCAGGCCAAAACCCAGCGCGGCAGAGCGCTATTCATGCTGGCCTCCCTCAAGAAGTTCCAGCGCTCACCATTAATAAGGTCTGCGGCAGCGGACTCAAAGCGGTGCATTTGGCAGCCCAGGCTATTGCTTTAGGTGATGCCGATTGCGTTGTCGCCGGCGGCCAAGAAAACATGAGTAGCGCAGCGCATGTGTTACCCGGATCACGCAACGGTCAACGCATGGGCCCCTGGACCATGCAAGACAGCATGATCACCGACGGCCTCTGGGATGCGTTTAATGATTTTCATATGGGCATCACGGCCGAGAACTTGGCCAGCAAGTACGAGATTTCTCGCGCGGAACAAGATGCTTTCGCCGCGCACTCCCAGCACAAGGCCGCAGCAGCAAGAGACGCTGGTCACTTTGCCAGCCAAATCACGACAATCGACATTCCAAGGCGCAAACAAGAGCCTTTGGCTTTTGCGCAGGATGAGTTCATCCGGGGCGACGCTACAGCTGAGGGCTTAGGCGGCCTACGCCCTGCCTTCAAAAAAGATGGCAGCGTCACTGCGGGCAATGCCTCCGGGCTTAATGACGGCGCCGCTGTGGTGGTTGTCGCCAGTGCCGACTTTGCCCGCAATCATGGCCTCACGCCGCTGGCCCGCGTGGTGTCCTGGGCGAGCGCTGGTGTCGACCCCAAAATTATGGGAATCGGCCCGGTCCCAGCCACCCAGCGCTGCTTGAATAAGGCCAACTGGGACATTCACAGCCTAGATTTGATTGAGGCCAATGAAGCCTTTGCTGCCCAGGCCTTAGCCGTGGGACGTGAACTTCAGTGGGATGCGGACAAGGTCAACGTCCACGGCGGCGCCATTGCACTCGGCCACCCGATTGGCGCCTCCGGCTGTCGCATTTTGGTCACGCTCACACATGCCCTGCAGCAACGCGGTGGCGGACGGGGTTTGGCCACTCTTTGTATTGGCGGCGGTCAAGGCGTCGCCCTGGCTTTAGAAACTCTATAAGAAGGACAAACACATGCACATCAACCTCAAAGACCGCGTCGCACTAGTGACTGGCGGTAGCGGCGCCATCGGTCGCATTATTTGCGTTTACCTCGCCCGCGCAGGAGCCGGAGTGGTAGGTAACTGCTCCTCTTTGGACGCACCCTCTGCCGCCCAATTGCAACAAGATGCCAAGGCCAATGGCTGGGATATCGGCCTGTCCCCATTCAATGTGGGCGACTTCGACGAGACTCAAATCGCCATCCAGCGCATTGAAGAGGAGTATGGGCCCATCGAAATCCTAGTCAATGCCGCGGGAATTACCCGGGACGCCCCCATCAAACGGATGGATTTGAACCAGTGGCAGGCGGTGATGAAGGTCAACCTCGATAGCTGCTTCAACACCTGCCGCCATATCGCACCCGGAATGGCCGAGCGTGGCTACGGAAGAATCATCAATATTTCCTCCATCAATGGGCAAAAAGGCCAATTTGGTCAGGTGAACTACTCGGCCGCCAAAGCGGGCATGCATGGGCTCACCATGGCCTTGGCTCAAGAAGTCGCGCGCAAAGGCGTCACCGTGAATACAGTATCGCCGGGCTATATCGACAGTCCTATGATTCAAGCGGTGCCGGAAAAAATCCGCGAGGGCATTCAGGCTGGCATTCCCGCCGGTCGCTTTGGCCAGCCGCGCGATATTGCCGCCATGGTCACCTATCTAGCCTCTGAGCAAGCGTCCTTCCTCACCGGTAGTAACATCCCGGTCAATGGCGGGCAATTCATGCACTAGGCAGGCGCTAATTTCACCCCCAAGCACCTCAGCGGGCCACCGCCGAACACCCTCAACCGCAGCAACTGGGCATACCCAAAGCCCACTGTGTATCTGCGGGTGACTTCGGCGGGGACCCGCCTGAGGGCCACGGGCACTATGCGCGCCCCAGAGACACTGACGATGCCACTGGCATGCCATCGTCCAAGGTTGTGCTCGGTCGAAAAGCCGCCCCTCATCGGCATCTTCCGATGCATGACCCTTCCCACTGCGGTGGCCATTGCCGCACTTACCCCCGCAGTAGCGCCGGGCAAGCTAGGATTCCCCCATGACTGAACCCCGCATCATCCGTAAATACCCCAATCGACGCTTATACGACACCACAACGGCGCAATTTATAAATACCGACGCCCTGCGCGATATGGTGATTGCGGGTGATAGCTTTCGGGTCTTGGACAGCAAAACCAAAAAGGACCTCACCCGGCAAACCCTTCTTCAAGTGGTGACTGAAGCCGAGGAAAAAGGCGAGCCCCTGCTCTCCGAGGAGGTTCTCAGGCACATGATCCGGTTCTACGGCTCGGTGATGCAGTCAGCCTTCAGACCTTACCTAGAGCGCTCAATAACCCAGTTCTTAGGCCATCAAGAACAATGGCAACAGCAGCTGGAAAATCTGTTTCAAGAGGGCCCTCTGGGCGCACTGCAGGATGTCGCCAAAGTCCAGGGCGAAGTGATGAAGCAATGGACCCAGATGTGGTCGCAGCCGACCCACTCTCCTGACACACCCACAGAGCCCGACGAGCGCTAAGCTTTAGGGAAGTACTGATTTAATGCCTGCACTTGCAATCTGAGTTGTCGGCGGTGCTCGAAATCCTCATGTACACCCACATACACTGCGGTTTTTGCGCTCCGGCGACAACCCACCTTGCTGCGCTCGACGATTCAATCAGTGATGAAATGGACTCCCCCGGTAATTTACTCGGCATCACAAGTGCCACGCTGAATGTTCTAACCATCAGCCTTTACCGAAGGAGCCCAACATGGATGCTACGACTGTCGCCATTGATCTGGCAAAAGACGTTTTTGAGATTGCCCTTGCGGATGCGAATCACAGGATCATTAAACGGCTGCGGTTGAGTCGGGGTGATTTTGCGTTGTTGCCACACTCTCTGTCTCCCGCCACCGTCGTCATGGAAGCCTGTGCGACCAGTCATTACTGGGCGCGTCTTTTTCGGGAAGCCGGGCATTCGGTGCGCTTGCTGCCGGCGCATTACGTGCGGCCCTACCGAAAACGTAACAAGACAGACCGGGCCGATGCTGCGGCCTTGGTTCAGGCGGCGCGAGATCCCGACATTCTGCCGGTGGCCATTAAGACTGAGTACCAGCAGAGCATCATGGCCCTGCATCGCATCCGCTCGGCATGGGTCGCAACACGGACCGCTCGCATCAATCTCGTGCGGGGGCTACTGCGCGAGTTCGGCATCCTTCTTCCCTCGGGGGCAGCGAATGTCATCCCAGGGGCGTTGGTGGCTTTGAGCGACCGAGCCTTGCCTTTGTCCTTCGTTGAAGGGCTGCTTCCAGCCATCGACGAGATACGAGAATTGGACGCCAGAATTGATGCCCTCGATAAGCAGCTTGCTGCGCTGGCCCGGCAGAGCAAGGACGCGACGAGGCTGCAAAGCATTCCCGGCATTGGCGTGATGACGGCCACCGCTTTGGCCGCGTCGGTGGGCGATGCCCAGCAATTCCGCTCGGGGCGCCACATGGCGAGCTGGCTGGGGCTGACGCCCCGCGAGTCGTCCAGCGGGAGCAAACGCCACCTGGGCAGCATCTCCAAACGGGGCGACGTGTATCTGCGAAAGCTGCTGATTCATGGCGCCCGATCCGCTCTACTGCAAGCCAAGCGGGTGGCGAAGCGAGAACCTGGCGAGTTGACCAAGCTCCAAGCGTGGGTTCTGGCGCTCGAACAACGCGTGGGCCACAACAAAGCTGCTGTGGCCCTGGCCAACAAAATCGCCCGCATCGCCTGGGCCATCTGGCGACATGACCGACCTTTTAACGGCAGCTTTGCTGCCGCCTAACTGACCCCACTTCACTGGTTGCGCCGAGAGAAGAATAGTCACGACAATCAGGACCCTCCTGCAGGGGACAAAGCCGATAACAAATCCGTGCTCTCAAGCACGATGCAGCGTGTGGCTTCCCCTGTGCGGATTGCATGATGGCCAGATGCCAAAGGCATCAACAAAACAGGCCGGATATACGTCTGCAACCCCCGTTTAGTCACGACTTCAACTCAAGGCCTTGCTGGGGGAGTCCATATACGCTTCCTTAGCGCCTGAATGTCGTCGCTGCGACCATTGTCGGATGGTCAGACGCGCCAAGCAGTGGCTACAGTGACTGCGACCCTGTAGGGCACCACAATTTCGGAGTTGAGACATCTCATGAGCGAATATCCCACGCACCCCGTGCCGGAAGGCCTCGCGCAATCTGCCTGGATCAATCAAGACGAATACAACAGGCTGTACCAACAGTCTGTGGACGACCCCGAAAGTTTTTGGGCAGAACAGGGCCAGCGCCTGGACTGGATAAAGCCCTACACTCAGGTCAAAAACACCAGCTACGCTCCCGGCAATGTCTCCATTAAGTGGTACGAAGATGGCCAACTGAACGTCAGCGCCAACTGTATAGATCGCCACTTACCCGAGCGCGCGCAGCAAACCGCCATCATTTGGGAAGGCGATGACCCCGGAGAAGATCAAAACATCAGCTACGCCGAGTTGCACACTCAGGTCTGCAAATTGGCGAACGGGCTGAAGAGCTTAGGCGTTAACAAAGGGGACGTCGTCACCCTCTACATGCCCATGATTCCCGAGGCGGCTTACGCCATGTTGGCCTGTGCCCGCATTGGCGCGGTGCATTCCATTGTGTTCGGCGGTTTTTCACCGGATGCTCTGGCCAACCGCATTGAGGGCGGCCAGGCCAAGATAGTCATTACCGCCGACGAAGGTCTACGCGGTGGCAAGTCTGTGCCGTTGAAAGCCAATGTGGACAAAGCTCTAGACTTACCGGGTACAGACTCGGTACAGCATGTTCTAGTCGTCGAGCGCACTGGAGCCGACGTGGGTTACAGCAGCCCAAGGGACGTGCGTTATAGCGCCCTCGTCGCCGAACAATCCAGCGATTGCGCTCCCGAGCCCATGAACGCTGAAGACCCACTGTTCATCCTGTACACCTCCGGCTCTACCGGCAAACCCAAAGGCGTGCTGCACACCACTGGCGGCTATTTGGTGTACGCCTCCATGACCCACCAGTACATCTTCGATTACCACGATGGCGATGTGTACTGGTGCACGGCCGATGTGGGCTGGATTACCGGACACAGTTACATCGTCTACGGCCCATTGGCCAACGGCGCCACCACCTTGATGTTCGAGGGCGTTCCCAGCTATCCCGATAACAGTCGGTTTTGGCAGGTGGTCGACAAACACCAAGTCAGCATTTTTTACACAGCACCTACCGCCATTCGGGCCTTGATGCGCGACGGCGATGATTTGGTGAAGCAAACCAGCCGGTCCAGCCTACGCTTGCTGGGCAGTGTAGGAGAGCCAATTAACCCCGAAGCTTGGGAGTGGTACTACCGCGTTGTTGGAGAATCCCGCTGCCCCATCGTCGACACTTGGTGGCAAACCGAGACCGGCGGAATCCTCATTACTCCCCTCCCCGGCGCGACCCCGCTTAAACCGGGGTCGGCAACCCGACCATTTTTTGGTGTGCGTCCAGCTCTTGTCGATGACAAGGGCAATATCCTGGAAGGTGCCACCAGCGGCAATCTGGTGCTGCTGGACTCTTGGCCCGGTCAGATGCGGACCGTGTACGGCGACCACGAACGCTTCGAACAAACCTACTTCAGCACCTACCCCAATATGTATTTCACGGGGGATGGCGCGCGGTGTGACGAAGATGGCTATTATTGGATTACCGGACGTGTGGATGATGTGCTCAACGTCTCCGGCCACCGCCTAGGAACCGCCGAAATTGAGTCTGCCCTGGTCGCCCACGACAAAGTCGCGGAGGCGGCCGTGGTGGGCTTCCCCCACGATATTAAGGGTCAGGGAATCTACGTTTATGTCACGCTGAACGCAGGTGAGACCACCAGCGAAGAGTTGCGCAAAGAGCTGCGCAATTGGGTACGCAGCGAAATCGGCCCCATCGCCTCACCGGATGTGATTCAGTGGGCCCCAGGCCTACCCAAAACCCGCTCCGGGAAAATTATGCGGCGAATCTTGCGCAAAATTGCAGAGAACGAATACGCGGCCCTAGGCGACACCTCCACACTGGCGGACCCCAGCGTGGTAGACAACCTCATCGCCGAACACAAAGCGTTGGTGGCCTGACAATGCCGGCATCTATCCTGATTGCCGACGACCATCCGCTGTTTCGCGCAGCTCTCAAGCAAGCCGTGCTCAGCACCCTGGCCAATGCCGAGGTGTATGAGGCGGCGAGCATGGCGGAACTGGAACAAATCGTGGATGAAGAGCCGCAGGCGGATCTCGCTTTACTGGACCTGCACATGCCGGGGGCGCGGGGTTTTTCTTCGCTGGCTTGGCTGCGCAGTCAACACCCGCAAATCCCAGTGATTGTGATATCAGCCATGGACGACCCCACCACCATGCGTCGTGCCGCGGACTTCGACGCTTCGGGGTTTTTGTCCAAGTCCACACCCTTAGAGGACATTCGTGAAGCTATCGAGCGCGTGCTCGCGGGGCAGACTGTTTTCCCCGATGATATTCACGAAGTAGAAGACACAGATGATGCAGATACCGCGGCCAAGCTGGCCACGCTGACGCCGCAACAGTTCCGGGTCTTTATGCGTCTGGCCGATGGCGCTCTGAACAAGCAAATTGCTTACGAGCTACAAGTCTCTGAGGCGACCATTAAAGCTCATATGACCGCCATTTTGCGCAAGCTGGGGCTGTATAGCCGCACCCAAGCCGCTGTGTTAGCCCATCAACTTCAAGCCGACGGTAGCCAGCCACCAGCTCTGCAGGACTCAGAGCAGGCCTGACATCAAAGCACGCAACGCGGCGGGGCGTACTGGTTTATGCAGCACACGCATATGCGCCCGCCGCGCCGCCTCTGCTGATTCCGAGGACACATCCGCGGTAATGAGGATGGCTGGCACTGGTGCATGCAACTGTGCCCGCACCGACTCGACCACCTCAACACCGGTACGACCTTGGCCGAGTTGATAATCTGCAAGCAGGATCTGCGGCTGATAGCGCTCCAAAGTCGCTGTCGCGGCCTCTGGTGTATCGGCCGTCTCTACAGAGCAGCCCCATGTTTCCAATAAGGCGCGCATCCCTGCCAGCACCCCGGCATCGTCGTCTATACACAGCGCACGCACACCGCGCAGTCTTTCCGCACCACGGCTGACACGGCCACTGCGGGCTTGCTCTACTGGACGTCGCGCAGTGGTGCGCTCGGCCAGCAGGCGGAAACAAGACCCCCGACCCGGCACAGACTCCACCTCAATACGATGGTTCAGCATTTTGGCCATTCTCAGACAGATCGCCAGACCCAGGCCGAAGCCCTTACCCATATCGCCGCGCACTGACTGTAAGCGCGAAAACTCCTCGAAGATGCGCTGCTGATGCTCCGGAGCGATGCCGGGCCCGGTATCCCAAACCTCAATCGCCAGTTCAGTCCCGCGCCGCCGCACACCCATCAGAACCTTGCCCTGCTCGGTGTAGCGAATGGCATTGGAAAGAAGGTTTTGCAGGATTCGCCGCAATAGCTGTGGATCACTCACCACAACACCTCGACTTTGACGCACACGAAGCTGCAAACCACGCTCAGCAGCAATCACCCCAAATTCGCGCTCCAGTGGGAGCAAAACATCTTCCAAAGAAACTGGTCTAGGCTTGACCTCCCAAACTCCCGCGTCCAGGCGCGAAATATCGAGCAAGTCGGTGAGCAGCCCTTCCATGGAATGCAAAGCTTGCTCGGCATTCCCCAGAAGTTCTTCTCGCGCAGGCCCCTCGCCAGTGTGCTGCTGGGCACTGGCAACAAAAAGCTTGGCGGCATTCAGAGGCTGCATCAGATCATGGCCTGCGGCTGCGAGGAAGCGCGTTTTGGACCGGTTCGCTGTTTCCGCTTCCGCCCGTGCCAAGGTGAGCTGAGTGTTGGCATCCTCCAAAGCTGCGGTACGCATCGCAACGCGTTGCTCCAAATTGACATTGGTCCGCTCCAGCTCCTCCTGCACATGCTTGTAATCGGTCACGTCACTGAAGGTGGACACGAAGCCGCCCCCAGGCATGGGCTCGCCCCGCACCTCTAAGACCCGCCCATCCGGCATCCGGCGCTCATGGCGGTAACGGTGGCGCTGGCGGAGGTGTTCTAAGCGTCTTTGTACCTGATCTTCAGCGTCACCATCTCCCAGCAAACCCCGCTGGGCGTTGTAGCGCAGGATATCTTCGATAGGCGCACCCTCGGCCAACAACTCCGCAGGAAAGTTGAAAAGGCCCTCATAGGCACGGTTCCAGGCCACCAATCGCTGCTCGGCATCAATCACGCTGACAGCCTGGCTGAGATTATCCAAAGTGGCCTGCAGCAAATCTCGGTTAAAGCGGGCCGCTCCCGAGGCCTGGTCAATGGCGCGTGCCACCTCACGCACAGCGTCCGCCGAGCCGGACTCCAACGCATCCAGCAAACTACGCGCACTCGATGAGCCCATAACAGCGGCAAGACGACGTTCAACAAAGTTGAGCAGCTCCGGCGGCGCCCGCCCGCTACGACTTTGGATATCTGGGTGGTGACGCGCAAACTCGGCGAGCAAACTCCGCGCCCGATCCGCCCCATAGAACCGCTCGATCAACACCTTCAGGTCGGTGTAGCGTAAATCGCCACGCCCACTGGCGTCCTGAGAACGCACAAAGCGATGGCTATTGAGTTGCTCGCGCAGCGAAGTCCGGCTCCAGCGCGACACCCAGTAACTCAGCAGAATATGGCTACCCAGACTCCACACGCTGCCGTGCACAAGAGGGTCTAGTCCAACCAGGCCGAACAAGGCATGCGGCGCCAGCCAAATAATGCCCGCAGGACCGTCCTGAATCCATGCGGCATCGGGTAGAAAACCGGGAATCAGTAAGGTGTATGCCCACAATGCTGTGCCCACCATCAGGCCAGCCATCACCCCAAGGTGATTACCCCCTCGCCAGTACAGGGCCCCTAGCAAGGCCGGCGCTAACTGCGCCACACCCACAAAGGCGATTTCGCCCGTCGCCGCCAAGGGCGACTTCACCGCCATGGCCCGATAGAACAAGTAGCTGGCCAGTAACAAGGCCGCAATGGCAAAACGTCGCACCTGACGCAGCAAGGCCCCCAAATCACCATCCGCTGGCCAACGGCCACTGCGCAACAGGCGCGGCATCACCCATTCGTTGCTGATCATGATGGCCAAAGCAATACAGGCCAGAATGACCATGGCCGACGCCGCTGAGAAGCCGCCAATAAAGGCCAAGCTCGCCAGCAGCTCTTGACCTTGGGCAATGGGCAGCGCCAGCAGATAACTATCGCTGTCTACCGTCGCTCCCAGAGTGGCCTGCCCCACGGCTGCCAAGGGTAAGACCAGGACACTCACCAGCAGTAAATAAAGTGGCAGTAGCCAACGGGCGGTGCTTAAATCTTCAGGCCCGCCGCTTTCCACCGCCAGCAAGTGGAACTGACGGGGCAGACACAACACCGCCATTGCCGCCAGAACTGTGAGCACCACGAACCGAATGCCGTCGATGGGCGGGGCGGCCTCGAGATTGTGAACCACCAGATCTAAAGTCGAGCCGGAGTATTGCCAGAGCAAAACGGCGCCGACGAGCAAGAAAGCGGCAAGCTTCACCACAGACTCAAAGGCCACTGCCAGTACCAAGCCGTATTGCTTTTCACTGGCCGCTACATGGCGGGTACCAAATAACACTGCAAAAAAGCCCAAAGCTGCAGCGGTTAATAAGGCGACGTCAGCCCCAGTGTGCTGCAAACTCGGCGCCAAAGTTTCCAGGCTGGTGACCACGCTTTTTAACTGCACGGCGATATAGGGCAGAACCGCGAGCACGGCCACCAAGGTCACCACGCTACCAATTTGGGTATCGCCGCCATATCGCGAGGCGATGAAGTCGGCCATGGAGGTAACGTGGTTATCTTTAGCCGCCTGAATCACCCGTTTCAATACCGGCAGACCGATGGTGAACATCAGCACAGGCCCGAGATAGATGGCGAACCAACTGTAGGGGTCTTGCGTGGCTCCACCGACAGCCCCGTAGTAGGTCCAGGAGGTGGCATACACTGCCAGCGCCAGGGTCCAAATACCGGCCTGAAGTCGCCGCGGCTTGCGCCCACCCCGACGGTCGCCCCACCAAGCCACGGCAAATAAACAGCTCAGATAGGCACCGGCTAATAGCAAAGCTGCCCAGCCCGGCAGGCCGCCCAGAGCTTGCTCGCTCATCCCCGCGCAAACTCCATACTGCCGTCCTCAAGACGCCCCCAGCCCAACAATAGACGGTCGCGGATGTAGTTTTGGTAAAGCTTCCACGGCGCTTTCGAGCCCTGCTTGGGCATGCGATCGAGGGCGCGCTGAACATAGCCGGAGGAAAAATCAATAATGGGCTCTGGCTGCAGGCGATCATCACGCAGTCGCGGGGTGCAACGCTGATATCCCTTGCGCTGCATATGCTTGATAAGCCGGCAAACATATGCCGCCGTCAGGTCCGCCTTGAGGGTCCATGAGGCGTTGGTATAACCCACGGTGAAGGCAAAATTGGGTAGATCTTGGAGCATCATCCCGCGATACACATAGGATTGCGTCAGGTCCACTGGCTGGCCATCATGATGCAGATGCATGCCACCTAAAAACTGGAGGTCTAAGCCTGTGGCGCTGACGATAATATCGGCGTCGATCTCCACACCAGAGCGCAACCGAATACCGCTGGAGGTCAAGCTGTCGATGTGGTCCGTGACGATGTCGGCCTTGCCTGAGCGCAAAGCGGCGAACAAGTCTCCATCAGGGACAAAGCATAGCCGCTGATCCCAGGGGTTGTAGTCCGGTTTGAAATGCGTATCCACCGGAAAGTCTGGGCCTAAAGCTTGGCGAATCCCTTTACGCAAAAAGCGTTTCACGGTTTCGGGCTTACGCCGGCTGAGCGTGTACAACCACATGGACAAGCCAATATTTTTCCAGCGGTTCAGGCCATATGCCATGGATTCCGGCAGCCAGCGCCTGAAGCTTTGCGCCAGCTTATCTTGAGCTGGCAGGGAGAGCACATAGGATGGGGACCGCTGCAGCATGGTGACTTTTGCGGCTTTGTCGGCCATAGCGGGCACTAGAGTCACCGCTGTCGCACCGCTGCCAATCACGACCACCCGTTTATTGGTGTAATCCAGGTCCTGTGGCCAATGTTGAGGATGAACGAACTGTCCTTGAAAGGCCTCGCGCCCGGGGAAGTCGGGCTGATAGCCGCCAGCGTAGTTGTAATATCCCGCACAGCAATGCAAGAACTGACAGCTCCAGGACTGCATCTCCCCGCTTGCCAACTGTACCTCAACCTCCCAACGATTCCTGGCACTGTTCCAATTGGCATTGGTGACCCTATGCCCGAAATGCACGTGGTCCGCCACACCATAATCCTCGGCGGCCTCGGCAATGTACTCGCGTATAGACTCCCCGTCGGCCAGAGCCTTACCGCCAGTCCAAGGCTTGAACACATAACCTAAGGTGTACATGTCTGAGTCTGAGCGCACTCCGGGGTAGCGAAACAGATCCCAGGTTCCACCCAAGCTGTGGCGGGCCTCCAGCACCGCAAAGCGTGTACCTGGCAACTGCTTACGCAACATACACGCTGCACCAATGCCCGATAAGCCGGCACCAATAATTAGGACGTCAACGTCCGCCATGTTGTCTCCTCAATGTGCCCTACGGCGAAAGTGCCCCACAGCGCTTAGGCCTGCGTCTGCGAAGTGTTTACGCATTTCCCTAGCTCGGGCGGTTGCTAATCCATACGGTTTCGTAGGGGGCGAGATCGACCACATCGGCCAATGACGCATATTGCCGCCCCCCAATGAGATTATGCCAGTCGTCAGTCACAGTGAGGTTGAGCTGGTCCAAACGCAGTTGAACGGGTTCATTAGTCACGTTGCTCACACAGAACACACTCTGACTTCGGTCCATGCTTTGGCGCCAAAAACCGAACAGGGAATCGCCCAAATGCAGGGTGAACTGCGTTGCATTGGGGTGAAACGCCGGCTGCTGGCGGCGCAGCGCTAGCAGTTCCCGTAGCCGGGAACTGACGATGGCGGCGGGGTCTTGGGCATCGCCGAGTCGGGCACTGAGCTCATCCGCGTCCCACTGATGACGGTTAAGCGAACGGTTTTTCCCGGTGCGCTCAAAGCGCTCTTGATCATTCGCGGTAGCAAACACGCTGTTCAGGTACAGCGCCGGCAAGCCTTCCAGGCCGAGCATAATCGCGTGTGCGCAGAGAAATCTGTCTATCTGCCAGGTATCCGGCCCTTGGTGGGTGCCTTGCAGCGCATCCCATAATGCGATGTTGATTTCATAAGGCCGGCTCTGCCCTCCCAAACTCCGCCAGGAGACTTGCCCACCACTGCGCAGACTGGTTTGGATTAGCGCATCCGTTTCGTCCTCGCTTAGCAATCCTTCGGCCGGACGCAGCCCTATGCCGTCATGCGAGGCTATGAAGTTCAAAAAGCATGTACCCGTCTGCGCCGGGGGCATGCTCATCAGCCAAGTTTTGAGGTGGCCAGAATGCCCAGCCAGCAGAGTGTGGAGCAATAACGGCGGCAAGGAAAAGTTGTAAACGATGTGGGCTTCGTTTCCGTTGCCGAAGTAACTCAAATTTTCCCGGTTCGGAATATTGGTTTCGGTCACCAAGATGGTCTGCGGATCTACCGCCTCAACCAGAGTCCGTAACAAGCGCACGATCTCGTGGGTCTGGGGCAGATTAATGCAGGAGGTACCCAGCTCTTTCCACAAAAACGCCACCGCATCGAGTCTAAAGGCGCGAATGCCTTGGTCAAGCATGGACCGCATGATGGTGGCGAACTCTAACAATACCGCCGGATTGGCAAAGTTGAGATCGATTTGGTCATGGCTGAAGGTGCACCACACATGGGCTTCCCCCTGCGCGCAGCGCGTCGGCCTGAGCAGGGGACTTGTGCGTGGCCGCACCACGCCTTCGAGATCTGTGTCTGGGGGCAGGCTATGAAAGTAATCCTGCCCGACGCCCTCCCCGGCTATAAAGGCCTGAAACCAGGGGTGCTCACTGGAACAATGGTTGATGACCAAATCTGCCATGACCCGGTAGGAGTCGGATAGTGCTGACACATCCTCCCAACCACCGAGCTTGGGGTCCACTGCGGCATAGTCCTTCACGGCAAAGCCATGGTCGGAGCTGTAGGGGAAGAAGGGCAATATGTGCACCCCACTGATCGCTCCGCCAAGCTCCTCATCCAAGACGCGCTTGAGTGTTTGTAGGGGAGGCTCCCCAGGCCGGCTAATTGTGTCGCCGTAGCAGATCACCCAGGCATCGGCTTGTGTCCACAGATTACGCGGGGGCCGCTCCAGGCCTTGGTCGGCCTCCAGGTCCATGGCATCACAGAGGTCCTTGGCCAACTGCGCAATATCTACATCGTCGGAGTAAATACGTTGTAAGTGCTCGGCGACCTGCTCAGCAACCTGCTGGCCATCATGCTTCATGCGGCCACATCCGGACGGGCGGCGTCGGCAAGCACTGCTTGGCGCATCTCTTCCAGAATGTTTGGGCGTGCACTGCGTACCCGATTCCAGCTGGGCACGAAGGGCTGTTCCATAGGATTGGCCAGGAAGTGCTGCCCAGCGGCCACCACATTGTGTGCGAAGGTTTCCACGGCTTGTTCTTCAGCGTGGATGTCCAGTCTTAAGCCATTAATCATGGCGTCGTGGCTGTAGGTTTCGATGTAATCCAGGGCGGTACGAAAGTAGGTCGCTTTGATCGAGCGAAAATGTTCACTGGTAAACACCACGCCATTGGTTGCTAATTTGCGATAGAAGGCTTTGATGATGTCCACCGACATTTTCGACAGGCCCTGACTAGCATCCTGCGCAGAGAGGTCTTGATGCTTGTGGTCGTAGGCATCGGCCACATCCACCTGGCAAATTCTGTTGGTGGCGTAATTGCGGTACATCTCAGAGAGCACCCCAATTTCCAAACCCCAATCGGTGGGAATGCGGAGGTTCTCTACCGCCTCAATGCGCAGCGCAAACTCGCCTGCCAGGGCGTAACGGAAGCTGTCCATGAACTCCAGGTAAGGCAAGGGCCCGAACACCGTGCGCAGAGTTCGGATGAGGGGGCTGACCAGCAGCCGACAGACGCGCCCATTCAATCGTCCCTCGGCAGCGCGGGCGTAATACCCCTTACAGAACTGATAGTTAAACGCTGGATTAGCCACCGGGTATAGCAAACGCGCCAGCATTCCGCGCTCATAGGTGACGATATCGCAATCGTGTAGAGCCACAGCTCCAGGTTGCTCCGTCGCCAGCAAAAAGCCCAGGCAATACCACACATTGCGCCCCTTTCCGGGCTCATTCGGGGCCAAACCCTGTGCCGCTAGCTCGTTGTGGATAGCCTGCAAGCGGGGCCCATCATTCCAGAGCAAGTGTGTTTTCTGCGGCAACCGGGAAAAAAATTCCTGCGCGTGGGCGTACTCCTGAGCCGTGGCCCGATCCAGGCCGATAATGATCTGGTCAAGGTAATCCGCCGCCTGCAGCTCCTGCACGATGCCTTCAATTGCAGGTCCTTCTAACTCCGAGTAGAGGCAAGGCAGAACCAAGGCCAAGGGGCGACTCCGCCTAAATGCGCGCAGCTCATCCTCCAAGGACTCCAAAGAACGCTGTCGTAGCGCATGTAAGGTGGGGATAACGCCATTTTGGTAGAAATCACTCATAGATCTGAGCCCTGCGTAGATAACAATTTAAGGCGCCAACCAGCGAACATCGGGCAACCAATCATGCGTGACGTTCACGCGCAAGCGCACCGCCGCGCGCTGTGGAAGCGATAGTTCAGCCCATTCACTGAGGCGCTGATAATGCTGCATAAAGCGTGAGAGCTGGGCGGGGGTCATACCAGCTCTGGGGTCGGCACTGAGCGACCGAGTCTGTTCCTCCTGCTGCGCCCGCCAACGGCAGATACTCTCCCAGTCTGGCGCCAGCAAACACACCACATCATCCAAATAGGAAAACCATTCGGCGTAAGGACCTGCGAGTTCTTGGTTGACGTAATGACGCCACCGCCCAGCCTGATCTTCCTCGGCTTCAAGCGAATTACACGGAGCATGCAGTGCCTCCAAGCTCTGCGCAGGCAACCCCACACACCAACCCTCAAAAATCACGACATCGGGGCGACAGGCCAATACGGATTCATCCTCAGCAGGCAAACGATCGTCGTAAGCCTTGGAAAATCGGGGCAGAGGCACACCTTCGCTGGGCCAAGCACTATGGAATGCTTGCATCACCTGCAGACCTCGTTGTACGTCATGAGTACCAGGCACACCCCGCGTCCGCAGCAAAGGATGGACCGCGGCAGCCAAGGCCACACGCTGCTCTTGCCCTAAATAAAAGTCGTCCAGACTGAGCACGCAGCACCTCCAGGAGTAATGCTGCTCCAGACGCTCACATAAGGCCTGACTCAATGTGGACTTGCCTGTGCCCTGACCACCTTGGAGGCCTATACACAGTGGAGACTGCCGCTGACGCCGCCCGGCTACCCAGGCAGTGAGCATCTGCAGCGTGGTCTCGGATGTTGCGCTCCACGTAGCCATGCGCGATTCGTAGCAAGAATGTGGCCAGCTGCCATCAGAACCGTGCATGATGTGGGGGTAGAGCTTGGCTTCACCCACGGCTCACGACAACGATGTTTCGCCTGGACAATCCGTGCCCCACACTCGCCCCACACTGCAGCAGCTCATGTATTTTTTGGCCGTGGCCGAGCATGCCAGTTTCCGTAGAGCGGCTGATCACCTGGGCATTAGTCAGCCCACGCTGACCGGTCACATCAGCGCGATGGAAAAGCGTCTGAACATCCAGCTCTTTGAGCGCTCCCGAGCCGGCACGCATATCTCGCCCGCCGGCCGAGAACTTCTGGAGCCGGCGCGCCAAGTGGTCGAAGAAGTGGACACCCTTTCCTCACTCGCCGACCAGGCACGCGGCGGTGCCAGAGGGGTGTATAGACTCGGTGTGTCGCCGACCTTAGGGCCATATTTATTGCCACACTTGCTACCGGCCCTACACAAACGATATGCAGAGCTACGCCTACACGTGAGGGAAGATATCCCTTCTCGTTTGGAGCAGGACCTCGCTCATGGCCAATACGATCTTATTCTCACCGCCCTACCCCTCAATACCAGCCATGTTCGGAGTACGCCTCTGCTTCGGGAATCGATTGCCTTGGTATTACCCATGGACCACCCACTGAGCGCCCGACATCCCATTCGTGGCGCCGACCTTGCTGGTTTGAAAATCCTCACTATCGAAGACCGGCACCAGTATTCGCGTCACATACAGCAGCTCTGCGCGCGCTTGGGTGCTGAGGTGTTGCAGGATTACCAAGGCACCAGTTTGGACTCGGTTCGCGTGATGGTGGTTATGGGTTTGGGGGCCGCATTTCTACCGGCTCTATATATTTCTTCAGAAATTGGGGACCGCGCCGACACTCTGAGGATTACCCGCTTAGCCGACGAGGAACTCAGCCGGACGCATGTCTTGGCTTGGCGACCGAGCAGCCCAGCACGTGGTTTCTTTCAGCAGTTGGCCCAGGATATCAGGGCCTTGATTGCTGATATGCAGGTCCCTGGAGTCCATACCCTCAGCGATTAACTGGGGCCAAAGCCACTGAGGCCTGCTTATTCGCAGCAGGCTGGGAGCCTAACTCTCACCGAGTTGGGTTAATGCCACTGCACAGTGAGACAGCCGCATCGATGGCGGATTCACCCCGAGCATAAAGGGCGCGGCCTTAGCCAGTGCACTCATACCCAGAATATTGCGCTGCGACCCCGGCAGCACGGCCACTTCAACCGGCCCTAGCTCACAGTTATCGCCCACCTGCAGGGACTGCGCCTGGTAGATATCCATAGCCCGGAGCCGGCCATCTGCCATTCGCGCCGCAACGCGATCGATGTGCACTAAGGCATTCTTCCGCTGCAAACGCCGAAAAAGCTTCTGGCTAATGCTGCTGTAACCCGCCCCCGTGTCTACAAGAAACGCGGACGGCGTTTCGGCGCCAATACGAGCATTGACATACAAGCCGCCGGAGGGGCGTTGTTCCAAAACAACATCTTGTTCCACACCATGCGCGGCCACTGTTTCCACAGCAGCCTCTGGCCCAACCCCATGGGCGGCCACATTGGCGCACAATAATGGTGCAAAATAAAGGAAAAAGTTCCTGAGACGAGGCATTGTTGGTACCAGGCAGACACCGTTAGGTGGGCTGTCGCAAAACATGTGCCTATCTAAGCCTCAGCCAGAGCCTCTACGCCCTTAGTCTAATAGCTGATCGGTTTTTCCTATCACATTTATTGTATTTTTGTACTAGATATTCTTCAGCTCATCTATATATTGAGCTGTAGTTCGAGGCACCCCTCCCACACCCCAAGGAGATTAGGTATGAAAATCCAAGTTGCTACCTTAGCCCTGTTGCTCAGCGCACCGCTGTATGCCCACGCCGGTAACGCCAACCTGGGCGCGACCCAGGCCATGGATACGGTCACAGTGCAAGAGGTTGAATACCGTCACCGTCCTCCTTTCAAGCGTAGCTTGGAAGTGCTGCCGGCTGCCGATATGGCACGTCAGGAAGCCGCTCAAACCGTAGTCATGCATGACACTAACTTCAGCGGCAAGCCACCATTTAAACGCAACGTGCAGGTCATGCGCGTGGTCGACACGGCCGTTATGGAAACCAGCGCTCAGGACGACGAGCGTGTCCGTGGACCGCGCCACCACTACCACAAAATCTTCCGTTAATTGCGAAGATTTTGGTTGCACCTCACCGTATGTGGTGAGGAAAACCCTTAAGGGTTCGATCCCACAAGAAAGCCGGCTGCTTAGCCGGCTTTTTTGTGCTCATCACATTGGTGGCAAGCACGCCTGGCCCGGAACTTCTTGGCTGTAGCACTAACCCCTACATGAGCACCATTCAGACTAAGCGCGTACCAACAGGCTTAGCACCCAAGCGGAACAAAGCTGGTCCCATGCAGTGCCAGCCCCGTACACTGTGACCGTGAATGACGCTCATGGAGGACTCCCATGCCATACGCACTCGCCGCTTTTATCTCCGGTTTTGCCGCGACCCTGATCTTCCATCAAGGTTTATTTGCCCTGCTGCATAGCTTAGGCGCAGTCCCCTATCCTGCCTACTCCATGGCGCCTACAGCCCCACTTGGCATACCTGCCGTGTTTTCCTTGGCTTTTTGGGGGGGTGTATGGGGCCTCATACTATGGCCCCTTGTCGGCGCCGCCCGCGGAGCATCGTTCTGGATACGCTGTATTGTCATCGGCGCCCTGGGACCAAGCTTAGTCGCGTTACTGCTGGTGTTTCCCTTGAAAGGCCAGGCCTTTGCCGCAGGTGGTGACATCAAAATCTGGGTCGGCGCCTTACTGCTTAATGGCGCCTGGGGACTGGGCCTTGGACTGGGCTTAACCCTACTCCCCGGCGGTCGATCAAGTAGAGCATTAGCCTCGTAAACGCGTGACGCGCAGGCCTCTGAGCACAAAAAGCTGACTGGTCATGGGAAACCTATTGGCTTATGCGCCTCAGCAAACGCGGCTCTTCTGAGCAGCGTCTGTAGC
Organism: Oceanococcus sp. HetDA_MAG_MS8; assembly: GCA_019192445.1. Classification (NCBI taxonomy): domain Bacteria; kingdom Pseudomonadati; phylum Pseudomonadota; class Gammaproteobacteria; order Chromatiales; family Oceanococcaceae; genus Oceanococcus; species Oceanococcus sp. HetDA_MAG_MS8. The sequence goes on from JAHCMK010000004.1 coordinate 35,427, forward strand.
GACATTTTGTGTATGCGCACAGCTGATTCAGCGGCCTGCCATCGTGCCTTATGAGCACCTTCCCCACATAGACGCCCTGCGCCTGCGCCGGACTCTAGCAAGGCCCGGATGAATCGCCGTTCGCCTCCTGCATCGCAAGCAGCGATGCCTGCACTCCAACACCAGCGAGCACGATGAAAATTGCAGGCAAAAAAAAGCCGCCCCAGAGGACGGCTTTGAACAAACGGACGATTACCGTTTGCTGTATTGAGTTGCCCGGCGTGCTTTATGCAGACCGACTTTCTTACGCTCCACCTTACGGGCATCGCGAGTGAGAAAGCCTGCAGCGCGCATCACTGGCTTGAAGCTCTCGTCAAAATCCACCAGCGCCCGTGCTAAACCATGACGAATAGCACCCGCTTGGCCACTGGCACCACCACCACGGCAGGTGACTTTAATGTCGAAACGATTTTCGGCGTCCAGTTCCACCAGCGGCTGGCGCACAATCATGCGCGACGTAGGACGACCAAAAAAGTCATCCAACGGCTTGCCGTTTACCGTGATTTCGCCATTTCCGGGCTTAATAAATACGCGAGCCGCTGCGGTTTTCCGCCGACCCGTCCCGTAGTTTTGCGTAGTTGCCATATCAGTTCAGAGTCAGTGCTTGCGGTTGTTGAGCTTCATGTGGGTGCTCAGAGCCGCTGTAGATTTTCAATTTCTTGAACATTGCCCGACCGAGCTTGTTCTTCGGCAACATGCCTTTAACAGCGGCTTCCAAGACGCGCTCAGGGCGCTCGCTCAGCTGCTTGTCCAGACGTGTCACGTGCAGATTGCCCGGACGACCCGAGTGACGGTAGTAGTTTTTTTGAACGGCCTTGTTGCCGGTCACTTTGAGTTTGTCCGCATTGATGACGACGACGTAATCGCCGGTATCAACGTGAGGCGTGTAAATCGGCTTGTGCTTGCCGCGCAGACGATGCGCGATGTGTGCCGCCATCCGGCCCAAGACCAGGTCGGTAGCATCAACGAGCAGCCAGTCACGGCGAACTTCGTCGGCCTTGGCAGAAACAGTGGTGGTCATCAGAGATCCCTTGCTCCAACGAGGAAATGCCTCGTCATGCATAAGAAAGGTTTAGCGAATCGCGAATTTTAGAACGTCATGCCACGAAAAACAAGTGACACCCGGCATCTTTACTTTGGTCGCGACGTGCCCAAGCCGCAATGAGCTTCCCAGTAGTGCCATCTCAGTCGACCGCTTGCGCCGAAATGCCGATGGCCGCTGACCGTCAGGACCCACCTGCCGCACCAAACTCATAGAGTACAGACACGCTGCTGCGCGTATCCGTGGACTCCAAACCTTCGGAAACCTGGGAGTTATGCCGTACATCCAGCCCCAGCTGTGTCCACAAGGCTCCAATCACAGAAAACTTAATGCGCGTTTGAGATTCACTCACCGTGTTTTCTGAACCGCTCTGAACCGTCACCCGCTGGGTGAGGCTGGTTCGCTCATGTGGGTCCCAACTGAGGCGAGCTGTCAGCTGACCGACGAACTCATCTTCGCTGTCCCGCGTGGCCTGCAACTCCTGTTGCCGAGCACCCGCGCCGAGCTCTAGGTCGAAGCTCGTCGTGTCGGTATTGAGTAGGCGCCGACCATAGCCCAATGTTTGCGTAGTGCTGGTTCGAATGCTGGCAAACAGATCCTTAAAATATTCCGCCTCGGCAAACACATAGTTCTGTTCGTTCACACGGCGCTCTGCACGTACATCCAGGCGATAGTTTTCTGCTGTGGTTTGCTGGTCGCTTCGCACCTCGCCATCGGCATCGGTGTTTTGCACCTCACTGCGCACCTGGAGCAGAGCGCCACGGCTACTGAGTTCCCACAATGCGTCTTCCCGGCCGTAACGCAGCTCATACTCAGCATTTTGCGAGCGCGATTCAGCATTGCCACTGGTGGCAACCAAGCCAGCGGCGACCTTTCCAAACCACGGGTTAGGCTGCGACTCAGCCTCGGCTGCTTGCGCGCCCAGCGCTGTAAAAACCAACACGCTGACTGCGCCACAGCCTGCGACGATATTTTTCAACAGATCCATATTTCTGGCGAACACTTGTATTGAGCTTGCGCATTGTGCACACGCCGCCATAGTCCTGCAGATTCGGGATCATAGGCGGGGTAAACTGAGGCTATGAGCTCGCAATTCCCATTTGCGCTGAGCGATCAGTGCGTACGTTGCGGTTTGTGCTTGCCCCACTGCCCGACATATCAGACCCAACGCCGTGAGGGGGAAGGTCCACGCGGTCGTATCGTGTTAATGGAAGCCATTGCAGCCAGTCGCTTGGAGTACTCCCCTGGAGCGCAAGAGCAACTCGATCATTGTCTGGGCTGTGGTCGCTGTGAGACGGTCTGTCCAGCAGGAGTACCTTATCTCGCCATCCGAGACGCTTTTCGGGCCGAGAATCTGCGCTGGTATCAGCGTTTACGCTTGTGGCTCTTGGCTGACCCCAAAGGGCTCATCTGGCGCCGGCTCGGCTTGGCGCTCCTGCGCTGGGCACCGGCCAGGCTCAGCCGGAGTAAGCATTGGCTCAGCCTCGCTACTAACATTGCCAAACATCCGGCGGCGCGCGCCCAACGGGCCAAAGAGCCCGCGCAGACTGCGCAGTCCTCAGCAACATTGCATCTGTTCCAGGGCTGTGTTGCCCCCGAGTTAGATTCACGAGCCCAACAAGCCGTATGGCGCGTGCTTTGCAGCCTTCCCGGCCACAAGGTGGCGCTCAGCCCGCGTGCCTGCTGCGGCGCTATGGCCAAACACGCCGGTCACACCACACTGGCCAAAAAACATGCCGAGGAGATTGGCCGGCATACAGCCCCGTTGGTGACTCTGGATAGTGGCTGCTTGGCGGCCTTAGGCGACGCGGCAGATAACGTCTTTGAGGCCTGCCAACTGGTCCTGCAGGAATGGCCGGACCACTGGCAGCCAAAACTGGAGAGCACACGCGTATACCTTCACACACCATGTACGCATTACAGTGCCGGCAACACACGGGCCATCCACGACCTGCTCAGCCGCATTCAGGGAATTACCCTGATTCCGGTCCGTGGGCATGGATGCTGTGGTGCGGGTGGTACACACTTATTAGATGATCCAGAACATGCTGCGCAATTTGCCCAGGCAATCGTGAACGAGTGCAATGCCGGCCCCGGATTCCTCGTGTCCACAAACATTGGTTGTCGGGTGCACCTGCGCCTACACATGAACCTCAGGCATGACATTGAGGTCCGCCATCCACTGGAAATTCTGGAAGACGCCTTGCAGACTCCTTCCTCATGAACACAACGTCCCAGACGCAGGCCCAACTCGCATTGCTGCGCAGCCGTCAAACCACGCAGGACTTCGCCACCACGCCAGTACCTGAAGCCATCACCCGCGAAGCTCTGGAATGCGCCATCCGAGCGCCGAATCACCACCTCACGAACCCCTGGCGCTTTCAGCTGTTGGGCAAGCGCAGTATCGCAGCCATCGCCAACCTGAACGCAGACTTGGTTGCCCAAAAGAGAGGTCTTGAGGCCGCCGCCAAGAAGCGCCAGCGGTGGGAAGCAATTCCAGGCTGGTTGTTGGTCAGTTGCGAGCGCGATGCGGACCCGGTGCGCAACCGCGAGAATTACGCGGCCTGCTGCTGCGCCATACACAGCTTTTGCCTCGCCCTGCAGGCTCAAGGGCTGGGCAGTAAATGGACCAGTGGCGCGGTGACCCGCGCCGACGGCTTTGCTGATCTGGTGGGCATGAACCCAGAGCGGGAAGAGTTCGTCGGCTTAATATGGTTTGGCTACCCCAGCCTCAACACACCGCTGAGCAAGCGTGCACCGCTGGAGCAGGTGCTTAGGACTCGGGACTAATTCCTCGCAGCTCCGCTTCTACACGCAGTAACAATAATTCGATTAATTCTCGGCGTAACGCCGCCTCGATTTGCGCCTCTTCCTGCTGCTTAGCCAGGGCCACGCTCGGGTCGAAGCTCAACCGTCGCTGTGCAACCACCTGCAGCAATGGTGAACTACGACCGCCGGCATCCACTCGAAACCGCAGGCGGCCTTGTAATTCGAACTCTGCTGCCTGCCCGCGAGCATCTAGAGCGCTGACAATTTTGCGCTGCTCTAGGCTCTGCAGCACCAAGGTGGCGCGCGGCTGCGCCAAACGACTGACGCCAGATAGCTCCAGTTGGGCACGCACAGCGGCGCTGAAGTCCTCTCCGTCGATACCCGCCAGCTGGCTTTGCAGCCTATACCCCGGCCAGATATCAACAGGCCAAGTACTGACGCCCGCCAGACGAAAACCACAGCCTGCCAACGCCATGGCGAGCAGGCTGACAGCCAGCACTGTGCGCATCAGCCCACAACCAAGTTAACCAAACGGCCAGGCACCAATATTTCTTTGCGAACCGCCTTCCCTTCCAAGAACCGAATGACGTTCTCATCCTTCTTAGCATGGTCCAAGATAGCCTCTCGGCTAGCGTCGGCGGCTACCTGAATTTTCGCCCGCAACTTGCCATTGACCTGTACCACCAACTCGACCTCGCTCACCGTCAGCGCATCCGCATCCACGCTGGGCCAAGGCGCTACGGCCACCAACCCCGACTGACCCAGAGCCTGCCACAGCGCCTGTGCAATATGCGGAGTAATGGGCGCCATAATTTGCACTGCAATGCGCAGGGCTTCGTGCTCGGCTTCAGCGCCAGCATGATCGCGCAGCGATTGATTGGCGTTGAGCAGCTCCATCACCGCAGCAATGGCGGTATTGAAGGTTTGCCTGCGGCCAATATCGTCCGTCGCCTTGGCGAGCGTTTCATGCGCCTTTCGGCGCAGGTCGGCACGAACCTTGTCGTCTACAGACCGGTTGTGGTCGGCCGTACTCGCCTCATACACGGCACGCCAAAAGCGCTTCAAGAAGCGCGCAGCACCCTCGACGCCAGACTCGCTCCATTCCAGGCTGGCATCGGGTGGGGCCGCAAACATCATGAATAGCCGCACCGTATCGGCCCCGTAGCGTTCAATCATCGCCTCAGGATCGACACCGTTGTTCTTGGACTTGGACATCTTCACCATGCCTTCAAAGCACAGTTCCTGGCCCGTGGCACGGTCTAGGCCTGATACTGTCCGGCCCTTGTCGTCACGGTTCACCTCCACCTCAGACGGGGCCACCCAGAGCTTGCGCTGCCCCTCTTGTTTAGACCAGGACTCAGCCAACACCATCCCCTGGGTGAGCAATCTCTGGAAGGGCTCATCGCTGTTTAACAAACCCTCATCACGCATCAGGCGATGGAAAAAGCGGGCATACAGCAAGTGCAAGATCGCATGCTCGACGCCGCCCACATATTGGCTCACCGGCGTCCAGTGGCGAGCCCGTTCATCCAACATTTGCTGCGCATCAGGGCACGCAAAGCGAGCGTAGTACCAACTGGACTCAAAAAAGGTGTCAAAAGTGTCGGTTTCCCGCTCCGCAGCCTGGCCGCATTGAGGGCAGTCAACCTTTTTCCAGTCCTCCAGCTTAGTCAGTGGCGATGCCCCTCCTGTGACCACCACATCCTCCGGCAGACGCACGGGCAACTGGTCTTCAGGCACGGGCACATCCCCGCAATCGGGGCAGCGAATAATCGGGATGGGACAGCCCCAGTAACGCTGCCGCGAAACCCCCCAATCTCGCAGGCGGTACTGCACCCGCTCCTCACCCAGGCCCTCCGCCTCTAAAGCATCACGAATAGCGTTGAACGCCGCTTCGAAATGGAGACCGTCGTATTCGTCCGAGCGGATCAAAGGCCCTTTCTCGATATAGGCCCCGGACTTGAGATCTGGAGCCTCACCCTGTTCGTTGGCGATAACGGCACGGATGGGCAGATCATGCTTCTGGGCAAACTCCCAGTCGCGCTGATCATGTGCTGGAACACTCATGACCGCGCCGGTGCCGTAGCCCATCAATACGAAGTTCGCCACCCAGATGGGAAGAATGTCACCCGTGAGTGGATGGCGCGCCAGCAGCCCTAAAGGCAAGCCTTTTTTCTCTTGGGTTTCAATATCTGCGGCCGCTGTAGAGCCGCGGGCACATTCCGCGCAGAACTCCGCCACATCACTGCGACGCTTGGCCACTGCCTGTGCCAGAGGGTGCCCTGCAGCGACGGCCAGATAAGTCACACCGTATAAGGTGTCGGGCCGCGTGGTGAACACTTCCAGCTCGGGAAACTCTGGCGAGTTCTCCACGGGAAAGCGCACACTCAGCCCGCGCGAGCGCCCGATCCAGTTGCGCTGCATGCTGCGCACAGCTTCTGGCCAGCCATCTAAATTGTCCAGACCCTCGAGCAACTCTTCAGCGTAGTCACTAATGCGCAAAAACCACTGAGATATCTCGCGCTGTTCCACCAAGGCTCCTGAGCGCCAGCCGCGCCCATCAATCACCTGCTCATTCGCCAATACAGTGTTGTCGATAGGGTCCCAATTGACCGTGGCGTTCTTGCGATAGGCCAAGCCTTTTTTGACCAGCCGGGTGAACAGCCATTGCTCCCACTGGTAGTACTCGGGATCGCAGGTCGCAAACTCCCGGCTCCAGTCGTAGGACAGGCCCAGGCTCTTGAGTTGCTCTCGCATATGCGCGATGTTGTCGCGCGTCCACGCGGCCGGGGCCACGCCGCGTGCAATGGCTGCGTTTTCAGCCGGCAAGCCGAAAGCGTCCCAGCCCATGGGCTGGAGGACCTCATGACCCTGCATGCGCATGTAGCGCGCAATGACGTCGGCGATGGTGTAGTTCCGCACATGCCCCATGTGCAGCTTGCCGCTGGGATACGGGAACATTGCCAAGCAGTAAAAGGGCGGCTTCGACGAGGAGTCATCCGCACGATCAACGCCAGCGTCCTCCCAAAGTGTGCGGGCCTGCGCTTCAATGGTGGCGGGTTGATAGGACTCTTGCATAGCTCAATGGAATTAGTTCTGTGGAAGCGCCGAAAAGCGCCGACGGGAAGAAGACAGGATACGCCTCAGGAATAAGGCACCCAGCACCGTGCCTTGCCATAGGATCAACGGCCAAGCTCCCCAGCGCATGTAGGGAGTGATCCCGAGCCGGGGTTGGACCTGCGCAGTTAACACTCCGCGCTGCCCCCAGCCCAGTTGCTGCAGTAACTCGCCCTGAGGGCTAATCACAGCCGTTATGCCTGTGTTGGCCACACGCAGCAGCGGGCGCCCGGTTTCGGCGGCGCGTGCCTGCGCAATTTGTAAATGCTGTGCCGGCGCCAAAGTGCCCGCAAACCAAGCGTCATTGGTGACCGTGACCTGCAGCCCTGCGTCGTCACTGCGCCGCACGAGGCTTTGCGCAAAGACGCTTTCAAAGCAGATGGATATTGCCAGGGCGACGCCATGCGCGTAGAGAAACCGATCGGACTCCATATCAGTGCGGATATCCGTAAACGGGAGATTGAGCCAATCGAAGACCGGGCGCACCCATTGTGGCACGGGGAAATACTCACCAAAGGGCACGAGCTTTTGCTTCACGTAATGCCCACCATCGCCGCCGAGTGCATACATGGTGTTGTAGGGGTGGCCGTTGCGGCGAGTGATCACACCAACGAGCCATACCTGTTCCAGGTTGCGCGCCTGATCATCCCAGTCTTCAAACCAGCTTTCGACGCGGTAACGACTCGCGGGCACCGCCACTTCTGGCCAGATGATCAGCTCCGCCTCAGGGTGCTCCAAAGACAGCTGGGTATACATCTCCAGAGTGGGCAACAAATTCTGCGGCCGCCATTTCTGGTCCTGAGGCATATTCCCCTGAACCAAGGCCACCTGCATGGGGTCGGCATGGGGCTGCGTCCAATTCAGGCTCGGCGGACAAAGCGCCCAAAAGGCTGCAGCGGCAAGCCCAGCCGTCACAGCCCATTGTTTCTGGCCGCGTATTAACAGCACCGCCGCGCCTGCCATCCACCACAGCAGTAAGCCCAGCATGTCAACGCCGGCCAGCGCCAGCACACCGTCTGCCCCCGGCCAATTGCTCAGCCCGTAGCCCAGATTCAGCCAGGGGAACCCGCCCAACACCCAAGCACGTGCCTGCTCGAACAGCCACCACGTTGCCGGTAATGCCAGCATCAAGCGCAGCACCGCATTGTGGCTCAGCCACCATGCCAAGCCCACGGCGGCTCCCAAGTACACGGCTAAGTACGCCGCCAGGGCCAATACCAGCACCACAGCCAACCAAAGTGGTGCCCCCCCAAAGTGATGCACGCTGACGAAGACCCAGGACACACCCGCTAAGTACAGTCCAAAGCCCAAGGCCCATGCATGGCGCGCAGCGACCCGAGGGGACATGCCCAGCGCGGCGTTTAACCACAGAGCCAGCACCGGAACCATGAGCCCGGACCAACCCAATGGGGCAAAGCCCAGGACCAAAGTGGCGCCGGCTAACAGCGAGGCAAACATGCCGAACAAAGTCGTGTTAGGTGGTACTGACGCCGTCGGGAGCGGCTTCAGCTTCCGCCACAGTCACCTGCAGCAGATGGACGCGGCGAGAGTCTGCCCGCAATACCTTGAAACGAAACTCACCGATTTGCAGCTCTTCGCCACGACGGGGGACCCGAGCCAGGGCTTGGGTGACAAAGCCGCCCACCGTATCAGCATCCTCATCACTGAACTCTGCACCGAAAAACTCGTTGAAGTCGTCAATCGTGGCAAGGGCTGTGACGAGATAACGCGCGCTATCCTGGCGCACGATGGGCGATGCTTCGCTCTCGTCGTGTTCATCGTCGATATCCCCGACGATGGTCTCCAGCACATCTTCAATGGTGACCAAGCCAGCGACACCGCCATACTCATCAACGACAATCGCCATGTGGTGTCGCCCAGCACGGAACTGTTTGAGCAACATGTTCAGGCGCTTGGTCTCCGGCACAAAGACGGGCTCGCGCAGGTGCGACTGAATATCAAACGCCTCCCCGTTCGCGTCCATTAACTGCAAGCCTTGCAGCTTGAGCAAATCCTTGGCGAGCAAAATGCCGACGATTTGATCCCGGTTTTCACCAATCACAGGGAAGCGTGAGTGCCCTGAGTCAACAACCACCTGAAGGATGTCCTGGGGCTTGGCGTCCAGCTCCACAACCACCATCTGCGAGCGAGGAATCATGATGTCCTCGACCGGGGTGTCGGCGGTATCCAGAACCCCCTCCATCATGGCCAGCGCGTCTTGATCGATGACGTCCAGCTGCGACGCCTCCGCCAAGAGCTGGGTAATTTCTTCTCGGCTACGGGGAGCCCCGGCAAGTGACCGCCCAAAGCGGCGCACCCAGGAATCAGAGCTCCCCTCCGGACTGGGAGGTCGTTCGTCGTTCATGTTCGTGTGTTGTTGGACCAGTTGGCCTGTGATGAATCGTCAATGATTTGGTAAGGATTGGCAAAGCCCAGCTCGGCCAATAAGGCAATTTCGCGTGCTTCCATCGTGGCGGCGTCGGCATCGTTTTGATGATCGAATCCCAGCAGGTGCAAGCACCCATGGATGACCATATGCGCCCAATGGGCTTGAGGTGATTTAGCCTGCTCCTGCGCCTCTCGCGCGATCACGTCGGCGCAAAGAGCCAGGTCGCCCAGGATATTGATGGGCCAGTCCGGCGGTAACTCCGCCGGGAAAGACAGCACATTGGTCGGCCTTTGCTTAGCCCGAAACTGGGCATTCAACCTTTGCGACTCCACGGCGCTCACGACGCGGATGTTCAACTCGCAAGACAAGTCACCCAGGGCCAAACGCGCAAACTGAACCAGCTGCGCGCGGGCGGGAATATCGTCTCGCTGGGCTGGACCGCGATCGATCAGCACCTGTATTTCAGGCTGGCTCATGCCCGGCCATCCGCTTCATAAGCGCGCACAATTCTTGCAACCAAAGGATGGCGAACCACGTCCTCCGCCGAAAAACGCGTGATGTGCACCCCATCTACCGCATCCAAAATGGTCGCTGCGTGCGCCAAGCCGGAGCGCTCAGACTTGGGCAGGTCGATCTGGGTAGTATCCCCGGTGACGACCGCCGTAGAGCCAAAGCCCAATCGGGTGAGAAACATTTTCATTTGCTCCACGGTGGCATTTTGCGCTTCATCTAGAATCACGAAAGATTCATTCAGCGTACGTCCGCGCATATAAGCCAGCGGCGCGATCTCGATAATCTGCTTCTCCAGCAACCGCCCAACGCGCTCAAAGCCCAGCATTTCATACAGCGCGTCGTACAGCGGGCGGAGATAGGGGTCGACTTTTTGGCTCAAGTCGCCTGGCAAAAAGCCTAAGCGCTCTCCAGCCTCCACCGCCGGGCGAACCAAAATCAACCGACGTACCGCCTCTTTCTCCAAAGCACGCACGGCAGCCGCAACAGCAAGGTATGTCTTACCGGTGCCAGCCGGGCCGATGCCAAAAGACAAATCGGCATCTTCAATGCCTTGCAGATAGGCTCGCTGGTGGGCGTTGCGCGGCCGTACCAGGCCGCGACGCGTTCTAATGCTCAAGGCATCTTGTGCTGGCGGTAGGCTGTCACGAGCGGTGATATGCACATCCTCGGGTTGAATACCCCCCGCTTCATCAGTGCGCGCATAGAGCTTGCGCAAAGTCTGCGCTGCCATCGCAGCATCGGCCGCCGGCCCTTCCACAAAGAAGCGATGGCCGCGATTCCGGATTTCTACGGTGAAGTCTTTTTCGATTTGCCGCAGGTGCGCGTCCAGAGGACCACACAGACGCGCCAGTCTCTCCGCAGACTCGGGCTCCAATGTCAGGTGTTCAATCACATTCATGCTGGGAATGCTCAGGCTGCCACTGCCTCTATAAGCCGGCCGCGCAAGCTATTCGGTAGAGCCTCGGTAATTTCCACGGTCACAAACTGACCGATAAGCTCTAAGGGCGCCGCGAAATTGACCCAGCGATTGTTATCTGTACGCCCAGCGACTTCGTGAGCGTCGCGCCGTGATAGGCGCTCTACCAATACCCGCTGGCGGGTCCCAACCATGGCCTGGGTAAAGGACTCTCCACGCTGGCGAATACGCTGCTGCAGCAACGCTAAGCGCTGTTTCTTTTCGTCCTGAGACACGTTATCGATGAGCTTTTCAGCTGGCGTGCCAGGGCGTGGTGAGTAAATAAAGCTGTAGGCATGATCAAAGTCGGCAAAGTGTGCCAACTCCAAAGTTGCCTCGAAATCCTCCGCCGACTCAGACGGAAACCCCACAATAATGTCAGTGGACAGGCTGATTTCGGGCTTAGCGGCGCGCAAGCGCTGGATTTTAGCGAGGTACTCCTCCACTGTATGCCCACGCTTCATCATTTGCAGGATGCGGTTAGAGCCAGACTGCACCGGCAAATGCAAATAGGCGGCCAATTTGTCCACATCAGCGTGCGCGGCGATCAAACTGTCGGAAAATTCGGCGGGGTGGGAGGTGGTGTAGCGAATGCGCCCAATTCCAGGGATCTGCGCGACGCAGCGCACCAGCAAAGCCAAATCAGCGACGCCACCATCCTCCATGTCACCGGCATAGGCATTCACGTTTTGCCCAAGCAAGGTAACTTCGCGCACCCCCTGGTCGGCCAACGCATGGATCTCTGCCAGCACATCACTGAGTGGGCGGCTAATTTCTTCGCCGCGGGTGTACGGCACCACACAAAAAGTGCAGTACTTACTACACCCCTCCATCACCGAGACAAAGGCGCATACCCCCTCAGCACGGGGCTGAGGCAAACGGTCGAACTTTTCGATCTCTGGGAAGCTCACGTCCACCGCCGCGCTACCCGTTTTTTGCCGCTCGCGCACCAACTCTGGCAGGCGATGCAAGGTTTGAGGACCGAAAATCAGGTCGACATAAGGTGCTCGCGCCAAGATGTCATCACCTTCCTGGCTAGCCACACAACCGCCGACGCCAATAAGCACCTCAGGGTTCTTGGCTTTGAGTGCACGCAGCCGGCCCAACTCAGAAAACACCTTCTCTTGCGCTTTCTCACGGATAGAGCAGGTGTTGAGGAGCAGCACCGAGGCCGACGCTGGATCATCCGTGCGCTGGGTGCCGAATGACTCTTCCAGGACTTCGGCCATTTTGCCGGAGTCATAGTCATTCATCTGACAGCCGAAGGTTTTGATGTAAACCTGATTCATGGAAAACGCGACAGGCGCGCAAAAAGGCGAAACGAACCTTACATTTTAACCGGCTTCATGTCTGCGGTCACCGCCCCAAGCGGATTATTGCTTCGGCCTCGTCGCCCGCTGGACCATTAAGAGCCAGCTAAGCGCTCCACCCAGCTATCAATCGCGGGCACGAGGATGTCCCAGGTTCGCTCAAAGGCCCTGCGTCCTTGGCAGTAAGGATCGGGGACGTGGTCATGCTCCCCCACCCAATGCGTGAGAGCGTAAACGCGACCGCGCGCCGTAGGAAAGCGAGACATCAACCAGCGCGCGTGATGTGGCTCCATAGTGAGTATGAGCTCGTGGTCGGCGACCAGCTGCGCCTGAAGTTGCCTTGCCCGGTGCGCTTGCATGTCGATGCCATGGTCTTGCATCACCGCCAGGGCCTCATCATCTGCAGGATGGTTTACCAGGGCGGCGGTGCCAGCCGAAGCCACCACAGCCCCAGAGTGCTGCCACCGATCTTTGAGCAAGTACTCCGCCATAGGACTGCGGCAGATGTTGCCGGTACAAACCATTAACACCGAATTAAACATCGGCAACCTCAATCAGTAGCTTGCCCTGAACCTGGCGTTCACCCAGCGCCTGTAGGGCTTGAGGCACATTGGCCAGGGAATATCGCTGGTATATGTGAGGCCGCAAATGCCCATCCGCCCATAGCTGTGCCAACTCAGCGAAGTTTTGCGCATTTGCCGCAGGCTCTCGCATGGCAAACGCCCCCCAAAAAACCCCCACGGCGGCCGCCCCCTTGAGCAATAGTTTGTTCATCGCCAACTGCGGGATGCTGCCGGCCGCAAAACCAACAATAAGTAAACGCCCACCCCAAGCCAGGCAGCTCACAGCCTCGGCAAACACATCACCGCCCACCGGGTCGTAAATGACATCGACTCCTTGCCCACCGGTAAGCCGTTTCACTTCGGCCTTGAGCGAGCTTTGGGTGTAGATGATGACCTCGTCGGCACCCGCCTCACGAACACGCTCTTCCTTACTCGCAGAGCCCACGGCAGCAATGATCCGACCCGCTCCCATTGCTCTGGAGAGCTCCACCGCAGCGAGCCCTACTCCGCCAGCAGCCCCCAGTACCAACACTGTCTCCCCAGCCTGAAGGGACGCACGCTGTTTGAGGGCGTGATAGGAGGTGCCATAGGCCATGGGAAACACTGCGGCTTGCTCAAAGGTCATCCCGTCAGGGATCGGAATCAGACTCTGAGCAGGAGCAATCATTTGCTCGGCGTAGCAGCCGTGGCTAAACACGCCCATGACGCGATCACCAGGCTTCCAAGCCTCAACCTCAGCGCCCACTTGTGTGACCACACCGGCCATTTCTGCGCCAGGCACAAAAGGCGGCGTCGGTCTGACTTGGTATTTGCCCTCGATGATGAGCGTATCGGGAAAATTCACGCCGCAGGCAGCGATGTTGACGCGAACCGCCTGGGGCCCGAGCTCTTCCTCAGGAAGGTCGCGCATCACTAGATTTTGGGCTGGCCCCAGTTCCTCACAGACAATTGCCCGCACGTCTTCTCCTCATTCTGATGTGGGGCTTATCTTAGCGGCCTCAGACGATGATCGATCTGTTTTGCGTGCTCGACGGTCGGCGCGCTTAGCTCTGGCCCTCCACCTCGGCCTTGCACCCGCACTTCTATGAACTGAAAGCCTGGTTAGATACGACCGACGCTCAGCGGCCTGAGAACTATGCTCAGCGCTCTGAGTCCTCCGTGATGACGCCGTATCGAAAAGCCGCCAGGGTGAGTTCCACGTCATTGCTGACCTTGAGCTTATCGAAGATGCGCCGCCGGAAGCTGCTCACTGTATTGGTGTGGATCTCCAGTAGCTCCGCGATTTGATTGGTACTGTGACCGGCCACGATTTTGAGTGCGACCACCATTTCACGCTCTGATAACGAATCGAATGGGGTGTTGGCGCCGTGCCCGAGCAGGCGCGCGGCCATGCTTCCCGCAACTTCGGCCGAAATGTAAGTCTGCCCCTGCAGAACGCGGCGAATCGCACGCTCGACCTCGGCTTCATCACAATCTTTACTCAAAAAACCCGAAGCACCGGCAGCCAGCGCGCGCGATGGATACGGCTCCTCCGTTTGACCCGACAGGATGATCACCTTCACCGCCGGGAAGCTCTTGCGAATTTTCTCGGTGGCTAAGGTCCCCCCCATACCGGGCATATTCAGATCCATCAGAACAATATGCGGCTGCAGGGCGTCGAGAAACTCTAAGGCTTCTTCTCCGCTGGAAGCTTCGCCGACCAGCTGCATGTCCTGCACGCGGGAAGCGATGTGTGCGATGGCGCGGTGGATCATCCGATGATCGTCCACACTCAACAATCTGATCACCCAAGACTCCGTCAGGGTTTAACAAGGCATGGCGTTGGTCGTCTGACCGGCTTGTAGTGTAATCACTACAAGCAGCCTTGGCACGGCGCACAGACGCTGGCGATAGCTTTGCATACTCTTGAGGGGCTCCCAGAGGACCGGGAGCGCCATACAAATCTGGATACACACGAGGACCGTGTAATGAAAGGACTTCTCCGCTTAACGGCTGGCGCCACCCTGTTGGGCGCAAGCACTCTGGCCCAAGCGGGCCTGTTTAGCCAAAGTGAACCCGAGATGTACATCGTGCAGCTCGAGCCCAGCGCACTCGTCGGCCAAACCATTTCCGAGGCAACGGCCGCCGTGCTAGGCCTGGTTGGCGCTGAAGGCGCCGTTTTCGAGTACGACACCGTGCTGACCGGTTTCGCGGCTCCCCTGACCGAGCGCCAAGTCCGCTTGTTGAAGCGTCTGCCTTTAGTCAGCGCTATTGAAAAAGATTCCATCGTTCAGGCTACGGGCACGCAAAATAACCCGATCTACGGCCTGGATCGCATTGATGAGTACAACCGCCCTACCGATGGTGTGTACCAATACCCAGCCAGTGCTGGCGCTGGCGTTCACGTTTACATCGTGGACACAGGCATCAACGCGGATCACGTCGAGTTCACGGGTCGCATTGGCCAAGGTCAAAACTTCGTCAGCGACGGACCTGGAGGCCTCGCCCGGCTGCTACCGCTGCCGGTACCTCTTCCGCTCGATATCTTTGGCCTGCTCGGTGGCGGCGTTGATCCCGAAGCTTGGGATGATTGCAATGGCCACGGCACCCACGTTGCCAGCACCGCTGGTGGTACCCAATGGGGTGTAGCCAAACAAGCAACACTGCATGCGGTTCGTGTGTTGGGCTGCTCTGGCTCTGGCTCTACTTCGGGCGTCATCGCCGGCATGGAATGGGTCGCAGAAAATGCGGAGAAACCCGCCGTGGCCAACATGAGCTTAGGTGGCGGGTCTTCTGCAGCTTCTGACGCTGCTGTACGCGCCCTTTACAATGCTGGCGTGGTTCCAGTTGTTGCCGCTGGTAACGACAACGCAGACGCCTGCAACAGCTCCCCAGGTCGTGAGCCACTGGCGTTCAACGTCGTTTCCTCGGATAGTCAGGACCGTGAGTCTAGTTTCTCTAACCACGGCACCTGCACCGACATCATCGCTCCTGGTTCCAGCATTGTCGCAGCCAGCCACACCAGCAACACCGGCTCTGCAACCTTGAGCGGCACCTCCATGGCAGCTCCGCATGTCGCCGGCGCCGCGGCCTTGATTCTGGGCGAAACGCCCAGCCTGTCCGTAGCCGACGTCTACTCCACGCTGCTATCGAATGCGACTCCAGGCAAGATTGCCCTGAGCCCAGCCAACGTCGGAACACCGAATTTGCTGCTGAACGTCTTCCCCGAAGGCGCAAAAGACTAATCACAATCACTGGCAGCCTGAGCTGCCATGACGGCATGATTTCAAAGCCCCGCCAACCGCGGGGCTTTTTTTATGCGCTTCAAAGCACAGAGCCCTTTTGCTCTCCGGCGTTAAGACTGCCGGCCAAACCTAGAAACATGTGCGTTTAGTTCGAAACGCCTCTGTAAAAACAGCAACACGAACGCGCTAGCACGGGCAAAGCCAACGACGTATCGACTTGCCACGCCCATGGACAAATGCGAATCAGCCGCATGACCTAGATGTGTTTTCCCATCGAAGATCGTGATTCACTTTTTCCAGGCTGTGCGTGCGCGACTAGCCTTTTGGAAGACTGCAAGCGCTGTAACCCGCAATTCACACAGGCCAACAGGCGCTTTGGAAAATTACCTAGCATTGACACGCTAACGCTGAGGCCGGCGGCCGGAACCTCACCGTCCTGTTAACAACGGACAAGGCGTTTAGTTTTACTTCTCACCGCCTGCGACCCATCATTTAGGGCGAGTCAGCTTTGTGCTACGCGCTAAGCACATACTGCGAAAACACGGGCCTCACCCCCTTGGCATTCCTCTGGGACAAAGCTTAAGAAACAGCGAGGTCGCGGCATACATCCACGCTTAGCGAAGGCCTCAGATGGCGTGTCGCGATCGAACTATGATGCTCGGGACGCGCGGTTTGGGGGTCCGGACTCCGCTTAGCACTTTGCGCCTAAAGCGCGCTAGGGCACGGACTGTCGCGAGACATAAATGGAGTCTAGAGTGCGCCTACGTTTGCTCCGAGTAACAGCAAAGCCTCCGGCTCTCAATAAAAAAGCCCCACCGTTTCCGGCAGGGCTTTCTCAGGACTTAAGCTGCTGACTGCTGCTTAGCGCGGCCTGTTCACAGCCACTTTTTCAGCCAGTACTAAGTACGATCAGTTGAAGTCTAAGCGCGTGCTCAGGTACAGCTGACGGCCGCCTATGCGATAGGTATCCGTATCTGTTTGAGCGTTGAACTCACCAACAATGAACTCAGGCTGCTCATCAAACAGGTTATTGATACCGAAAGACACCATCGCCGTGCTGTTGAAGAAGTAACGGAATGCCGTGTCTACATAGTAGGTCGCCGAAACATCACGGGAGAGATCAGCCGTCAGCTCTTCGGTCACTCCACCGATGTAATCGACGTTCAGCGATGCCCCGTACTTCTCGAAGCCCCAATCCACAATGGCGTTGGCGCGATACTCCGGATAGATACCGCGAGTCAGGGCTTCCACATCATTTACGAACTGCCCTACGGCATCGAATGGCGTAGTCACCGTGGATTCACGTTCCTCTAACCGCGTCACCATCACCCGGGAGTTAAAGCTACCCACGCGAGTATTCAGGACGTGATTAAAGGCAAAGTCGATACCCTTGGCGGTTTCTTTACCAATGTTCTGCTGCAAGGCAACAACCGCGTTGATCTGTCCATCCGCAAATCGCGTGATGTTGGAGCAAGCCGCGTCGTTCAGCTCTAGAACACAGCGCTCCACAATTGAGCGCTCGGAGATCGCAGCAATAGCGTCCTCCAGCTCAATGGAGAAGTAATCCAGAGTGAATGAGCCTCCGGGGATAAAGTCCGGATCCCACACCACGCCGATGTTGAAGGTATCACCCTGCTCCGGTGCAAGATCAGGATTACCACCAATCCGACCACGCGGCTGCGCGTTGGACTGGAAGTACCCACCCTCGGGAACGCCGGTTTGCGTACATTGAGCTTGCTGCTCTGGCGTCAGAGTGTTGTACACGTCGTTGTCTGGAGCATCAATATTCCCAGTTGAGCAGGGATCAACGTACAACGGGAAGTTATCAGACTGCGGAGAGAACAACTCTAGAATCGACGGTTCGCGGAACACCTCAGCGAAGCTGGCCCGAACAACCACAGACTCGATGGGCTGCCATAGCGCATTCACCTGGAACACGTTATTGCTGCCAACGGTGGAGTAGTCGTCTTGGCGGAAACCAAAGCCAAGCTCCAATGCCTGGGCAAAAGGAGCGCCGCTAAGCAGCGGAGCCGAAATTTCGATGGAAATCGAATCTACATCGTAACCACCGGCCAAGCCTTCACCGGCATTACCGGTGACCGCTTCTGTTGCTTTACCGGAATCTGGGGTGTAGCTAAAGAACTCCTCCCGAGTTTCCAATGCAATAGCGGCGGTGAGCTCGCCACCAGGAAGAGGCATGATGGGGCCTGCAAAGGACAGGTGACCAAAGTTACGCGTGCCCTGGAAGAAGTCCACCAAATCCGCCTGAACGTAGTTCAGCATTTCGGGCGTAATCGTGCCCACATTGCCGAACAGGTTCAGAGGTACGCAATTCGCGATAGGAGCATCTGGTGTGCCGCAGGTAATGGTGCCGTCGGCTGCTTGGAAGGATGGGCCTAAAGCATTTTGCAAACGGGATCCAACGAATTGACCACCGTCAACATCGGTTTGCTGGAAGCGGCCATATTGGTAAAAGGCCTCCCAGTCCCACATATCTACGAACCCGAGCTCTCCTCGCGCACCAACCGTAATCTGATTCAGTGAACGCTCCTGGGTGAAGGAACGGCCTCCGACCTCAGCAATCCGACGACGAATGTCGCCAAGGTCTACCCCAAACGGATTGTAAAAGTTGGATGCGGGAATCGTACCGGGAGGATCAAACAGGGAGAAATATGGCAGTGGTGCCAAAGCCTGATCCGAGGTACGACGTGCATAGCGAGCTTCGGCGTAGACCTCAACCCCATTCTCCAGGAGATAATCGCCCGAGAAAAAGGCGTTATTCCGGATGAAGGGTGTCTGCAGGAAGTTAACAGGGCCGAAGTTGAAAGCATCCTCGGGCACGCGAGTCCGCGGCTGGCCATCTTCGCCAATAGTATAAATACCGGCTTCGAAGGGGCCACCTTCAGGCACGTTAAAGAAACCATTCAACTGAGCCGAGCTGCCGCCCACCACGATGCCAACGTCGCCATCGCCATCAATATCACGGTTGAAGGCGCCAAAACCTGCAGCAGCAACGTCATCTAAGTCTGTGAATGACAATGCATCTCGCAGATATCCCTCGCTTACGTTGCCTTGGTAAAACTCATTCTGGCGGTTGTACTCAAAACCAGCCGTGAATCGGCCCTTTGCACTGGCCCCGCCAATCACGATGGAGGCGCGATAGTTTTCACCATCGGTGCCCTCGAGGTTGGGGTCACCAACTTCAGCCGCCGCAGGGTTGGTTTCAAGGCCTGGATACGTACTCGCAAAGGCGTTAATTTCTACGCCTTGGTGATCACGTCGGGTGATGATGTTCACCACCCCAGCTACCGCGTCAGCACCATAAATAGCAGACGCCCCCTGCGGGAGAATTTCAATTTTCTCAACAATTGCCAGGGGAATGGTCGAGAAATCGTTACCTGAAATATCGCGACGACCGTTGATCAACACCAGCGTGCGCTGACGCCCAACACCACGTAAGTCGACAGAGGTTGAGCCATCACCGCCGTTGTTCGTACGACTGGAAAGCGGCGAACCTGTCACCACAGGAAGCTGACGGATCACGTCACCGAGATCCGCCAAGCCGATCCGGTCGATATCAGCACGGCTGACCTCAATCACCGGAGAAGCGCCCTCAATATCCGTTCTCCGCAAGCGAGAGCCGGTGACTGAAATGCGTGATAACGACGTCAACTGGTCTGTTGATTCTTCTTCGGCCGGTGCTGCAGGAGCAGCGGCGACAGGCGCGGCTTCTACTGGAGCAGCCGGAGCCGCCGGCTGTGCCACTTCTTCTGGCTCCGGTGCAACCGGTGCCACTGGCTCCGGCGTGGCTTCTACGACCTCTAAATATTTGGTTTTGAGATATCCCACATCGCCATCTGCAGTTTGCAGCATGGCAAATTCGCCTTCGTAACCTAAGATTTGAAGCTCAGACCCTTGCGGCAGCGTTTTCACAACGGCCGTATTCAGGTCGGGGGCTTCGCGAAGATTAATGCGAATCTTGGTGGTACCGGTGTCAGCATAAACAGCGCTGGATAAACCTAGCGCCATGCCAACCGCAATAGGAATCGTCAGCTTTCGCAGCTGACCCTGCCTTCTCTCGGTCATAAATTTTCTCCCTGTGAAGCGAGTCGATCATTGACAACGCCTCGGATTAAGAATCGCCGTCCCAAAACGGCTGACCTGAATGTACCTGAAGTTTCAGGGCTTGGGATAGGAGTTTTCGCATTCCCATAAATTTTTTTGACTATGGAAATAGCCAAAAGCCATAGCAAGGACTAATGCTGCTTTGCAGCATTGACGGGGCTGGATTGTTCGCGAGTTGACCAGCACACTCAAGATCGGCTCTAACAAGATGCACGTCATGCTTGCTGCTTACGCTGCTCGTCCAGAATCATCACGCGGCCGACGCTATGGTGAAAGCCCCCCCCAGATGCGTTCGGAATATCAGCGCGACCGCGATCGTATCGTGCACTCCTCGGCCTTCCGTCGGCTGGTGTACAAAACGCAGGTATTCGTCAACCACGAAGGTGACCTCTTCCGCACACGGCTGACGCACTCTTTAGAGGTCGCTCAAATTGCGCGCACAATCGCCCGCAACCTTGGCCTGCATGAGGAACTGGTGGAAACCATTGCCCTGGCCCATGACCTGGGCCACACCCCCTTCGGCCATGCCGGGCAAAGCACATTGAATGAATGCATGCGTGACCACGAGGGCTTTGAACACAACCTGCAAAGCTTGCGGATTGTGGACTTGCTAGAACAAAAATACGCCGCGTTTCCTGGGTTAAACCTGAGCTTCGAGGCACGCGAGGGAATTCTCAAACACTGCTCCAAACGCCATGCACGCCATTTGGGAGAGTTGGGTCAGCGCTTTCTCGACAGAAGCTTTCCCAGCGCTGAGGCCCAACTTGCCAATCTGGCGGACGAAATTGCCTACAACAATCACGATGTAGATGATGGCTTGCGCGCCGGCCTGCTGGATTGGTCGGCGCTTTGCGAGATTCCATTGTTTGGCCGCTTTGCCAAACAGGCGGAGCAACAATGTGGCTCCGCCTCGCCTAAGCAAATGCGCCATGAAGTCATCCGCAGGATGATCAATTACTTGGTCGTCGACTTAACCACCGAGTCCGACCGACGCCTCCGCGAGGGGGGGTATCAACATGTGGATGATGTTCGCCAGGCTGGCGCGTCCGTGGTGGCATATTCAGACCATGCAATGGCCGAGTCGCAAGAGCTGAAACGCTTCTTGCACGCTGAACTCTACAACCATCATCGGGTACTGCGGTCCACACGCAAGGCGCAAAGTCTGCTCAAAGGCATATTCGACATTTACGTCGGCCACCCAGAATTGCTGAGTCCCGAACTGAGGAAGGCCGCAGATCAGTACGGCCTCCATCGCGCGGTAGCGGATTATTTGGCGGGGATGACGGACCGCTACGCCATGGATGAATATGAGCGCCTCACCAATCCGCGCCGCCTCTAAGCGTGCCCGGCCCATGCCAAGCCAGGAAACAAACATCAGGCCCGGGTGTTTCTACGGGTGGACGGATGCCACAAACCCAAGCTTGCGGCATAGAGCGCGTCCGAGGCTAGGCTCATCCGCGTAAAGAGTGTGGACTGCTATACTGCGGTCGATCGGCAGACGGGGATTTTGCGAATAGCTCAGAGCCACAAAGGCCCTCACTGAGCGAACGCAAATCACACCCCCTGCCCCCTCCACTCCTCGTAGATGGCCTTCAGGCATTCGCCGCAGGCAGGGCCAGATACGCGACGCAGGAAGGTGCCATATGGACATGAACAGCTTGTATCGCCCTGAGTTTGAACGCGACAGCTGCGGCTTTGGATTAATTGCCCACATTCACAATAAACCTAGCCACTGGTTGGTGAAGACTTCGATTGAGGCGCTCGCTCGCCTCACGCACCGAGGTGCGGTCGCAGCCGATGGCAAATCGGGTGATGGGTGCGGCATTTTGATGAAAAAGCCCGATGGGTTTTTACGTCAGGCTGCTGAGCAGGCCGGTTGGACCCTAGGCGAGCATTACGCCGTCGGTAACGTTTTTCTCAGCCCGGATGACACCATCGCTGAGGAATCGCGCAACGTCGTCAACCAAGCCTTGCGCGACCATGGCCTGGAGCTAGCTGGCTGGCGTGTCATGCCCATAGACACCAGCGTTTGCGGTGAGCAGGCCTTGGCATTACTGCCACAGGTCGAGCAGCTCTTTGTTAACGCCGCGCAAGGCGACAGCCTGTTTGACTTTGAACGCAAGCTATTCCTTGCGCGTCGTCAAGCCGAAAAAGCACTGGAAGCCAGCGACCCGGACTTCTACGTATGCTCACTATCGGCGCGTGTCATCCTCTACAAAGGCTTGGTCATGCCGGCCGCCCTCCCCACGTTCTATAAGGATCTTGCCGACCCCACATTGGAGTCGAGCATGGCGGTGTTCCACCAGCGCTTTTCGACCAACACCCTGCCTCAGTGGCGGCTGGCGCAGCCGTTTCGATTCCTCGCCCACAACGGCGAAATCAATACCATCCAGGGCAACCGGTACTGGGCCAAAGCCCGCGTGGACAAATTCGCCCAGGGCGATATTGAGGACATCGAGGCTATTAAGCCCTTGGTGACCATGTCTGGCTCGGACTCGCAAAGCCTGGACAACATGTTGGAGGTTCTCCTGGCTGGAGGCCTGGACGTCTTTTCTGCCATGCGCATGCTGATCCCTCCTGCATGGCAAAACATTGAGCAGATGGATCCAGACCAGCGGGCCTTCTTTGAATACAACTCCATGCACATGGAGCCCTGGGATGGCCCAGCAGGCATCGTATTCACGGATGGTCGCTATGCGGCCTGCTCCACAGACCGTAACGGCCTGCGGCCAGCGCGCTGGGTGGTCACCGATGACGATCACGTCACCTTGGCCTCTGAGGTCGGCGTTTGGGAGTATTCGCCGGAACAGGTGGTGGCCAAAGGCAAACTCGGCCCCAGCCAGATGATGGCCGTGGATACCGAGCGTGGCGAAGTGCTCACCAGCGCGGAAATCGACAAGCGCCTGGCCGGTCGTCACCCGTATAAGCAGTGGCTCAAAGATCACGTCAAACGATTGGAGTCCAAGCTGACTGAGCATGATGGGGAAGAGCCCACCATGGCTCCGTCGACGCTCAACATTTACCAAAAGCTCTTTCAGGTCACCTTTGAAGAGCGCGACCAAGTGTTGCGGGTGCTCGCCGAAGCGGGCATGGAAGCTGTGGGGTCCATGGGCGATGACACCCCCTTCGCGGTGCTTTCCGAGAAAATCCGTAGCCCCTACGATTATTTCCGCCAAGTCTTCGCGCAGGTGACCAACCCTCCCATCGACCCTTTGCGCGAGCAGATTGTGATGTCGTTGGAGTGCTGCCTCGGCGCTGAGCAGTCGGTGTTCAAGGAAACACCGGAACGTGCGGCACGCTTGTTGGTCGATTCGCCGGTGCTGTCTGAGGGCAAATTCCGGCAACTGCTCAGCCTGGATGATCCGGCCTATGCCCATACCATCCTAGATTTGAACTACGACCAGGAACAAAGCCTGGAAGACGCCGTTCGCGCCCTATGCGATAAAGCTGAAGACGCCGTGCGTAACGGCACTGTCGTGCTCGTCCTCAGTGATCGCTCGGTCAGCCGGGACAAGCTCACCATTCATGCTCTGCTCGCCACAGGAGCCGTCCAACATCGCTTAGTCGATGCGGGCATTCGTTGTGATGCCAACATCGTGGTAGAAACGGCCACAGCGCGCGACTCACACCAGTTTGCCTGCCTCATTGGCTATGGCGCTTCGGTGGTTTACCCCTATCTGGCCTACGAGTGTTTGGCGGACATGATTCGCACCGGCGAAATCAAGAATCGCCAAGCCTCGGACCTTGCCCGCGCTTACCGTAAGGGCATTAATAAGGGCCTTTACAAGATCATGTCCAAAATGGGCATTTCCACCATTGCCAGCTACCGTGGCGCTCAGTTATTTGAGGCGGTGGGACTGGATAAGAGCGTGGTGGAACTGTGCTTCCGCGGCACCACATCGCGGATCGGGGGCACCCGCTTCATCGACTTCGAAACCGACTCCAGAATGCTGGCGAAGTTTGCCTGGAACCCGCGCAAGCCTCTGGAGCAGGGCGGCCTGTACAAATATGTGCAAGGCGGCGAATACCACGCTTATAACCCAGATGTGATTCGTGCACTGCACACTGCAGTACGCTCTGGCGACTACAGCGACTACCAGGTCTATTCAGACATGGTGAACAACCGCCCTGTTGCTGCGCTGCGCGATTTGCTAGCGCTCAAGCCTCAGGATGGAATCTCGCTGGATGAGGTGGAATCGGTAGATGCGATTTTCAAACGCTTCGACTCTGCCGGAATGAGTTTGGGTGCCCTCTCGCCGGAGGCCCACGAGTCCTTGGCCCAAGCTATGAACCGCTTGGGCGGCCGCTCCAATTCCGGTGAAGGTGGCGAAGATCCTGCGCGTTATGGCACGGATCGTATGTCCAAGATCAAGCAAATTGCATCCGGGCGCTTCGGGGTCACACCGCATTACCTGCGCAACGCCGAGGTGCTGCAAATCAAAGTCGCTCAGGGCGCCAAGCCCGGCGAAGGCGGTCAGCTACCCGGCCACAAAGTCAATGAATACATCGCGCAGCTGCGCTACTCGCGGCCTGGCGTGGCGCTGATCAGCCCGCCCCCACACCACGACATCTATTCCATTGAAGATCTGGCGCAGTTGATCTTTGACCTCAAACAGGTCAATCCCAACGCTTTGGTCTCGGTCAAGCTGGTGTCGGGCCCAGGAGTCGGCACCATTGCCGCGGGTGTGGCCAAAGCCTATGCTGATCTGATTACCATTTCTGGCTACGACGGTGGTACCGGGGCCAGTCCGCTCACCAGCGTGCGTTATGCGGGCACACCCTGGGAGATTGGCCTGGCGGAAACGCATGAGACCCTGCGCCGGAATAACCTTCGCGACAAGGTCAGGGTGCAGGCCGATGGCGGCATGAAGACCGGCCTGGACGTGATTAAGGCGGCCATTCTGGGCGCTGAATCCTTTGGTTTTGGTACCGCCCCCATGGTGGCCCTCGGCTGCAAATACTTGCGCATATGCCACCTCAACAACTGTGCGACGGGGGTCGCCACGCAGCACGACGGACTGCGTAAGCACCATTACATTGGTGAGGCCGAAATGGTGATGAACTACTTCCAGTTTGTCGCTCAAGAAGTTCGTCAGTGGCTCGCCAAATTAGGTGTGCCGAGCTTACAAGACCTCATCGGGCGCACCGACTTGCTGGAGATCATTGAGGGTCGCACTGAGCGCCAACGCAACTTGGACCTGCAACCCATCCTCAATGCTTCTAGCTTGGCCCTGGATGCGCCGCACTACTGCGTCACGCCTTCCAACACGCCTTTCGATAAAGGCGAGCTGGCGGCACAAATGGTGGCCGACTGCTTACCAGCCATTGAGTCTGGTAGCGGCGGCCATTTCACCTACACCCTGCGCAATGTCCACCGTTCTATTGGTGCGCGCCTCTCCGGAGAAATTGCTGCTCGGCACGGCAATCAGGGCATGGCCAACAGCCCCATTGTGCTCCAGTTGAAAGGCACTGCTGGGCAAAGCTTCGGCGTTTGGAATGCCGGTGGTTTACATCTAGAGCTCGAGGGCGACGCCAACGACTACGTGGGCAAAGGTATGGCCGGCGGCCGGATTGTTATCCGCCCACCCGCCGGGTCCAAATTTGCCGCCCACGAGGCCGCCATCATTGGGAATACCTGCTTGTACGGGGCCACCGGAGGCAAAATTTTCGCGGCCGGCCAGGCGGGCGAGCGCTTCGCCGTGCGTAACTCTGGCGCTACCGCCGTCGTAGAGGGCCTTGGCGACCATGGTTGTGAGTACATGACCGGAGGCGTTGTCTGTGTGCTGGGTAGCACCGGTGTGAACTTTGGTGCTGGCATGACCGGCGGCTTCGCTTATGTGTTGGACGAAGACCGTCTGTTTGTCGACCGCTACAACCATGAGCTCATCGACATTCACCGCATTGCATCTGAGTCCACCGAGGCTCATCGGAACTTTTTGCGCCAACTCATCCTGGAGCATGCTGAGGCCACGGGAAGTGAGCGTGCGCTGGAGATCCTTGAGGATTTCCGCGATTACTTGCCCAAGTTCTGGCTGATTAAAGCGAAGGCCACAGAAATTGGGGCGCTCTTCGACCAAATACGCGAGGCAGCTTAATCCCCATGCATCGCCATGGGTTAACGACATCACGCCAGAATGCTGGAAGCCCCTTAGGCTCCAGCGCTACTAGCGGCGCTGCAATGTTCCTCTGGGAACAGTTGTGGAACAAGGGATAATAAATATGGCTAAAAACGCACTACAGTTCTTGGATCTGCCCCGCCATGATCCACCGAAGAAACCGGTTGAAGAGCGCATTTTGGAATTCGGCGAAATTTATGGCGAATTCTCTGAAGAAAAGGCGGCCAACCAAGCCGGGCGCTGCTTGTCTTGTGGGAACCCCTATTGCGAATGGAAGTGTCCTGTACACAACTTCATTCCGAATTGGCTGAAACTTGTTGAAGAGGGCAACCTCTTCAAAGCCGCCGAGCTTTCGCATAAAACCAATACGCTGCCGGAGATTTGTGGCCGGGTATGTCCCCAAGATCGCCTATGCGAGGGTGCCTGCACGCTCAATGATGGCTTTGGGGCGGTCACCATCGGCTCGGTGGAGAAGTACATTACCGATACCGCTTTAGACCAAGGCTGGCGGCCTGACATGTCAGAGGTGGTCAAAACCGGCAAGCGCGTGGCCATTGTCGGCGCTGGGCCTGCAGGCCTGGGTTGTGCGGATGTGCTCATTCGCAATGGTGTAGACGCGGTGGTCTTCGATCGTTACCCAGAGATTGGCGGGCTGCTCACCTACGGAATCCCCCCTTTCAAGCTCGAAAAGCATGTCATTACCCGGCGCCGTGAAGTGCTGGAAGGCATGGGGATCGAGTTTCGTTTGAATACGGAAATTGGCAAAGACATCGCGTTCCAAAGCCTGCTCGATGAGTACGACGCGGTCTTTTTGGGTATGGGCACCTACACGGCCATGAAAGGCGGATTTCCCGGCGAAGACCTGCAAGGCGTGAGTGAAGCACTCCCCTTCCTCATTAATAACATCCATAACGAAATGGGCACCTTGGGCGACCAGGCCTTTGACAGTGCCCGTGAGCAACGTGTAGTGGTTCTAGGCGGCGGCGATACGGCTATGGACTGCAACCGCACCTCCATCCGCCAGGGTGCAGCTAAAGTCACCTGTGTGTATAGGCGTGACGAAGCCAATATGCCCGGCTCGCGTAAGGAAGTGGCAAACGCCAAAGAAGAAGGCGTTCAGTTCATGTTCAACCGCCAACCTGTAGAAATCATTGGGGATGGCAGGGTGGAAGGCGTAAAGGTTGTCGAAACTCAGCTCGGCGCGCCTGATGAGCGAGGCCGGCGCCGGCCTGAAGTTATTCCGGGCTCGGAGTCCATCATCCCTGCAGACCGGGTGTTGATTGCCTTTGGCTTCCGCCCCTCACCTGCCAACTGGTTCAACGATTTCGACATTCGCTTGGATGACAGCGGCCGGGTCGTGACACATGGGCACTCTCACAACTTCCAAACCGCCAACCCTAAGGTCTTTGCCGGTGGCGATATGGTGCGTGGTTCTGACCTCGTCGTCACCGCTGTTTTTGAAGGCCGGGAAGCCGCTGAAGGCATCCTGGATTACCTCGAGGTCTGATTCCCGCCCATGCAAACTGCCATTCCCAACCACGAGCGCCTCATTGTGGCCTTGGACCTCCCTGAGGCTGACCAAGCAAAGGAGCTGGTCCGTACGCTGGGCGACAGCGTAAGCTTCCACAAGGTGGGGTTGGAATTGGCGATGACCGACGACTACTGGTGCCTTATCGATTGGCTGCTCGAGAACGATAAGAAGGTCTTTGTAGACCTGAAGTTCTTCGATATTCCAGCAACCGTTGGCCGGGCTGTGCGCCGCTTATCCGAACGTGGTGTGCACCTGTGCACGGTGCACGGTAACCAGGGCATCATGGAGGAAGCCGCTGCCAATAAATCTGGGGACATGGGCGTATTGGCAGTGACCGCTTTAACCAGTTTGGACCGCGGTGACCTCGACGACCTTGGCTTCGCATGTGATGTTGACGCTCTGGTGTTGTCACGTGCTAAACGCGCCTTAGAGGCGGGCTGCGATGGCGTTGTGTCTTCGGGGATGGAGGTTCAGGCACTGCGTGCGGCCGGCTTGCAAGATTTAATTGCGGTAACCCCAGGCATTCGCCCGGTAGATAATCGCCCTAGCGACGATCAAAAGCGTGTCCTCACGCCAGCCCAGGCAATTCGTCAAGGCTCGAACTATCTGGTTGTGGGTCGTCCCATCCGCGATGCAAAGGACCCACGTGAAGCCGCCTTAGCTATCCAAGCCCAAATTGCAGGAGCCGCGACATGACACCAGCCGACCCGCACACCGTGGAGGCGTCACGCTTTTTACGCGCTATTGCCAGACAGCCCGTAGACCGCCCTCCCGTTTGGGTGATGCGCCAAGCAGGACGCTACCTGCCTGAGTACCGGGAAACACGGGCCAGAGCCGGCAGCTTTTTGGATTTGTGCCGGAATGCCGAATTGTGCTCAGAAGTCGTCTTGCAGCCCCTACAGCGATTTCCGCAGCTCGACGCCGCCATACTGTTTTCTGACATCCTCACGGTGCCAGACGCTATGGGGTTGGGTCTGCGTTTTGCGGCTGGAGAAGGCCCAGTATTTGATCGCCCTGTTCGCAGTACAGGGGCAATCCAGGCTTTAGCGATTCCGGATGTAGGCACAGAATTGGCCTATGTGACGGATGCCGTACGCCTGATCAAAAAGGACCTTGATGGACGCGTGCCATTAATTGGTTTCGCCGGCAGTCCCTGGACCATTGCCTGCTACATGGTGGAGGGGCAATCCAGCAAGAACTTTCATCACGTCAAAGCGCTGCGTTTCCAAGAGCCTGCGGCTATGCATCAGCTGCTGGAGAAAATCACCCAGACAACCATCGCCTATTTACAAGCCCAGGTGGAAGCCGGCGCCCAGGTTCTCATGGTGTTTGATACTTGGGGCGGACAACTCAGCACGGCCGACTACCTGAGTTTCTCACTCAATTATGGCCAGCAGATCCGCGCTACCATTCCTGCCGAGATCCCAATGCTATGGTTCACCAAAGGCGGTGGGCAATGGCTAGAACCGCAGGTCAATGCGGGATTTCAGGGCCTGGGCTTGGATTGGACGGTGGATCTTGCCGCGGCCCGTGCCCAAGTTGGGGACCGTGCCTGTCTCCAAGGGAATCTGGACCCAGCGGCATTACTGGGAACGGCCGACATGATTGCCCAGCAAACACAGCAGGTGCTGGATGCAGCAGGACCGGCTCCGGGATACATCTTTAATCTCGGCCACGGCATCACACCGGATGTCACACCCGATGCCCTGCAGGTCGTGCTAGAAACCGTAGATACCCACCGGGTGAGCTGACAGGACAGTACGAGCGTGGCAATGGTCGCGCTTGACGTGACGAGGGCCTAGAACTCCGTCACTGGCGAGATGACTCCAGCGCCAACAAGAGTGCTGCTCTCGTAGTACAGTGAGCCGTGCTTAGGGAGGACACCCACACATGCATGATCTCACCTGCCCTTGGGCGACCAAAACCGATATCGAGCGCCAGTACCATGACGAGGAGTGGGGGCGGCCGACATTCGATGACCGCCGCATCTTCGAATTCTTCGTCCTCGAATCCGCCCAGGCGGGTTTGTCATGGTTGACCATCTTGCGTCGACGACAGGGATATGCCCAACGATTTGCCAATTTTGACCCCGTCCAGGTCGCACAGATGACTACGGCGGATGTGGACGCCGCGGTGCAAGACACCGGCATCATTCGCCACCGCGGCAAGATCGAAGCTGCTATCAACAACGCCCAAGTCTTCTGCGACATGCAAGCCAAACATGGACGCTTTGCCGACTATATCTGGCAGTTCGTCGAAGGCCGGCCCCGCATTAATCGCTGGCGCTCCCAGGAGAATGTTCCAGCCACAACACCAGTCTCCGATGCCTTGTCACGCGACTTGAAGTCAAAAGGCTTTCGCTTTTTCGGCAGCACGATTGCCTATGCCCACATGCAGGCCACAGGCATGGTGAACGACCACCTCGTTCATTGCCCTCAACATGCGATCTGCGCCGAACTTGCTGCCAAGCTCTGAGACCGTCGCTTCAAGCCACCTAGCAACAGCTCAGCAACAGCTCAGCAACAATCAAAACAAAGAGCCAAAAAAAGCCGGGGTCTGGCCCCGGCTTTTTCGCTCAGTCTCAAAGCTTAGTTAATCATCAAGCAGGTGGATTTCTACCCGACGATTCAACGCCTGACCCTCTTCGGTCTGGTTAGTCGCTACGGGTACGCGCTCACCATAACCCTTGGAGTAGACATTGCTCGGCGCAACTCCGCGTTGAACCAGATACTGCCTGACTGAGGCTGCCCGCCTCTCAGAGAGCTTTTGGTTGTAGCTGTCGGAGCCCAGGCTGTCGGTATGGCCCGCCACTTCAATTTTGAGTTCAGGCTGATCCAGCAGTGACTTGGCCACTTTATCCAGAAGCTGTTTGGCATCCGGGAGCAGTACCGCCTTGTCAAATTCGAAGTGAACGTTATTCAGCACCAGAACTTGATCCTTGATCGGACAGCCAACCTCATTGACCTCCAGGCCAGGATAGGTGTTCGGACATTGGTCAATCGTGTCCGGCACTCCATCGCCATCGGAATCTAAAGAGCAGCCCCGTTCATTCACCGGCGTTCCAAATGGCGTGTTCGGACAATCGTCACGGAAGTCCGGCACACCGTCTTGGTCGGTATCGAAGGGACAGCCATGGATGTCCACCTCCGCGCCGAAGGGTGTGTTCGGGCACAGATCCTTGGTATTGATAACGCCATCCTGGTCGGTATCCAGCGGGCAACCCAATGCATCCACATCAGTGCCTTCAGGTGTGTCAGGACATTCATCGACGACGTCAGGAACACCGTCCTTATCCTGATCCAATGGACAGCCAAATTCGTCCACAGCCACATTGGCGGGCGTATTCGGACAGCGATCAAGAAAGTCCGGAACGCCGTCACCGTCCGAATCCAAAGCACAGCCACGCTCATTCACGATGGCGCCCGCCGGTGTATTCGGACAGTCATCACGATAATCGGGCACGCCGTCATTATCGCCATCGGGGGGTGCAGGCGGCCAAGTGCCAAGCTTGGCCCGCAGGCCTACCAGCCCGTGCCAGCCGTAGAAACCTGTCTCGTCAATAGCTCCATCACCTTCCATGAAGTCAACAACATATCGGGCGTCTAAGGTGAGATCGAATATTTGGTTGAGCTTGAGCGCTGCGCCAACACCACCGTGAACACCTACACCAGTCTCATCACTTCCCAGGAAATCGATTTGGCGAAATGAGGCCCCGAAGGTGGGACCGATGAGCAGACGCCCCAGAGGCAGTAGGTAGTGCCCTGTCAAACCGACGCCTAAGCGCTCGAAATCTGAACTAAAGCCACCGCCGGCCACATTACCCACTTCGAGATTGCTGTATTGGCCTTCGACCTGCATAGCGAAGTTCTCAAACAGGGTTTTTCCGAAGCTGACGATCGCGGACACTCCGTTATCGAAATCGTCATCGTCAGCAAAGGTCGCCCCACCAGCCGCACCAATCCAGAAGCGGTCATCGAAGGGCGAGCCAAAATTCGGCTCAGGCGAGTTATTCATTGTTGGTGCTGACCGTGGGCGTGGCGCAGCTGCAGTAGGCTCCCTGCTGGAAGAGCTTTGTTGCTGTGTTCCCCCACGCAGCATCTCTTCGGCCCGCTCATCAATGGAGCGGTCGGACTGCGCCTGGGCCACTCCGACCAACGCCAGCGCCCCAATGCCGAGCGCCCACGCGCGCTGATTCTTGAATGCGACCATGGTCATCCCCTGTAGCTTTGCCATTATTGCTTCTTGCTCCCTAGCGACCGTTCGCGCCAATAAGTGCGCCCAACAGTTGCCCCAGTAGTCCGCCCAAACCACCAGCTCCGCCAGATTCACCATCTCCTGGATCCTCGCCTTCTTCACCGGCTGTACCCTCCAATACGTCATTACAGCTTGGCGGGTCATTCGGGTTCCCCGTACTCAGCAGCAAGTTTGAGAGCAACGACAACAGATCGGGGGGGACACCATCCGTCAGCAGATCATCCGTGAGCGGTTGCACCAAAGAACAGACTTCGGGCAGCAAATCCACGGCCACAAGGACGGTGCCACTGCCCTCTATGTTTTCACCCGCATTGTTCGTCACGCTAGCGCTCACACAGGCTGTGCCTACGGTGAGATTAGGAATTAACCCTAGAACAGCCTCTTCATTAGCGGTTACCAAACCGCGGGAACCGGCTTGGTTACTCACGAAGGCAGGGGGCGCCTGCAGGAAGTCGTCATTTCCTCCTCCCACTGTCACCGGTAATAGGGGTAGACAACCAGGCTTGAAGCCAGCGACCGTTTCCTCTGCGCCGAACAAGCCCGCCAATGAGGCCAACAAATTCGGTACTGCATCGATGAGGTCACTCCCAGCAGCCGCCAGAGGGCTGGTTTGGGTCAGTTGCCAAGCGGCGCGTTCAGAGTTCGTAATCGAGCACTGCTGGGGAGCATCCGCTCCTGGTAGCTGCACCTCAAAAATCAAGTCCGCGTCCATTTGCACTTGACGGGCGCTGCCAAGAACATCGCCGAGCCCTAATGTTCCGCTGGAAATACAGGCCAGCCCCGGATTCACTCTCAGGTCTACCAAGTCTGCAGGAACGATAATGGCGTCGGCATTTGCTGTGCTGCCACGGTAGTTCGCCACCACCGTAAGCCCTTGAGGCTCAGCATCAGCGCGCACACCTAGTACTCCGTTGTTATTCGGGATATCTGCTACACCAGCACCGTCCAGACCGGATGCTAACCGGGTACGCCAGATGATGTCTGGGGACTGCGTGACATCGCACAAGAAGCGCGTCTCCGATACGACCGGTTCACCGTCACCCTCTGCTGGCTCCTGTGTTTCTGCTTCGCAATTTGGTGGCAAGGCTTCGCTGGTCTCGCCAGCCGCCAACTCAAACAAAGCTGTGGCGGTGTAATCGTAACTCCCTGGCGCAAAGAGGAACCGGGGGCCATCTATGCGTAGTTCCCGTACGCGTGCGTCTGTCGCAATAACGTCTACCGATGCCGTCTGCCCGCCGAAGCTGGCGTTCACGGTGGCCAGTCCAGGGCTGACGTAACGGATTTCACCCTTGTTGAGGAAGACGGTGTTTCCCACAGCGACGACATCCGCCCGCTGAGACTGCCATTGCGCCGATTGCGTCAAGTCCAACTCGAAGGTTGGACCCACGTCACAGTTTGGGTCGTCATTTCGGAAGGTCCCGATCAAAGATAAGCTTAAGCGCTGATCTGGAAACAAGGTCAGTGGCTGATCGTCCGGCACGGTCACTTCACCTACCTGCAGCCGCAGTCCTTGCGGTTCATTTAGCAGCTGAGCATCACAGACGGTGACGCGAGCGAATTCACTATTGTTATCGCTGTCCGACTCGGGCGCGGTGCAGCTGACACTCGTAACGCCAGCACTCACCGCAGTGAAAACCCCTTTGGCGTCCTGGTCTAGACGCGCTTGAGCCGTGTTGCCGACAGTGCCAACAAGCGGCAATGACGAATCCCACTCTAGGTTATTGGTTACGTCACAGACCACAGGGTTCGCACCCAGGCAAGAGTCATCTGTGAACTGCGCCGTGCAGCGGAATGGGGTGACCACACCTGGCACGGTCGGGTTGAGCAAAGGTGGCTCAATAAATAGATCCACCAAGCCTGGTCCGGTCAAACCAGCTTGTGTGACTTGTAATGAGGTGGAGCCCACCACACCATCCGCTGACGCCGAGATGGTCGTTACTGGCCCCGTGGCGATGGCCTGAGCTAATCCAGTCGTCGCATCAATGGTGGCGACAGCAGTAATGGAACTCTCCCAGGAAACCTCACCAGTGATGTCTCGACTGATTCGATCGACGACCACGTCGTCATTGCTCACGCCCGTGAAGAAGCCCACTGCACAGAACTGCTGAGTCAATCCCGAGGCGACGATGGCGTTAGCAGTTGGGCAGCCAGAAGTGGGGCACACGCCGTTTTGCGGCTGCGCGCAAACTTCGATGCGGTCTAGCTGCCGCTGAAAGTCTGGGCTGCGCACACCTTCATCACAGCCTCCCAAAAACAACGCCGCCGCAAGGCTGACTAGCCCGAGCATACGATGACTGCGCATAGATGTATCCCTCTTCAATGTAAAGGCGCAAAGCCGCCATCCCAAACGTGATGTCGGCATTCTGCCCAAGGCAGGTGCAAAATGCCAATAAATCAGGCTTTTTCAGAAACGTGTTGAGAGTCGAGCTGAAGAAAATGGAAACACAATGAGTGGCACAATTCGACGCGCGGTTGCCGCATTATTTTGCGTGGATGATGAAATCTTGCTGGTGCGCCGCCAAGATCACGCTCGGGCTTTCCCTGGTTATTGGGCCTGTCCTGGTGGCAAGGTTGAGCCCACGGAAGCACTAGCGCCGCCGCGCGCCAGCTACTGCGGGCTGGATATGGAGCTTATCGGCGCACTTGCCAGAGAGCTTCGCGAGGAGTTGGGCTTCGACCTGCATCGTAGTGATGTTTCCGTCTTTGAGCTTGGTGTTGCCACCACCCCACCTGGAGTGGGCAGGCGATTTGCTACGACCTTCTTCCGCATCAATTTAGCTCGCAAGCCTAATTTCACCTTAGATCTGCGCGAACACAGCCACATGCGCTGGGCCAGCGCAGAGGTCTTCTGGAAGGAGTATTTAGCCGGCGAGCTGCTTTGCGTCTCTGCCCAACAGCAACTATTACGTGCCTTAGCCGCGCAGCCCTCAGCCACTGATATCCTCGAACTGGGAGTTCGTCCAGGGCAGGAATATGGCCTCAACCTGTCCGAACCCATTTATGGGCTGAGAATTTTGCCCTTGCGCTCGCATACCCTGCCTCCGGCGACCCATACCAATGCCTTCTTGCTAGGCGAGCCGGGTGAAGACTTACAGCTTATTGACCCCTCGCCCTGCGACGCTGAGGAATACGCAAAGCTTAAGTCCTTCTTAACCGCCTGGGGGCGCCCACAAAGACTGGTACTGACCCATCATCACCCTGATCACCATCAGCAGGCACCTCAGCTGGCTCGGGAATGGGACCTACCCCTGGCGATGTCCTTAGATACGCAGGAACGCATTGCTCGGCGTTGGGGCGATGATTACTTGGCCGGGATTTGCGTACACACCTTATGTGAGGGCGACACCTTGTGCAGCAGCCGCGGGCGCGCCGTCAAAGTGGTTGCCGTACCCGGCCACGATGCCGGGCAGCTAGCCTTTCTACCGGACGATCATCGCTGGATGATTACCGGCGATTTGTATCAGGGCGTGGGCACGGTCGTGATCGCTCAGCCTGAAGGCCACATGGCGACCTATTTCCATACCCTTGAAAAGGTGCTGAAGCTAGGTCCCGCTGTGACTGTGCCCT
This sequence comes from Oceanococcus sp. HetDA_MAG_MS8, assembly GCA_019192445.1. Lineage (NCBI taxonomy): Bacteria > Pseudomonadati > Pseudomonadota > Gammaproteobacteria > Chromatiales > Oceanococcaceae > Oceanococcus > Oceanococcus sp. HetDA_MAG_MS8. Next base: position 70,941 of record JAHCMK010000004.1, read on the forward strand.
CTCATGGCATGGCTTTACCAGGCACTCGGCAGATTCGCCTGACGCTGGAGCACCGGCAGAAGCGCGAGGCGCATATCAGAGCGTTGTCGGAACAAGGCCTGGACGTAGAGGCGATTTTGCAACAGGAATACGCCGCAGTGCCAAAGGCTTTGTGGCCACTAGCCCGCTGCAACATCGAGTCTCATCTGCAAAAAATCCGCGAAGAGCAGATGTCATAATTTTTCTGCAACCTAGGTAAAGTAGCTTTCATTCCGGGCCGGGATGTCGTATACAATGCAGGCCCGCGATTTTTTGGGGACGCTGCTCGCGAACGGCAGCGATCGGGATTCCAACTTCTTTGAGGACCACAGTTCTAATGAAAACCAAATTGACCGGTGCGCTGGTACTAGCGTCGCTGGCTGCTCCGCTGTCCGCACAAGCCGAAGGCAAGATCTACGGCGTATTCAACATCTCTGCCAACCAAGTCGACAACACGCAAGCTGCTGTTGATCGTACCGCTGCCGGTAGCGCTCAGGGACAACGCTTCGGCTCCCAAGTTCAAGACGGCCAGAGCGCAGACAACAATGGCTCCCGCCTTGGGTTTCAAGGTGAGCAAGGCCAATTCTTCTTCGCCATCGAAATGGCGCTGGGCACGGAAGACGACGGTCGTGGCGATCGCTTCCTTGGCCTGGGTGACACCCGCCACGCCTTCGTTGGCTTCAACAGTGGCGTTGGTACCTTCACCTTTGGACGCGTGAACACCGCCTACAAACTGGCTGGTCAACGCCTGGATCCCTTCTACGACACCTCGTCGGCCAACTTCGTTGGCGGATTCGGTACTGAAGGCGCGACCTACGGCCTGTCCAACCTGATCAACGGATGGACGGACAACAGCATTACCTACCTCTCACCAGAAGTAGCTGGCCTGAGCGTGAATGCTGGTGTTCATCTGCAAGAGCTGAACGACGAAGATCATGACTACAGTGTCGGCATCGACTACCGTTTGGGTTCGCTGACCGCTGGCGTGCAGTACCTCACCATCGGTGCTGACTTGGCTGACGGCGTGATTGCCGGAGCGGGCCAAGTCGTCGACACCTCAACCCAGGTTACCGCTCACTACGAAGGCGAAGGTTGGACCCTGGGCGCGTCTTATGAACTCATCGACCTGCGTCAAGTTGATGATGAGCGTGGCTACGCCTTCTTGTCCGGCACTTTCGACCTGGGTGACATCACCCTGGCTGCAACTGTCGGTCAAGTGGACCAAGGCGCCGGTGAGGGTGAAGGCGCCACCTTGGGTGCCTTCGTGAACCTGATCGAAGACTTCCAGCTCTACGGTCTGTACTCCTACGCTGATCTGGATAACAACACCGAAAACAACACCGTATCCTTCGGTGTGCGTTACGGCTTCGAGATCTAAAATCTAGCCTGACTACCACTCGCTGCTCTGGGCGCGAGTTCATACCAGGACGACAAACGGCACTCTGCGGAGTGCCGTTTTTTTTGCGCGACGCCGTTGTTACCAGAATGCCGCGAGCACTCCCCCTAAGCATTAACGCGTCAAAACCACCGGTAGTACGTCTCTCCGACTCAAACGTCGCATATCGCGTACCTGACAATGAGGAGCTAACACCTCGCCATCGTCTGATTACGCTTGCAACCCCAGGCCGTACCCGGTCCCCTATCCATACCCATGCCGAAAATCGGCGTGAACGTGACCTTGGCCGCTGGCGGGCATGAGCACACAAAAATGCCGGCCGCAAAGGGCCGGCACTCGATCATTGAATGGATTATTCCAGCGAGACTACTGCGCTTCCCCTAAAACGGTGGCACGCACCACATCCATCGGCGGCGAACCTGCGGACAACAAGGTTTCATTGAAACGCTTCCAGCTAAAGTTGTCGCCTTCCCGCTTGCGATATTCGCGCAGTATTTGCCGGATGGCTAAGTCGCCTGCGTAATAACTGGCCAGCTGTACAGAGCTGAGCTTGGCCCGTGTGAGCTTCCCCTGTGCTTCCGCAGGCTCCTGAAAGCCTTGCCGAGTCATCAGAGTAAGAGCCTTCTCCTCAGGCCAATCCGTAGTGTGCAGTCGGATATCGATGATGGCGTTGATAATGCTGCGCAGCTGCAGCTTGAGATTGGCAATTTGCTGCAACTCCCGCCCTTGGGGATGATCGACGTAGACCGTGTAGCCCTCATCCACGAGCTGGCTCTGAATATAAGAAGCCCAACCTTCTACCATCGGCCCATTTCGGAAGACCTTGGGAACCAGGCGCTCCACCCGATTGGAATATTCCAATTGAACGAAATGGCCCGGCACGCCCTCATGAATGTACACCTCAGCTAAGGCCGGGCGGTTGTATTCCTTCAGGAAACCCTCTGACTGCGACAGCATGGGCAGGTCCCAAAACCATACGGAATCGAGCTCCGGCTCAAAGGGTGGTGCCGTCTGAATCATAGCCACCGCATAGCCAGACAAGTGAGCGGGGATAGGCTCAATACGCAGCTTGGCTGTAGGCGGCAGGTCCAGAAGTTCCTTGTCTTGCACAAAGCTAACAATGGAGTCTGCTAAGGCATAACTGTCTTCAATCAGGCTCTCCACGGTCGGCCGATCTTCTGCCATCTTGGCCAGAACATTGCGGGCAACCTGTTCATCGCCAAGCTGGGCCGAGGGCTTCACCTCGCCTGAAGTGATCGCATCTTCTAAATAGCCATCGTGGATACGCCGAGCGATAGAGCGTAGCCGGTAATGTCGGTCCTGCAGCGCGGTCGTGGCTTTGTCCAACAGCTCCTGTGGTCCTAAGGGGTAATCCATGTACAGCTCATACTTGCGCGCGTAGAGATCGGGCCCCAGTCGCCAAGGGCTATCTGGCCTTGGCGTAACGGTGCTGGCAAACCATTCCCCGAAGTCATCCAATGCTTCTGCTGCATCAATACAGGCCTCGGAAATCTGCGTTCCAATAAGCCCGGTCAAACCCGCTCGGTCTACCAGTTCCGGAACCGTCTGGCGTAACAGACCCGTGTCGCTCACCATGCCCTTGATACGCGGCTGCACCAACATTTTTTGCACCGCCGTCGGCTGCACTGCCTCTGGGCTTAAATTGGACTTCGCCTGCGCTAAGAACGCCGGAGTGGCAGCGCAGCGCGCAGCAAGGCTATGCAAGCGTTGCTCTAAAGGCGCGAAATCGCGCAGCAACAAGGAGGAATACGCGCTCCCCAGCGTACCAATGTAGGTCAGCGGATCTCGCGCGACCTGCAAGTCGGTGAGCTCGAGAATATCCAGGCGGATTTTGGACAAGACAATGCGTCGGTCGGCACGAATGTGTGGATCAAGACGGTCTGGGTCTATGTTCTCCAGTGCCTGCTCCAAACGCCGCAAGCGGTTCACCGCGCTTTGCAGCGCGAGTGGTCGCATATCGGGCAAGCTGCGGTCATACAGATGCGGTGCCTCAGCCGTTCCGTGGCGACCCAAGGCCACACCCAGCGTGGGTTGCATGGCCAAGCTGAGCTCCAGATAACGCTCTGCGATGGTTTCCACTTGCCGCGCTTTGGCGACTTTCTGGTCCCAACCAGCGGGCAGCAAGGCCTGCTGCTCTAGAGACCCAGCGGGGACTTGCACGGCGCAGCTGCTAAGCGCGCTAACCAGCGCTGCAGCAAGCGCCATTCCTGTGATTCGCATAGTGACTCCTGTACTCATGACGATGATCTAAGTCTCCTGGCGCAACTGCTCAGCCACGGCCATTGCATAAGGAGCAAAGTGTATCGCCCTCAGCAATGACCAAGGTTAAGACGCTGTAAAGCATGCACAAAGTCATCCTGTAGCGGTGCCTTCAGTGTGAATAACTCTCGCGTCAATGGATGCTCAAAACGTAGCTGTCTAGCGGCCAGATACAAGCGGTGATAGCCCAGCCATTGGGCCAAGAGACGGTTATGGTGCCGGTCACCATAGTTCACATCCCCAATGATGGGATGGCTCAACCGGTTGAGGTGCCGGCGCAGCTGATGCTTGCGGCCAGTCAGGGGGGTGAGCTGGACCAAGCTATATCGCTGCTGTGGGTATCGCCCTAGTGGCTCGTCTAAGGTGGTGGTTGCTAACCGCAGCCAGTCGGTGCGGGCTGGCTGTGGGGCGTCGCTTTGACGCCGCCTGGGATCACCATGCGCGTCGCACTTATACACCAAGGCTTGATCGATGCTGCCGCCAGGAGGCATCCAGCCGCGCACCAAAGCCCAGTACATCTTCTGCATGCGATGCTGCGCGAACTGAGGTTGCAATTGGCTCGCCATGGCCGAGGATTTCGCAAACAGCAAAAGGCCTGAGGTGGCTTTGTCCAACCGATGGACTGGATAGACCTTCGTTCCAATTAAGTCGCGGGTGAGCTGCAGGGCAAATTGAGTCTCTTGCCGATCAATGGGTGAGCGATGAACCAATAAGCCGGCGGGCTTGTGAATAGCGACGAGGGCCTCGTCTTCATAGATAAGGCGTAGCGCAGCGAGATCACAAACGGTGGGCATCAATGCCGCTTGCATGGCTGGCTACTAACGCAGCATGGCGGCCACGCTGGCAGCCACAGTCATCCACAACACAAACCATTTCAAAGTGCGCTGACTGATATGCAGCGACCAGCTCACGGCCAAGCGAGCGCCGAGCATGGTGCCTAGGGCCAAAACCAAAGCCGGGACCCACACAACCTGATCACGGCTGACAAATACCACCAGGGCCACGGCCGTAAACATCATGGTGCATAGCAGCTTGAGTGCATTCGCCCGCCAAAGATCGTAGCGCAGAGCGCCACTTAAGCTTCCTAGTAACAAGAAACCCACCCCAGCTTGTACAAAGCCGCCATAAACCCCAGTCAGTAGGAGATACAACCATGCCCAAGGCTGCTCGGCCACTGCGCGAGCTGGCTCGTCAGGTTTCGGAGCCAAGGTCGTCGGGCGCAGCAATACCAAGGCCGCCATGCTGATCATCGCAAATAACATCAGGGGCTTGAGCACAATATTGGGCATGAACGACGCGCTCAGAGCCCCGATCAGTCCCCCCGCCATGGTCCACCCCAGGATGGGGCGCACATCATTCAGCGCTAGCTTTCCCGCCTGACTAAAGCCGCGTATACCCACCAAGCATTGCAAGAACACCCCCACCCTGTTCGTTGCGTTAGCAGCATCCGCGGGGAGGCCAAACATCATAAGCGCGGGCACGGTGAGGTTACTTCCCCCTCCGGCTAAGGTGTTGATGACACCAGCGATGATTCCTGTCGCCAACACGACCAAGTAAAGCACAGAATCCGCCGAGGCCAGCGCGTTCAAGACAGTGCTCACAATATGATAGGGCCCGTGGGAAAGTCGCACGCCTCGCCAATCGGAGGCAGCGGGGGCAGCGGGGGCAGCGGGGGCAGGAAATGGTCGGCGTGGAGAGATTCGAACTCCCGACCCACTGCTCCCAAAGCAGTTGCGCTACCAGGCTGCGCTACACGCCGACCTGCGCATTATAACGCAATTTTTTAGCCTTGCTCGATTCCCGAGCCCAAGTTGTTCGATAATACGTGCATGACAGCTCAACGCATAGACGGCAAAGAGATTGCCGCAAACCTACGCCGTGACATCGCCAATCAAGTCCAGGCTGACGCTCAGGCCGGCCACAAACCCCCAGGCTTAGCCGTCGTTTTAGTTGGCGACAACCCCGCCTCAGAGGTCTATGTACGGAACAAAGAGCGCGCCTGCGCCGAAGTGGGGTTTGTCTCTGAGAAGATCACACCGCCGGCTGACATCAGTCAGCTAGAGTTAGAGGCCTTGGTCGACTCACTCAATACCCGCGACGACATCGATGGGATACTGGTGCAGCTACCCCTCCCTCAAGGCCTGGACGCTGATGCCATCCTCGACCGTATTCACCCCGGCAAAGATGTAGACGGCTTTCATCCCTCCAACATTGGCAAACTGCTGCAGAAGCGCCCCGGCCTGCGCCCGTGCACGCCTTATGGCGTGATGAAAATGTTGGAAGCCTGTGCAGTGGACCCTTGTGGGCAGCATGCCGTGGTGGTGGGAGCATCGAATATCGTCGGACGACCCATGGCGATGGAGCTGCTGTTAGCGAACGCCACCGTTACCATTTGTAATTCACGCACACGCGACGTCGCAGCCGAAGTCGCGCGAGCCGATATTGTCGTCGCTGGGGTGGGCATCCCCGAGTTCGTCAAGGGTGACTGGATCAAACCCGGCGCGGTCGTCATCGATGTCGGTATTAACCGTCTTGACGATGGGCGTTTGGTCGGCGACGTGGAATACGCTGCGGCGGCTGAGCGGGCCCGCGCCATTACTCCGGTCCCCGGCGGCGTAGGTCCTATGACCATTGCCATGTTGCTGCACAATACTCTTTGCGCTGCCCGCGACCGTCGCGCCAAGAGTTAAGCCTGCGGCTTCCGGGCATTTGAGTATCCATGTGGCTCTGCGGGCCGGGCTGCGATGATGAACTGGCGGCTGATATTCGCCTATGCGGGCGTGGTGTTTGTCTGGAGCACGACGCCGCTCATGGTCAAACTCTCCACTCACAGCTTGAGCGTGCCCGCGGCAACCGGCCTACGCATGCTCTTAGCCTGTTTCATCAGCATGAGCTTGCTGGCGTACCTCCGCCAAGCTCTGCCCTTGGATCGTCGCTCGCTCGCCTCCTACGCCGCGGCCAACCTGGGCATGTTCGGCTCACTCAGCTTGACCTACCAGGCCGTACAAACCATTCCTACCGGGTTAGTCTCGGTGATCTTTGGACTGGCTCCGGTATTGTCGGGGACGTTTGCACATTTTATTTTGCATGAGCGCAACCTCACTCCCATGCGAGCTCTGGCCCTGCTGCTTGCCATTGCCGGCCTAGGCCTCGTCTTTGAAGGAGCGCTCGAGGTCGACCCTTCCGCCTGGCCGGGTCTGATTTTGGCCTTAGTCGCCACTGCGCTTTTCGCCTTGGGCAGCGTTCTGGTCAAGGCTTGGGCCAGGCACCTGGACCCCGTACAACACACCACGGGGTCGTTAATACTGTCGTTGCCTTTGTTCTTTGCCAGCTGGCTGTTGCTAGACCGCACCCTGCCGTCGCAGCTGAGTGCAACCAGTGTGGGGGCAACGGTATACCTCGCCATCATTGGCTCAGTGTTAGCCTTTGTGTTGTATTTTCAGGTACTACGCCACACCACAGCCGTTCAAGCTGCGTTGATCCCAGTCATGACTCCTGTCCTGGCCTTGTACTGGGGGCATTGGTTACTCAATGAGGAGCCGCCAGCCAGCGCCTTATACGGCGCAATGCTGATTCTCTTAGGGCTGAGCTTGTACCAATTCGGTGCGCAGCTACGCCAATGGCTGGTCACTCGGCGAGCCTCATAACCACGCCAAGCTGCCCTGTAGCACCAAACTGAGGGCCATGAGCAGCAACACACCGCGCATGACGCGACCAAATGTGGCGGGCTGCAGACGCTCACGCAGAACATTCCCACTTGCCATACCGGCCACAGCTGCGGGTATCAACCATGCAACGGTGGTCCATCCGCCAGGAAGAGCAAAGCCAGCAGAGACATAAGCTGGCACTTTGAGAAGATTCACCGCGCCAAAAAAGGTCGCCGCGGTCGCAATCCAAAGCGTGGGACTGAGGGCTTGCCTGGCCAAGTAGGCATTCAGAACCGGACCTCCTGCATGCACCAAGCTACTGCTCAGTCCGGCCAGGGCTCCGAACACGGGCCCTGCCCAGGGCCGACTCACCCAAGCGGCCGAAAGGCGGGAGGGGATCACTAACAAAATCAGGCATAAAAGCCCGACTAAGATCTTGGTGAGAGCTTCAGGCAACACGCTGAGCACAAGGGTTCCAAGAATCACACCCAATATGCTCGCTGGCAAAAGCCTGCCTAAACGCAGCTGCCCCCATAGGCCACGATGGCGCAGCAAAATGCCCAGATCCATGAATAGCAGCAAGGGCAGCATAAGCATCAGCGCCTGCGGAACGGGAAGCACCAAGGCCAGCATCGGAACAGCCACCACGCCAGCGGCGCCAGCGAAGCCTGCCTTGGAAATGCCGGTGAAATACACACCGGCAATAGCAAGGAGCCAAAAGGCCCAAGGGTCAGCCCAGGAATCAGCCCAAAGATCAGCCATGGGCACCAGCTGGCAAGTCGAATACCAGGGCTTGTAAACCTTCAGGACCCGCCTTAACCGTCGCCGATGAGGTCTCACGCCATCCTACGGCGTCGGCCTGCCCCAAGGACCGTTGGTGCAGCTCGGCTTGACCCTGGAGGACATGTAAATAGCCCCAACGTTCGGGCTGCGCCAAGTCCCTCTGTTCACCAGGCTCCAGTTCTAGCTGTAACAACTGCATATCTTGATGAATCTTCAAACTCCCCTCGCGACCGTCGCGGGTCACCAAGGCCTGCAAACCGGGTTGCCTGGCAAAAGGTTTTTGCTCATAACTAGGCTGCAAGCCACTGCGTTCAGGCATCACCCAAATCTGTAAAAACTTGACGGGGTCAGTACGCGAGGCATTGAACTCCGAGTGCTGCACCCCGGTCCCCGCAGTCATTCGCTGCACTTCACCGGCGCGCAGAATAGAGCTGTGACCCATGCTATCGCGGTGTTCCAGGGCACCCTCCAGCACATAAGAAATGATCTCCATATCGCGGTGCCCGTGCGTTCCAAAACCGGCACCCGGCGCCACTTCATCATCATTAATCACCCGTAGCACCGACCATCCCATATGGGCAGGGTCATAGTAACTGCCAAACGAGAAGCTATGCCGACTCTGCAGCCAGCCCATATCTACAGCGCCACGATCGGCTGCGGGACGTGGATAGTCAAGCATGGTGCGTTCCTTGTGTTGATGAATGAGAGCTCAGCTTAGACCCCCTTTGTATTTATTGGAATTGTTTTATTTAGGCTGTTACGTTTATTTATTTTGAACATCTTGGCGATATCGATGCGCGCACCCACTCTTGAATCTTGGCGCATGCTTTGCGCCGTGGCCGAGCATGGTGGCTTCCATGCCGCCAGTACCCAAGTGCATAAAACTCCCTCGGCCATCCACCACGGCTTACGCAAGCTGGAAGCAGAGCTCGGCCTCAGCTTGGTTCAAGTAGAAGGCAAACAGGTGGTGTTGACCCCAGCCGGAGTCACTTTAGGCAGGCGGGCCCAGTATTTGCTCGACGAATCGCAGCGTATTCTTGGGGTCGCCCAAGCCCTGAGCCAACAGCGTCAAGATTTGCGCTTAGCTGTGGATCAAGCTTATCCGCTCACCCAGGTGTTACTGCCCTTGGAATCCTTGCTTGAGCAGCATCCACATTGCCGTCTGGAGCTGCGCGAGCCTGTGCTCGGCGGAGCTGCAGAGATGCTCCAAAACCATGAGGCAGACCTTGCTATTACCCCCTTGCCACTGCGCGATTGTCTCAATGAGCTCCTGGGCAGCGTGGACTTCCTGTGTGTTGCGGCCCCGCACCATCCTCTGCACCAGCTAGACAGGACTTTGCAGCTAGAGGACCTCAAAGCGCATCGGCAAATTGTGCTCCGCGACTCGGCCCGCAATCGCGACCATGACGCAGGCTGGTTAGGGTCTGAACAACGCTGGACCGTAGACCACCTCCACACCTCTACAGCGCTGGTGCAACGGGGCCTGGGTTATGCCTGGCTGCCTGCGATGCACATTCAAGAAGCACTGGATGCTCGGCGTTTACAGCCCCTCGCTTTAGAACAAGGCCAACGCCGGGCTGAAAATTTCTACCTCAGCAGCCGAGACCACGATGCGATGGGCCCGCTAGCGTTACAGCTGTGCGAGGCCCTACGTACTGCGCCCAGCCAAGCGTTATAGTGCGGCGCTGCTTTATCGCATAGGATTTTCGATGACCGCTCCTGCCCTCAGTCACTTGGCGCATGTGATCACCCCGCGTAGCCGGGACATTGGCAGCCTGATTGTCCGCCGCGTATTGCCAAGCCCCCAGCAACGCAGCGTAGGCCCTTTCGTGTTTTTTGATGAAATGGGCCCGGCCGTGTACGCCCCTAATGACGGCGTGCAGGTGCGCCCTCATCCACATATTGGCCTGGCAACCATGACCTACTTGTTCGCTGGCGCCATCCGGCACCGCGACAGCTTGGGCGTCGTCCAGGATATTCGCCCCGGGGCCGTAAACCTGATGACCGCCGGACAGGGCATCGTGCATTCAGAACGCCCCGTCGAGCATGCCGACCCTATGGTGCTGCATGGCATCCAGTCCTGGATGGCCCTCCCCGAGCACCTCGAAACCTGCGCTCCCACCTTCCGCCATTACGCCGCCGATGAGATACCCAGCACCCAGCTTGCTGGCGCGCAGATTAAAGTGGTGATGGGCCAAGCCTTCGGCGAGCACTCCCCAGTGATGACAGCCTCACCCACCCTTTATGTGGATATTCAGCTGCCGCCCGGCGGCCGGCTGCCCTTGGTGGCCGATGCCGCTGAACAAGCCGTATTTGTGGTGTCAGGCCAGGTGCGCGTAGATCAAGACGCGCTCAGCCAGGGGCAAATGGGAGTCTTGGCCCAGGCCGCCACCCCAAGTTTGCACAGTCCCAACGGCGCCAGACTGATTTGGTTGGGAGGCCAGCCTTTAGGGCCACGCCAGCTGGAATGGAATTTCGTCAACAGCGACCCCAGACGCATACAACAAGCTGTGCGCGCCTGGCGCAATGGCGACTTTCCTGACGTGCCGGGCGACAAGGAATGGATTCCCTTACCACCCAACTAGCTTTCAGTGTCACCTACTCTTCAATCGGTGATTGACCACAGATCAACCTCAAACTGTAGGCCCCCATCCCGCTTGCCAAAGGCTGTTTTACCCGCTAATTTTTGATCCAACCTTGGGAATGAGTCGGCGCCCGCGTAGCGCCGCAAATCACTATGTGCTTAGCCAGTGCGAAATGTGCAGCCGCGGTGTTGCTGCTGATGTTATTGAGCGCCTGTGGAGGCGGACGTTCTCCGGTGGTTTCAACCGCTGATGGGCGCTCCCAAGCCACGCCTGAAAAGCCTCTGGTGGACTACCTGCGCAACTTGTCCTCTCCGGTTGATGGCTATTCCATAGATACAGCGACGCTAGAGCAATTTCGTATTCCCACGAGCAGCGGGGCGGAACTAGACGCCTGGATTCGACGCCCACCGGGCAGCGACCCTCAGCCGCTGGTGTTGTTCATCACCCCCTACTACGGTGGCGGTAGCCCCGACTTTCCCGGCAATGCTCTCGGCGACCCCTCTCGCACTTTGGCGGAATACCTCATTCCGTATGGCTATGCCGTAGGGTTTTTATCGGTGGGTGGCACCGGCAACTCTGGGGGATGCTTCCACAACGGAGGCCCGATTGAGCGACAGCAGCTCAAAGACGCGGTGGCATTTTTAGGCCAGCAAAGTTGGTCAAACGCGGCGGTAGCCGCCATGGGCGTGAGCTACGATGGCACCACTGCCATCGAGCTCTTTGTCGATCCGCCCGCAGAACTCAAAGCAGTCATTCCTATCGAAGCCATTAGCGACTACTACCGGTATAGCTTCGTCAACGGCATCATTCGCGAAAACACGCCCTTCTTCACCACTTACTACTACGCCATTGTGGGCTTAGGCCCGGTGGGTTTGTCTGGTGGTGTGGGCCCGAGTAGCCCAACAGATTTCGCGGTGCAACTCACTGGCGAACTTTGCTCGGAGCAATTGGCCTATCAACAAGAGAGCCTCACCGCGGGTATTACAGGAAATCGTTCCGATTACTGGGACGAACGTGACGCGATTGCCCTGCTTCAGCAAGATGCAGAGCATCCGCGCCCGGCGATGTTCTACATCCAAGGCTACCAAGATGCCAACGTCGACCCGCAAATGACCGATGGCTTCATTGCAGCGGTCAAGGCGACCGGCGCACCCTGGCATGTATGGATGGGCCAATGGGTGCACACCTATCCCCAACCGCGGACTGGGGACTGTTTGCCGCTGGAACCATGTCGCGGAGATTTTTTCGAGCAAGCTCTGCTCGCTTGGTTGGATCAGTTCCTCAAAGGGCGCGATACCGGCATTCTTGACGCTCCTGCTGTGCAAACGCAGGCTGATGATGGGCGCTGGCGCTACCAAGACGACTGGCCACCGCTTACAAGCACACTGCAAAGCTGGCACCTGCATGCAGATGGTCAGCTGAACCAACAGCCGAGTAGCGGCGTGGTCAGTTATACAGACCGCATTGGAGCTCGCCCAGAAGAACTGCGCGATATCGATGGCAACCTTGGGCCGCTCAATGATGCCCTACCCATCATTGCCGGGACTGCTATCGAGTTTGTGAGCGCGCCGCTAAGCCAGCCCATGCGCTTGACGGGCGTGCCGCAGATCGTCACCCGGCTCAGCAGCGATGCAAGTCGTGGCAACTTCACCGCAACATTGTTTGCGCAAAACCCCGCTGGTGAACGCCGCTACCTGAACTTTGCCCTGCAAAGCCTTAACCATATCGTCGACCCCAGCGCGGCGGCGTCCGACATTAGCGGGGAAGTTCTGGATCTGCGGCTCAACTTCTATCCTCAGGACAACATCATTGAGGCTGGCTGGCAGCTGGTCTTTATGATTGCTGGCGACATCCCCAGCGCAGACATTTCTACCGGTTCGGTTAGTGGGAACTTCCTGACAACAGGGCCCAGCGCACTACCGCTGGGCCTTGGCGCGAACATTAGTCTGGAGCTCAGCGACACGCAGTTGTTGCTGCCGGTGAACAATAGCGACCGGCTGGAGCCCTTGTCATGGGGAACCAACTAGGCATGGCTTAGGCCTGGCCACCCAAGGAACGAAACCTGCAGCGGCTCGCTCTTTGTGTGTGTTTCAGGCATGGACGACCCGGCCATCACCTTGGACCCCAGCGCCAAAGGGCTGTTCGACGTACTCCAGGATTCGGTCATTGTCACCGACACCCATGGACGTATTGTTTACTGGAACGGGGGCTCTGAACGCGCCTTTGGCTATACCTGCGCCGAAGCCTTAGGTCAGAGCCTCAAGCTCATCATGCCTACCGAACATCACTGCGCCTTTGCCCGCGGCTTGGAAAACCACAACCGCACGGGTGTTCCCAAGATGGCGGGCACAACCTTCAGCCTGAACGGTCGTCGTCGCAATGGCGAAGAGTTCCCGGTACAAGTCGCACTCGCACGCTGGTTTGTCGGTTCTACGCCCTTGTTCTGCGGCCTTATTCAGGACATTAGCGACCTATGCGCCAGCCCAAGGGATGCAAACCGCATTAACCGGCTACGCCTTTACCAAAATCACACCGCTGAGGCGCAGTGCAGCCAGTCTCGCAAAGCAATACAGCGCCCCTTGACGCAGCTTATGCAGTGTTTGAACACCACCGACCCTGATGTACAGCAACCGCTGCAAGCCTACCCAGCGTTGCAGGAACAATGGACATCGGCAAAACGAGAGGCGGGCGACATCGACCAGATCCTTCACGCGGTCGAAGAATTGCACCGCGTAGGGCTGGGTCATCTTGATGGACACTTGTCTTTGGATGACTCGGTGCAACAGGCTGTCTCTGTGTTGCGTGAACCCATTCGCAAGAGCGATGCTCGCATTCACGCCTCCAACCTGCCCCGCAGCTGCTTCGGGCTGGAAGACATGTGCCTAGTGTGGACGCATCTGCTGCGCAACGTACTGGAGCACAGTCACCCCCAGCGCGCTCCCATGGCAACCATCAGCGGCCGAGTCGTCGATGGGTTTTGCGAGCTACGTTGCCAGGACAATGGCATCGGCATGGACTTAGAGCAGCTCACCCACGCTACAGAGCTCTTCTACAGCGGCCACCAGCGCAGCCCTACTCAACGCGGCCTGGGGCTTAGTGTCGTTCGTCGCGTCTGCGAGTCCTTGGGCGGCTCGGTGAGCTTGCACTCAGTCCCCGGCGAAGGCACTACCGTGAGCTTGCTCATCCCCGAGTATCAAGACTGCAGCCAGTGCTCAATCACAAACTGCGCGGACCGCATTCATTAGCCCCGCTGAGCGTTTTCGGCTCAAAGCCAATCGGTAATTGCCACCCCAAAACCCAACCGGTTGTGGTGCTGGTCGTAATCGATGAGGCTTTCCCCATAGCCCGCGAAGTACTGCACATAACCGCGAGCGCGGCCTGATAGAGGAAAACTCCAGTTCAGCTCTAAACTGCCCCGATTGTCGCTACGCGCATTATTCCTCCACACCGCCGAGTAGGTCTTTGAGCCCAGCTTGCGCGCAAAAATCACCTCAAACTGACCCACGAACCGTTCAATGTTGGGGTTTTCGTCCCCGCGCGGGTCATCTGGGCTGGTTTTCTCCGGGTCAGGAATCCGAACCCAGGGCCGAACGATGAGGGTTCGCCCCTGCACTTCCCAAATGAAGCTGGCGGCCACGCGATTCCAGCTGCGCGAGTCTGGTAAATCCCGACCATTGGACTGATGCACCAGGCCCAATGTCATCGCACTCAGTCTTGAGCCCAACACATTCCAGTCCACCGGAATACTCAGAAAAAGTTCGGGCTCATGATTTGTTTCGCGAAAGGGTCGCGACCGCGCCGCGTCGTAGGCCTGCCAGAAAGACTGCGCCGTATAGGCCACATTGAGACTGGCGCGTGAACCCAATACCTGCTGCCATACGGGAAACCGCACGCTCAACTGGAATTTAATCTCGGCCCGGTCGGTGAAGGCATCTCCCCCGGTGCTCGCCTGATTGGGGCTGTCGTGATACGTAAACGGCATCACATAATTTGGCCTGTAGGGCGTGAGCACGAAAGGCATCCACTGCGTAGCCCGTTCCACCTGCACCCGCCGCTCCAAAGGCGAAGGCCCTTGTGACTCTACGCCCTCCGGCGCGCTCTTAGCCTCGGCACAGATCGCGCGCAAATTTGCGACAGCGGTCTCACCTGGCGCGGATAGCAGAGCTTCACGCAAGCAGCTCTCGAAGGCATCCGTGCGCAGCGGTGGAAGGTCTTGCGCCCATGACAGGCGTGAAGCCGCCAGCAAAACGACCATCGATACGCTGCGTAGGAGAAAGTGACTCATGGCACCCAAAGAGAAACAAGGTTTCGCAAGGCCTAAGCCCCAAGAAGTCGCAGCATCTGTGATGCCACACAAATGGCAGTCCTAGCTATCCCTGCGTTCCGACCAAAGCCAAAGAGAGCAATGAGCGCGGAAGACGATGAACGCGCAGCCCCGCTGTAATCCGCGGATGGCAACACGCAATACTCTGGAGTCCATGACGCATGCGCGCGGATGGCCAATCGGGAAAATGGTGCCGGCTGAGGGATTCGAACCCCCGACCCCCTGATTACAAATCAGGTGCACTACCAGCTGTGCTAAGCCGGCACTCGGCTCGCATTGTACCAATTTCTCCGGCAAAACTATCGATAACAGGCCGAATACCCGACTCATAAGGCATCCCCCACTGCGCGACACAATCCGATATATAAGGCGGTTAAAGCCGTTTGCTAGCCGTGTCGTCACTAGGCGCATGCGCGTTTTAGGGCTGTGTCCGGTGTACCATCGCAGCGTAAGCACGACATGGGTGGCCACAGCACGGGTGCACTGTTCTCAGCTTTGTCGGCGTGGATAGCTGGCATCGACCACTTGCTCTGGGGGTGAGCTTTAGGTGAAAAAATCTATCGAGGCGAACGTGCGCCCCAACAGAGCGCGAGCATTAGGGGTTCTTCAACAGCGTCTTATGCAGCGGCAGCCGCGTCTGGATCATGCTGCGTGGGCTGTACGCATGCGGCCGCATGCCGCAGTCAGCGGCGACCTTGTCATGATTTGGGAGGGCGCCGGAAACGGCTCTTTAAATGCCTTCATCGGTGATGTTGAAGGGCATGGGGCTGATGCCGGCTTTGTCGCCGTAGCCCTGATGGCTGCTCTGCACAGCCAAAACCTGGGCAATTGCGCAGAGGGGCTTAAGGATCTCAACACCCTGTTATACGAAGACAGTGCGCATATGCCGCTGTGTACGGGGCTGCTGCTCAACCTTAGAAAGGACGGTTTTCTGTGTGTGGCTAGTGCTGGGCATATCCCGCTTCTGTGGATGCACGGCGATGGAACTGTCGATACCTTACCCGCTGAACACGGCCCACCTCTAGGAGCCTTTAGGGATGTGCCAGAGCTCAGCTGCACGCCAGCACAGATGCAACCTGGTGACCGACTTCTTTTGCTCACTGATGGATTGCTAGAGCGACGCCACACGGGCTCGAGCACATTGGTGCTCCCCAACCCGGTGCGCGAGGCCGTTTTTCGCGCCGCAGGCACGGACTCTCTTCAGGAAGATGTGGACACCTTATGGTCAATGCTCACAGCCATGGTTGGGCCCTCGACCCCAGAAGATGATCAAACGATGCTCCTCATCGAGTACTCTGGTTCTGTGGCAGCCAATGGAGCGTCGGAATGACAGATGGAACTGTAGTTGAGTTAACAGACCTCAGCCCGCCGCCCATCGAGCGCGATGCCTTTTTCCGCACCGTCATTCGGAATATCACGGGTGCTTTGCAAGACACCATTGGTGAAGAAGAAGCCAAAGGCTTTGTCTCCGTCGTAGGCGCCGCGATGGGAGACGATATCAATAGCCGCTATCGCCACTCCTTAGGAGCTGCCTATCTAGACCAAACACAGGTTGCTGCGGTGTTGGTTGATCTTAAGCGTCGTATTGGCGGTGAATTTACAAATACAGCATCAACTCCAAGAGCCATCGAGTTTCATAACAGTCGCTGCCCTTTCGGCATGAGCGTTCTTGGACGGCCTTCGCTGTGCATGATGACCTCCAATGTATTCGGCCGAATAGCCGCAGAGAATCTTGGCTACGCTCGAGTAGAGTTGGCGCGAACGATCGCACGCGGGGATAACCACTGCCGTGTCAAGGTGCACCTCCAACCCCATGCAGATGCTGCGCCGGGCGTCGGCCGGGAGTACTTTGCCGTTGGCTAACGTTGGGTATGTCCGCAGCTAAGCTTCAGCAACGGCTGCTGGAGGCATCACCATGGGCAGGGTTGTATGTGAGCGGTGATGGCCAAATCCACTCTGGCAACATGGCCGCCAAACAGTTTTTCGATTTGGGGGCTGCTGGCCAAGCTAAGCTCCAAGGGCTGATTGCTAAGGCCACGACCATGGAGGATGCGGCGACTGTTATCCAGCGCTTACTCAGGCAGGCAAGCGGTATGACGGAGGGCGTTCGCACAAAACTCCAACTCACCGACAAAACCGGCCGACTCCACAAGTGCAGTCTGCATCTCAGAATGGTCGAACCGGGCAACGCTCGAGCACCCGCGTTATTGGTGTGTTACCTACTTCCCTATGAGCCCCGTGAGCAGGGCTTCCATTCTTTGCACGAAGAAGTCAAAACGAACCTTGTTCAACAGCGCGACAGATTCATACGTGAGCAGTTTGCTCATCGCGATATATTGTTCGCGGTTATTCACGATCTCAAATCACCGATCGTCAATATTTCGATGCTGGCCGACATTGCCGAGGAACAACTGGGCCAGGACCAGGATGTGGCTGGGTGTTTGGATTCACTGAAGTTACTGCAGAGCTCCGCGGCGGCAGCGAAGAAAATTCTCGGCGGGCTGACCGAGTTCTACCGTTTAGGTTTGGATATCTCTCATCCAGCAGAAGTAGACCTTAAGGTGCTGCTACAGGACATCAAGACTGAGGTTCTTAGCCGGCATCCTCATATGAGCATCACGCTCCCGGACTCTGCCCCCATCCTAAGAACCGAGGAGGCGATATTGCGCTCAGTATTGACCAACATTATGGAGAATGCGGCAAAACACCATCATCGCCCCCAAGGACAAATTACGGTTGGTGTGACACTGGAGCACAATGAGATCATCCTTAGGATAGATGATGATGGCCCTGGCATCGCCGCAGAGTTGCGGGACCAAGTGTTTGCACCGTTCTACTCTTCGGCAACTCAGCCGAGCACGGGGATGGGTTTAGCGATTTGTCGCCGCATGGTGCAGCATATTGGAGGAAGAATTGAACTGGGCTCACCACAGGCGGGGCATGGTGCTCGGTTCACTATTTACTGGCCTGCTGCAGCAAACTAACCACGCCTACTAGGGTGAGCTTAGCTCTTAGGTCGCTCTGCGACTGAGCCCCACTCCCATTGCGAATCCGCAATTGTTTCTTCCTGAGTGATGCTATGCAGCGCTTCGGTCAAAGAACGTGCGACCACGTCGCGTTGATCTTTTGACTGCAGCATTGTCACTGCATCGACTATCGATTTTCGAGCGCGGTCTAAACGCGAAATCAGATCATATGCGCGCACTGCAGAATAGGTGGTCGCGTATAAGCGCTCAGGAGTCATTTGGGCTTTATCAATGTAGCCATCTAGGTCGAACTGCTGTGTCGCTTCGGATCGCGGAGCAACATCGGGATTCCCCGTCAGCAAAACCACGCGCGTTCGCCATATGCGCCCCTCCTGCCGAATACGCTCAATGAGGTCCAAGCCCGCAGTCGGAGACTCCATCACAACGTCCACGAATGCCAGTGCGATATCTGAGTCCCGATGCAGTATTGCCTCAGCCTCGCTAGCAGTAGCCGCCCAAAGCACATCTGCCGCCAGTCCGCGATAGGCAAATTTACGCAGACAAGCCCTGACCACACCCCAGGTGTCTTCGCTGTCGTCTGCGACGAGTACCTTCCAAGCCAACTCAAACCCCTAAGCGGGCGCGTTTGTAAACACACCTCATGATTTCCTTACACCGCTGGGAGTGTGCGCAGGCAGTCCATCCAAACTGCACACGAATACGGTCGATGCCTCAGACATCATCCCATCCCCATCGGATCGAGCCGCCACTAGGCACGCTCCAGACTAGATTACGGGGTTGCCGGCCTGGGGTCTATACCGCCGTATTCGTCATTTTGGTGACGGACCCACGCACTGAGCCCAAGCAACACTAGATTTGGAGCGGCATTCAGCCCGCTGGAAGGCTCCATGAGTTGCGCTAAAAATGTTGACCCTCCGCCAGTAAGCCAAATCGGGTGCGGCTGGGCTTGAGCCTGCGCCCGCTGGATTGCGCCAAGGGCACATTGCATCGCGCCGGACAGTAGAGCGGGCTCGGTATCAGTCGCCAGATCTCGGATTCCTTGTTCCAAATCTGCAGGTGGCGGCAAGGCCGTGCGCGGGCCTAAGGCCTCCAATAAGGCTTGCGGGCCGGGTGCAATCCACCCACCCAGGTGCTGCCCGCCTGCGTCGCAGAGATCAAAAGTCATTGCCGTGCCAATACTGATCACCCCGCAAGCATCACCCTGCTGAGCATAAGCCGCTGCCAACGCCAGCCAGCGATCAACGCCCCATTTGCGATGATCGGAATACGCGCAGCGAATGCCTAAGCCTTCTTTGGGAGTGCGTACCCACTGGGTGTGGGGAGGGAGAACCCGGCGCAGCTGCCGCTCTCGGTCTGGGGAGGCAACACTGCTGATAACAACGCGCTCACCTGGGGCGAGTCGCTCAGCCCAAGCTGAGAGCTGTGCATAGTCCACCACTTCTACGTCACCAATGTCACCCTGGCCGGACCAATGACTGGCCTTCAGACGCGTATTCCCCGCATCTAGTAACCAAGCCCTCATTGCTTGCCAGCAGGAGGTCGCACATAAGACCCTGTGGCATGCGCTACGAGGTCCTCACCGCTGGAAATCTCCACGGTGCAGACAATGAGTCTTTGCCCAAGTTTGATAATGCGCGCATGCGCCTCTAAGTCCTGCATGGCAGGCCGGCGCAGAAAATGCATGTTCATATCCGTGGTGACGGCCAGCAGCTCCGGACCTACGGTGCCTAGGATGGCGGCGTACATAGCCGTGTCCGCCAACGCCATCATGGTGGGGCCAGATAAGGTGCCGCCTGGGCGCAGCTGTTGATCGCTGGCGGCTTGGCGAACACGCGCCTCACCATCGCCGGCGTGCAATATGGAAATGCCGGAATCGGCCAAACCTGGAAGCTGCGGTCGCAGCAGCGCCTCCAGTTCTGCAGGATTTGCGAAGTAAGTACTCATGAACCGAATTATGCCCTTGCCGCCAGTCGCGGTATGCACCACGGAGGCTCAGCATGGCCATCCCTGATTCTTGGCTGCACGGCGAACGTCGTGTTCGCTGGGCCCGGCGCATTTTGTATTCCGCGATGGCCTGCGGCATCAGCATTGTGGTCTTCGTCTCCCGCGAGGATCGCGGCGATGCACTCGCTTTAGCTGGAGAGTTTGTACTCGCCATTCTGGTCGCGAACCTTGCTTGGGTGTTGCGCGAGGTCTATATCCTCAGCAGCGGCCTAGAAGATGTGGGCTTAGACCGTACGGCACCGGCCCAGCTCATGCTCGGGAAGTCCATCCGCCGAATGGTGGGGGTATTGGTGATGATGTTATTGGCCGGCACTGGACTCATGCTGTGGGCCGGGCGGTTGTTGCCCCAAGATCCCAGCGGTGAGTTCGCCCTCTTGTTCTGGGTATTGCTGGCCAGTGGTTTTGCCTTATCGATTTACGTGGCCGAGTTGATTACCCACCTCATACTGGCATTCGAGGCTGCGCTAATTCAGGCTCAGCAAACCCCAAACACCGCGCAGCAGCAACTGCACACCCAGCAGAGCTAACACCAGGCGAAATACCCGTTCAAAACGGGCTTGAGACAGCTGGCTCATGAGGCGGCGACCGGCGAAAGTACCCATGACCACCGCCAGCGATAGCGCCAAGGCCCAATCCCAATGGCCCAAAACCGCAATCCCGGCTGTGCTGTAGGCGGCGAGCTTAACCAAGTGACCGATCACCTGGACCAGCGCCAGTGTTCCTACAACTTCTTCTTTGCGCCACTGGGGTGCAAAGAAAAACGGCGCCAGCACCAAGCCGCTGGCCCCCACTACAGGGCCAATGATTCCCTTAAGACAGCCTCCTATCACCATTCGCCAAGGCAAACTCAAGCCATGCACCCGCCCCGGCTTAGGCAGTAGGTTGGCCAGCACAAAACCGCCTAAGGCCAAGCGCAACAGGTTGGCATCCAGGTTCACCAGCCAAGGAGCCACCAAAAACGGCCAAGGCGCTGCACAAGCGGCGCACAGCCCGCCGTTACGCCAGTCCACATCGTGTCTATAGGCCCAGGCCCGTGTGCCATTGGACACTGCCTGAACGATGGCATGTAATGCCAGCGCCACCAACGGGGACAAACCTGCCGCATAAAGCGCAGCAATAAGGATCGTGCCGCCACCGACGCCCGCCACAGCAGAGAGCACAGCGGCAAACACGGCAACAACACATAGCAGCGGCAACATCACGACAAGCGGCCTGACTCAACATGGGCGGGCAGTATGCCCTAGCCCCCAGATTCAAGAACTCAGCTCGGCAAGAACTTGACTCCCAGCAATTCACATACATACTAGTTGGTATGTAGACCACTTGGGGACCTGCTGCTCGACATGAATATGTCACGCAAAGAGGCCGCGGATCTCACCCGCAGCCGGCTCGTTCAAGCCGCATTCGAAGAAATTCATCGCAACGGGTTCAGGGCCGCGAGCCTAGAGGCCATTTTGCGCACGGCTAGCGTGACTAAAGGGGCTCTGTATCACCATTTCTCAAATAAAGCGGCCCTGGGTTATGCCGTTATTGATGAGGTGATTCGTCCTTTTATTGAGTCGAACTGGCAGCCAGTACTAGCCGCAGACAACATCATTGACGGCGCCATCTCAGTGCTGCATGCGCGGGTTCACGAACGCAGTGATATGGCGCTCACCTTGGGCTGCCCTTTCAACAATTTGATTCAAGAAATGAGCGCGGTTGACGATGGCTTTCGCACCCGCCTGCACTCCATTTTGGAAGATTGGCGGCAGGGGATTTCAGCGGCCATTCGCCAGGGACAACAGCGGGGCGATGTGCGTAGCGACGTCGCCCCCGAAGAAACAGCCGATTTCATTATTTCCGCCATTGAAGGCTGCATCGGGATGGCCAAGGGTGCTCAATGCGCACGCATCTACGATGGCGGAATGCGTGGCTTAGAGCATTACCTCAATAGCTTGCGGGCAAACCCCGCTACACCGTCGGGAGATTGATTATGGGTGCGGTCTTTAATGCATTTTTGGAGCGCTACGCGCGCTGGGTGATTCGAAATCGATGGCTGGTGCTTATCGCCAGCCTGCTGGCCATTGCCGGCATGGGCTATGGGGCTCAATACCTCACCTTCTCCACCGATTACCGCGTGTTTTTCGGCAAAGAAAATCCGCAACTGGTGGCCTTTGACCGGGTCCAGAACATCTACAACAAAAACGACTCGGTCCTGTTTGTCATCGAACCGGAAGGCGATACGGCCTTTAACGCACAGACTCTGAGTCTGGCGGAAGAAATGACCGAAAAGGCGTGGATGCTGCCCTTCACGCGCCGCGTTGACTCCATCACAAATTATCAGCACACAGAAGCCCTGGGCGATGATTTGCAGGTCGGCGACCTGGTCAGCGACGCTGCGCAAAAAACGCCCGATGAGCTGGAGGCCTTACGCCAAATCGCCATCAATGAGCCCTTGCTGCTCAATCGACTCACCTCACCAAACGGGCATGTCGTCGCCGTCAACGTGACTTCTGAGTTCCCCGAACAAGACATTAGCGAGCTGCCGACTACGGTAGCCGCCGCGCGCGAGCTGCGCGACGAAATGTTGGCCAAATACCCCGGGCATAAGATTTATATGTCTGGCTCCAACATGATGAGCAACGCCTTCTCGGAGGCCAGCCAAGCAGATATCCAAACGCTGTATCCGCTGATGTATCTGACGCTGATCGTGATCATGTACCTGCTCCTGCGCTCCATTGCAGGAACGGTCGCCAGTGTGATTGTGATCATCTTGTCGGCAGCCGGTGCCATGGGCCTTGCCGGTTGGATTGGCATTGGCCTCACCTCACCCTCGGTGGCCGCTCCGGTCATTATCACCACGCTGGCCATCGCTGACTCCGTGCATATCCTGGTGACCTATTTTGCCGACCGGCGTCAGGGGCTAGATCGCGAACCTGCCATGGTCGACGCTCTGAAAATTAACTTCATGCCGGTGCTCATGACCTCGGTGACGACGGCGATGGGCTTTCTCACCATCAACTTCACCGACTCCCCTCCTCTGCGCGATTTAGGCAATATCACCGCCATGGGTGTCATTCTGGCCTGGATGGTTTCTGTAACCACGCTGCCAGCCTTGATGATGATGTTTCCGCACAAGGTGCCCGCTGCCTCCAAAGACCGTATTTCCGGCGCCTTGGAAGCCTATGGCCGGTTTAGCCTGCGTCATCGCACCCCCTTACTGGTCGGCGGGCTCATCGTCTGCTTAGGGCTGGTGGCTCTCATTCCCAAAAATGAAACCAATGACCTCTTTGCGCATTACTTTGATCCACGCATTGAGTTTCGGACCGACACGGATTACATCGTCGACAACATCTCTGGCTTGTACACCTTCGAGTTCGACCTCGCTGCACCGAACGGCGTCGCTGACCCCGAATACTTGCAGCAACTCGATGAATTCAAGCAGTGGTGGCTGCAAAACCCCAAGACACTGCATGTAGCCAGCGTGTCGGACATTTTCAAGCGCTTGAACAAGAACATGCACGGGGACGATCCCGCCTGGTATCGGCTGCCCGAGCAACGCGATTTAGCCGCGCAGTATTTGCTGCTTTACGAGTTCAGCCTGCCTTTTGGCCTGGACTTAGCCAATACCATCAACATCGATAAGGATGGCTCGCGTTTCTTCGTGGTCACCAAACACCTGACCAGCAAAGAAACCCGCGCACTGGCCGATGCCGCCAGGGATTGGCTCCAAGCCAATGCCCCCGATATGGCGACTCTAGGCGTGTCGCCTGCGGTGATGTTTGCTTACATTGCCAAGCGCAATATCACCGCGATGATGTGGTCTATCCCCTTGGCCCTCGCGGCCATTTCGGTACTCCTGGTGTTTGCTCTGCGCAGCTTCAAGTTCGGAGCGCTGAGTCTGATCCCAAACTTGCTGCCATTAGGGATGGCCTTTGGGGTTTGGGGCGTGTACAACGGCACCATCAACTTCACCATGAGCATCTGTTTAGGGATGGTCATGGGCATTATTGTGGACGACACCATTCACTTTTTTGCCAAGTACCTGCGCGCCAGACGCGAGCTAGGGCTGAGCCCGGAACAGGCGATTCCCTTTGCCTTTCGCACCGTGGGCACCGCCCTGGTGGTGACCTCCATCATTCTGGTTTGCGGCTTTCTCATTCTGGCCACCAGTGCGTTTACGCCCAACAACGGCATGAGCCAGCTCACAGCCATTGCCATTGGCACGGCGTTGTTCGCCGACTTCTTGCTGCTACCGCCGCTGATTTTATTGGTCGACCGCGACGCCGCGGCCGACTCTTCCGATACTGAAACCCTCTTGGAGACTCAACATGCAAGCGCTTAAGCGTTCCTTAATCGTTGGCCTCGCGGCCAGCCTTAGCCTGCCCGCAATGGCACAAAGCACAGACCCTGCCCAACGCGGTTTGGAAATTGCGCAAGAAGCCGACCGGCGGGATGAGGGCTGGGGCGACTCATCTACGGTGATGACCATGACCCTGCGCAACAAGCAAGGCCAAGAGTCAACACGTGAGATGCGCAGCCGCTCCTTGGAGGTGGCCGATGATGGCGATAAGGGATTGATTATTTTTGATCACCCCAAAGACGTACGCGGTACCGCTTTGCTGACCTTCTCGCATAAATCGGGTAGCGATGATCAGTGGCTGTATTTGCCCGCACTCAAGCGCACCAAACGAATCGCGTCGAATAACAAATCCGGCCCCTTCATGGGCTCCGAGTTTGCCTACGAAGACTTGTCTTCACAGGAAGTGGAAAAGTACACCTACAAGTACTTGCGTGATGAGAGCTACGAAGGTCAGCCGGTTTTCGTTATCGAACGGTTTCCTGTGGATGACAACTCTGGTTACACCCGGCAAATCGTCTGGATGGATAGCGAGCGTTACATCCCGCTGAAGGTGGAGTTTTACGACCGCAAGCAAAGCCACCTGAAGACGCTGACGCTGCACGAGTACGAGCAGTACAAAGACAAGCATTGGCGTCCGCTGCGCCTGGAGATGGTGAACCATCAAACCGGCAAGTCCACCACGCTGAGCTTCGCCGAATATGAGTTCGACCTGGGCCTAGGCGAGCGCGACTTCGACCAGGGCGCTTTGGCCCGCGCGCGATAGCTAGAAGGCGGTGCCGCAGGGTTAGCTGCGGCCTGTCCCACTGTGCTACGGAGATTTGGCTGGGCTGCGGCGCGCCGCGAGCGCTGCTGCAGCCCAAGCCACCAGTTTGTTATCGAGGAGACACCATGCGCAGTCCTGCGCCAATCACAACCCGCCGCGCCGCTGCGCAACTCACCGCCATCGCGTGCATGGCGTGTATCTGTCCAACTGCGGTGCTCGCAGGGGCGTGGTACACCGAGGCTGAACTCAGTATACAAACCCGTATTCATCCCGAAGACGGCCCGCGCTCGGAACAAGAGCACACCGATAATTCGCTGGGGGTCTTGGCTGAGTTTTACTGGGAGTCGGATGACCGTAATCACTCCTTCACCTTTACGCCTTGGGCCAGACAGGCTGTGGAAGCCGAATCGCGTTCGCATTGGGACATTCGCGAGCTGCAGTGGACAGGCGTATTCGGGGACTGGGAGTTAAGAGCGGGTATTTCCAAAGTGTATTGGGGGCGCACCGAAATCTTTCCCCTCGTAGACGTCATCAACCAGCTGAACTTGCTGGAGAATTTCGACGGCGAAGACCGCCTGGGCCAGCCTATGCTGCGCGCCGCTTACCGCACCGGCCCCGGCTACCTTATTGGCTTTGTACTGCCGGGCTTTAGGGAACAGCGCTTTCCCGGCCAAGAAGCCCGTTTATCGCCGCCCTTAGCGGTGCGCGACAGCGACCCCGTTTACGAATCTACGGATGAGGATTCGCACGTGGATTGGGCGGTCCGTTATGCCGGTTATGTAGGCAGCCTAGACTTTGGCATTGCCCACTTTCAGGGAACCAACCGCCAACCTCTGCTCATTCCAGACAACCCCATGATGCCCACGGCCCTGGTGCCGGCCTATGGTCAGATGGAGCAAACCAGCATTGACGCGCAATACACTGCCGGCGGCTGGCTCTACAAGCTAGAGGCCCTGTATCGCGACAGCGGCGTTCCGCAGTTTCCTGCAGATGGTCTGCAATGGGGCGATGAGCAGTTTTATGCGGCAACGGGAGGGCTGGAATACACCAGCTACGGCATCGCCAGCACCAGCGCAGACCTGGGCATGGTGGTGGAATATCTCTGGGATGAACGTGGGGAGGCCGCCAACACCGCCTTCCAAAACGACCTCTTCTTAGGCGGACGCCTAGCCTTCAATGACGTGCTGGGTACGGCGATACTCAGTGGGGTGGTGGTCGACCTAGATAACGACACCCGCTTTTTTAACCTGGAGGCTAGCGGGCGCTTCAACGGCCAAACCAGTTGGAGCCTGCAAACGCGCGTCTTCAGCAACGTCTCTGCCGAGGACCAGCTCTTCTCCGCCATCCAGAACGACGATTACCTAGAGCTAAATATCACCCGATATTTCTGAGCACCGCGTAGGCCGGCAAAAACGGGAGCAACCGCAGGTGGCGACCATGGAGAGACCACAGCGCGATGACGTACCGGGCACATAGGCCACAGATGCGCGTAGAGTCACGCGGAGGATGGACAGCATTTCCGGCGCCACCGAAGCTTGGAGGAAGCTTAAAACGATGCGCCCTAGTCGGCGCTGGTTTTGTTTTTTCCACAGATGAGCACAGATTCGCGCAGATTATGGGGAGGCTTGGCAGTCGACCTGGAGGACCAGCGCTCGCCTTAACAGAAGTGCGACTTCTGACAATCGCTAAGTCACTGCCGCAATTTACGCTTAGGTCCAAGCCTACACAGTACTCATCTGTGGCCATCCGTGACCATCTGTGGAAACCACCATTCGAAAAGTAACAACAAGCTCCGAGACTCGCGACCTCGGCGGGCTTGAGTTTTTTGCCGCAGATTTGCGCAGATTGACTCAGATTGTTGTGGGGCCTTGCGGCCGACCTGGAAGCCCAACGCCCGCCTCACAAAAAGCGTTACTTCTGACTACGGCTAAGTCACTGCCACTATCCCCGCTTTTACGCAGATCTACACAGCACCCATCTGCGGCCATCAGTGACCATCTGTGGAAAAAACAAAAACAATCTGCGGCTGGTCTTTCTCCAGGTTCTGGGCCAAAAAAAACGCGGGCCACCCCAAGGCGACCCGCGCACTTTGCCCCCCGTAGAGTTTAGGCGCCAGGCTCCCCCGATCCCGGCAGCACCAAACTCGTATTAGGGCAGCAACCCATCACAATACTCAAACGGATCCGCACTGGTTCCAAAGCTCTCCGAGCCAAAAGCCAGGTTGTTCCAGTAGGCCTTGCGCGCTTCAATCCATGCGGTTTGATGTTCGCAAAAGCCGGCCTCCTTCACCCGCGTTACTTCTCCGAATCCTAACTGAGCTAGGGCCTCGCTGACTACCGCTTTGTCCGGATCCGCCGTCAAGTCGCCCCAACCTATCTGTAGCCAAGGCGCCACGGGGTTGACCGGCAGCGCTCCCAGGTCCAGCACGCCCTCAACAGGGTCGTAGTCACCAATGGGTGGCACCCAGGCCGCCTCTTCCATGGCCCGACGCAATTGCCAGTTGGTGATGAATACATCATTCGCGGCCACCATGAAGGCCTCGCCATCAATCAGCTTAATACCACCGGTGTGCCCTGCAGCGCGGCGGGCTTCCAGCAGAATCTTGGACGCTACGCCCGCAGCGCGCGGTGTGGAAAAGCTGGTACCACCAACGCTACGCGTGCCATTTTGGCAGGCCTGACAGTACGGTAGATCCTGCACGAAGTCGCTCACAAAGTCCGGAAAAATTCCGGACAAGCTGGTGCGCCCCTCGGAGGTGCCCTCTTCAATTCCCGACACCCCAATGCTCCACCATGGGCCGGCACCCGCACGAAAGGGGGAAAAGCCTGGCGCATTACCCGCAGAGCTGAAGTGCATTTTGCCTAGCTCGACCATGCCCTGGTACGAGAATTCGAAGTTCGCGGTTTCCGGAATGGGGTAGGCCACTCCAGGAATCGATACCCCATAACTGGTGGAGATCATATCCACAGCCGGATGGGTAAAGGCCAATTCATGGGAATCCACCGAGCCCAAGCCGTTAGGCTCTACAAACAGCACGATCGCTTCAGGGTTGGCCGTGAGCACGGCGGCGCTAGTACCGACGCCATGCGTATCCGATTCGGTATCCGGCAGAATGGGAATGTTCCCGGCCGCAAGGTCCGCAATCTGGTGGGTGGTGGCGATAATGTTGGTGCCTTCAAACCAGTAAAACTGGAAGGGCCGGATGTTGTTCCAAATCTGGGCATCCTGAGCAAAGTCGGCGAAAAAATCACCGCTGCGACTCAGCGAGATAATTTGCTCCGGCCCAATATCAAAGGCGTCTAGAACCTCAGGCGTCACCGCCGAGGGAGCACTCTTCGCATAAATATCCGAACCGGCATGGAAAAAGTCGTGGTACACGTTAATGCCGGAATCGATCACGGCCACGACCACCTGGGCCTGCCCGGCATCAGCGCGAGCGGTCACAGGGGATGATGAGGCGGCAGAATTACTTCCGCCTTGGCAGGCTACCAGGCCGCTACACAGCAAGCCCAGAGCCGCCGCTTGCAGACGACGAGTCATGTGGGGGATTCTCCTTCCCTAGAGATGTCAAGGTTCTTGCACGACGCGAAGTCGCGCAGCAGGGTTCAGCAAAATATAAGCCAAAGCTGAATGCGTAGGGGTGCAATCGGCGCGTACTACTGAAAATCTACGCTTTGTCCATACGCCCCTGGTGTCCCTTAACAGAAGACATCAACACCTAGGTCGCCGTGTCCTGGCACCCGCGTTAACGCCGCCGGCTTAACATCAGCGACGGCGCCTAGGCTCAGGGGGTTTTGCGAGCTCAGGGCGCTCCGGCCAATCATGTTTGGGATAACGCCCCCTCATCTGCGCGCGGACCTCCTTCCACGCGCCCGCCCAAAAGCTGCCAAGGTCGCGAGTGACAGCCAGCGGCCGCCGTGCCGGGCTGAGTAGGTGCAACAAGATGGGGCACTGATGGGGGCCCACCTGCGGCCCCGTGGCCAAGCCAAACATTTGCTGAACCGGAATGGCCAGCACCGGCCCCTCGGGTGCGAGATAGTCCAATGGCCACGACCGTCCATGAATTGTCACTTCAGATGGGCAAAAGCCTTGCAGCTCAGACCAAACCTGTTGCAGCCGAAATCCTAAACCCTGCTCGAGCGCGTGGGCGCTGCGCAACTGCTCCAGGCTACTCATGCCGCGCAGAAATGGCGCCAGCCAATCCTGCGCCTCTGCCCTGAGCACCGCATCACTACAATCCGGCCAAGCTAAGCCTTGGGCGCGCGCCCAGGCCACTCTGGCCTGAAGCTGCCGTAACTGGGGTGTCCAAGGCCATTGATCGGCCGCCTCGTTGACCAGAACTTGCAGCAGCGTCTGGCCAAGGCGCTCGGCATCACTCGGCAGTGGCGCCGTGTTCTGACTCAGCACTAGCTCAAGTAGCCGATGCTCTCGCCGGCATTGGAGTTGCCCGCGGGTGGGGTCCCAGCGCAAGTGCTCTTGCTGCGCAATGTGCTCGGGGCTTGCCGCTTCCAGCTCTGTGAGACGAATACGAAGCGCCCGCCGAATCTGCCCTTCCGGACCACCAGAGATATCCAGCACCACCAGGAAGGATTGCTCAGCCAAATCCGGATCCCCCCTCAAAACTGCGCCGCCACCCCCGCTTAATTTGAAACGCCCTGCCCCTCCACGCTGTTGCCCAATGCGATCTACAAAAGCGTGGGCACAGGCCTGGCGCACCGCAGCAGATAGCTGCCAACTGCGGGCCGAGCCCCATTCGCGTGGAGCGCGACCACGCAGCCGGCGCAAAGCCTGGTCCAGGGCGGAGCGCTGCACGCGCGACAGACGCTGATCAGCCCAGGCTTGGAGTATCTCCTCCAAGTCGACCAAGCTCTGTGGCAAGGGAAGATCCACCGTGCCGATGGCTGCGATGGCTAACAGGCAAAGCTGCTCTGCGGAGCTGCCCAAACCATGCCCCTGCTCCAGGAGGCTGGCCCAGCGTGGGTCCACACCCCACCGCGCCATAGCCGCCCCTTGCTGCGTGAGGCGGCCTGTACTCTCCAGCGCACCCCACTGACGCAGTCTTTGCTGCGCTTCCTGTAGCCGTCCAGGATGCGGTGGCTCTAGCCACGGCAGCTCTGCTGAGCCCCAGCGGGCTAGCTCCATCGCTAGCGGACTCAGGTCAGCGCGCTGTACTTCCGGCGCCAGCGCCGGTGGGAGTAACTCATCCTGAGGCCATAGCCGAAAAACCTGCCCCGGCCCAATCCGACCCGCACGACCCGCGCGTTGCTCGGCCTGGGCCTGTGTCACTCGCCGAGTGACCAAACGGCTATAGCCCGCCCGTGGATCGTATTCGGCATAGCGCGACCAGCCCAGGTCTATCACCGTGTTTACACCCTGCACCGTGAGGCTGGTTTCGGCAACCGCCGTCGCCAAAATGATGCGGCGCTGTTGAGTTTGTAAGGCGGCCTGCTGCTCGGCAGCTTTGAGCCGCGCATACAAGGGAAATATCGGCGTGCTCAGCGACTGCAGGCTGCGCGCGGCCGCAGCAATTTCACGCTCACCCGGCAAGAACACCAGAACGCTGCCAGAACCCTGCTCTATGGCCTCCAGCACCACTTGCCGCAGGCCACCCTCCAAAGCTTGGTCCAAACTATGCGGCCGGTGGTGGTAGCGCAATGGAAAGCAGCGACCAGGGCAGTGCACATGCGGAGCGGACCAGCGCTGCTCTAAGTTTTGCCCTTGCAAGGTGGCCGACATCAGCCCCAGAGCTAAGTCCTCCCGCAGCGACGAACTGACCTCCGAGCACAAGGCCAATGCCAGATCAGCCTGGAGGCTGCGCTCATGAAACTCATCCAATAGCACAGCCCCCACGCCGCTCAGCTCCGGGTCCTGCTGGATGCGCTGCACCAAAACGCCCTCGGTCATCACCACTACGCGGTTCGTGGGAGCCAGCACAGTCTGATCACGCGTTTGCAAGCCCACCAGACCACCAGCCTGCTTGTCACCCGCGTTCACGGCCAGACGCGCCGCGGCCGCGCGCGCCGCTAGCCTGCGCGGCTGGGTCAGCCACACCTGACCTTGGAGCCAGGGCGACTGCAATAAGGCCAAAGCAACGGTGGTCGTCTTTCCTGCGCCAGGCTCTGCCTGCAAAATGAGCCGGCGCTCCCGGCCCAAAGTATCGACGATGGTCGGTAAGTAAGCGGCAATTGGTAATCCGGTCGCAAAGTCTGCTCGCATGCTTGGTATGCTAGACCGATTTGATTGCCCGGAAGGATTCCATGCATCGTCTCGACAATCTGCGCATTGCATCTATCCGCCCGGTAGCCACACCAGCTGCCGTGCAACAAGCGGCGCCCATTAGCGACGCCGCCGCGCAGACCGTACAAAAAACCCGCTCTGAAATTGAGGCTGTACTCAAAGGTCAGGATGACCGTGTGCTGGTCATTGTTGGTCCCTGCTCTATTCACGACCCCGTAGCCGCCCGCGAATATGCGCAGCGGCTGACCGCGTTGCGGGAAAAGGTCAACCAAGAGCTGCTCATCGTGATGCGGGTGTACTTTGAAAAGCCCCGCACCATCGTCGGCTGGAAAGGCTTAATTAATGACCCGCACATCGATGACAGCTTCGACATCGATCATGGCCTGCGCCTGGCGCGGCATCTGCTGATCGACCTGAATGCCATGGGCATGCCAGCGGGCGTGGAATACCTGGATATTCTCACCCCACAATATTTATCGGACCTCGTGAGCTGGGGCGCCATTGGAGCGCGCACCACCGAGTCGCAGTTGCACCGGGAAATGGCATCCGGGCTGTCCTGCCCTGTGGGCTTTAAGAATGGGACCAACGGCAGCATCCAGGTCGCGGTCGATGCCATTAAATCCGCCCAGCACCCCCACCGCTTCCTGTCTTTGACCAAAACGGGGGTGGTGTCCATCTTTGAAACCACGGGCAACCCGCTCACGCATATCATTTTGCGCGGCGGTTCCGATGGCCCAAACTTCGATGGCGACAGCATCGAAGACACAGCCGCTCGCCTGGAAAAAGCTGAGCTACCTGCGCAGGTGATGGTGGATTGCAGCCATGCAAACTCTGGCAAAAAACCCGAACGCCAGCCGGAGATTGCCCGCGACTGTATTGCCCGGCGCGCGGCTGGCGATCAGCGCATTTTTGGCCTCATGCTCGAAAGCCATTTGGTTGGCGGCAAGCAAAGCAAACCGGAAAACTACGGCCAGAGCATTACCGATGGCTGCTTAGGCTGGGATGACACTGAAGCCCTGCTGGTTGAGCTGGCACAAATGCTGCGCGAAGCAAAAACAGAAGCCTAAAACGCATCACATGCGTAGCCCGGCGCCTGCCCCACGGCCGCGCCGGGTTTTTTATGCCTGCATCTTCTGGCTACTAAGGTGCTAAGGGCGTCCAATGGACTTATGAAGCAACAGCTAAGACGCTCTAGCGTGCTGACTCTCAGACGCTTTGGCGTCTAAAGGGCGTGACCTTTTCGGTGGGGTCTGGAGGAAGCAGGTCCTCTGCAACGTCAATCCATACGCTATTGCGGTCACAGCGCTTGAGGCGATCTAAGTCCTGACGCACTTGGCTCGATAGACTCGCGGGCTGCTCTTCATGTCGCGGCTGCACTACTCGGCCAGCAATAGACGCGGTGAGTTCACTCGAAATCGGAGAATCAGGATGCTGCAAGTGCAAAGCAGCAATACTGTCGCGGATGTCTCCGGCCAAAGCTTCCAAAGCGGGCCCATTGGCATCGCGCATAATCACGCCAAACCCATCATCGTCCATGCGTGCCAGAAAGCATTCCTGAGTACTGCGCAGGTCTTGAATGGATTGCGCAATCGCGCGCAGCGCACGCTCGGCCGCGTAATGGCCGCAGCTTTCATCAAAACGCTTGAAGTAATCCAGGTCGATGAGCAGCAAGCCAATGGGTCGGCCACGCTGGGTGGCTTTGTCCCACCACCTGGATAAGCGGCGATCGAAGGAGGCTGCGCTGCGCAGGCTGGTCACCCGGTCGATATCGGCCATCTCAGACGCGCTTCCGGCATGCAGGTAGTCCAGCCGACTGACCCGTTCCAACATGAAGCTGCCAACAATCCCGATGGTATTGGCGGCGAACAGGTGCATCAAATGCGCCGCAAACTCAGCCCGAGGCAGTCCTACAACAAGGTCACCAGCAACCGCCGCCAGGGTGACGAGCAAGGCCGTAATCAAACATGCAGGCCAGAGTAAGGCACTGACGAAGTAGGTATAGACGATCAGCAATAACTGCGGGGTATTGGTCATCACAAACCCATCCACCCCGGCTTGGGCGGCCACGCCTGCCAGCATCATCCCGGCGCAGACAATGGCCATACTCATGGCATAGCCCACGCGCCGATAATGACGTGGGTGATAGCTCACCCATAAGGTCAGGAGCGGAATAGGCAGCATGAGCAGCAGCTTCTCCACAAACAATGTGGTGCGCATGCTGTCCGGAGCAGTTAACAAGTCGAGGACCGCGGCCATAGCGACCAAGCCAATCGCCAGCACAATAGCCGCACGAATGCGACCAATGTGTAAATCGGTGTACCGGCGGCGAAACTCGCGCTCGAGTTCAGGGTCGTCGAAGCGCAACCCACGCAGTCCGCGTTGCAGTTGGCGAGTACATGCCGCGCCTTGGGCACCTCGCTCAAAGGCTCTGTCCATGGCGCGCACTGTACGCCTGCTGTGGAGCTTTTGCAGCCAGGTAAGACTATTTTCCGACATCGCGCGGTAACCTCCGCAGGTCTACGCTTTTAGGTTTAGTTGAAGACATGTCAAATAACCGTCTTTACATCGGTGCAACCGGGCTCATTGGGCAATGTTTCCTCGATGAAAATGCGCGTAAGAACAGCAACTTATCCATTCTGGCCCGCAGGCAGCCAGAGTCGCGCCCCAAGTTGGAGCAGTGGCATTGCGCCGCTGATCTGCGCGTCATTGCCGCAGAGGCTTTGGCGGGAATCCACACCGTGTTTTGTTCTCTTGGCACCACGCGCGCAAATGCGGGCTCCAAAGCCGCCTTTGCTGCCATCGATCGCGAGCTCACTTTGGATTTGGCACATGCCGCCAAAGCGGCCGGGGTACAGCATTGGATTCAGGTGTCTGCATTGGGCGCGAATCCGCGCTCTGTGGTGTATTACAACCGCATTAAAGGCGAGGTCGACTCCGCTCTAGCCGGCTTAGGCTTTGAGCGCGTCGATATTCTGCACCCCTCTTTACTGCTAGGCCCGCGCCAGGAACGCCGCCCTGCCGAAGCGCTCAGCCAACGGCTGATGCCCTTGCTCCACCCCCTACTGCAGGGCCCCTTACGCCCCTACAGAGCCACACCAGCCATGGCCGTAGCGCAGAAGATGCTCTCTTTGGAGGGCAGCAGCGAGCCGGGAGTCTTCCATCACGACTTTCGCTAGGCCGCCAAGTTCTCCAAAGGCTAGGGTACTAGCTCAGCCCACGGCCAGCGCTGGCACATCGAATATCTTCCCGGGGTTGAGAATGCCATCGGGGTCGAATACAGCTTTGACTCCCTGCATGAGCTGCACTTCGGCCGCGCTGCGAGTAAAGCCAAGCTGAGCCTTTTTCAGTAGCCCGATGCCATGTTCGGCAGATACGCTGCCCCGGTATTCATGCAGCAATGCCGCCAAACCCTGGGCCAGATTGGTACAGTGTCGGTGGAACTGCTGCGCGGTCCAACTCACAGGCGGCAACACATTAATGTGCAGGTTGCCATCGCCGATATGTCCAAACCACGCTATCTCTAGCTCTGGGGCTTGCTCCCTACAAAAGTCTTGAGCCGCTGTCACAAAGTCCGGCAGCTGCGACACGCAAACACTCACATCGTTCTTATAGGGCTTGAGTGGCGACAAACTCTCGGAGATGTTCTCCCGCAGGCCCCACAAGCGTTTGGCATCGGCGCCAGAACCGGCGATGACGCCATCGACCACGAGGTTTTGCTCCAGAAGCTCCTCAAAGAGAGCCAGCATCAGGGCTTGGTTGTGCTCCGCATGCTCAAACTCCATGAGCAGGTAGTAGGGGCAAGCACTACTAAAAGGCGGCGCGACCCCGCAGTGAGCCTGAACGGCCTGCAGTGAGCGCGCACAGAAGAACTCAAACGCCGTGATGGGTAGTTTGGTGCGCGCAGCGGGCAAGATTCGCGTAGCGGCCTCCAAATCTGGCAAGCCCAAAACGGCCACGCTGGTATCTACCGGCGGGCTTGTCAGGCCTAATGTCACTTCACAGATGATTCCCAGGGTGCCTTCGGAGCCAATCATCAGGTGTCGAAAATCGTAGCCTGCATTGTTTTTGATGAGGCCTTGCTGCAGCTTCAGCACTTCTCCGGCCCCCGTAACTACCGTGAGACCGCGTACCCAATCTCGGAGCATCCCATAGCGAATCACATGAATACCACCGGCGTTGGTGGCCACATTGCCGCCAATTTGGGATGAACCGCTAGAGGCAAAATCCACAGGAAAGTGCAGACCCATCTCCGCAGCCAAACTATGCACCTGGGCCGTGACCATGCCGGCCTGAACACTGAGACTTTGATCCACCACGCTACGCCCCAGGCATTGATTCATGCGTTCCAGGCACAGCAGAACCTCAGCACTGGTGGTTTGGGTTCCACCGCACAAACCCGTTCTCCCACCAGCAGGCACCAAGGCAATGTTGTGCTCCCGTGCCCAGCGCACGACCGCTTGAACTTCAGCCACGCTGGAGGGGCGCACCACCGCCAAGGGCAACTCGGACTGCAGCCGAGAGCGATCCCCAGCGTAGCGACGTCGGTCGTCCTCGGCACGGAGCACAGCATCAGCCGCACCTAGCTGCTGCTGTAGCAGCGTCAGCGGGGTATCCATCTACTCAGGCTCCTTCCAAGGGTCAGCGACGCAGGTCTGTACTTTCAAAGATCTTGTCAGCGCTGGCTTCTACAAAACCTTGGTAGAGCTCTCCATCCGCTTGTGGATAACGGTAAGCAAACTCATAAAAGCACCCCGGAATCACTTTATCGCCGTCAGCAAATGACACCGACACTCGGTCTGCCAAGGTCGATGATTGTTCCAGCATCACCTCGGCCGAGCCCTTAATCTCGCCTCCGGAGGTATTCAGGGTATAGCCCGCCTCCTTGAGCCTAGCGTTCACCTGCGCGACCGAGTCGTAACCCGGAAGCTGATTCACGGCCACCGTGAAATGATTCGCGCGAAAGCCTAAGGCCGCCAACCAAGCCGCATATTCGCTCTCTTGAAGCAACTCTTCATATACCGCAAAAGACAGATCCCAATGGCGGCCAGAGGCCAAAAAAGCCGGACTCTGGGTAGCGTCTACCGGCACCTGGGCGCACAAGGGCGCAACCAACTCCTGCAAGCGTGGGCTGCACTCTTCGAGTAACAGCTCGCTGATGAAGATTTTGGGCACCTCTGGATCGGGGTGGATGTAGTACCGGGCGCGTAGCTTTTTGGCAGCGAATCGATAATGGTCGCCAATGACAAAACCCATGTGTGTGAACAGTGGATCCAAGGCCTCTAAGCCCAACTCTGGCGTATTGAAGGTCCGCAAGGCGATGTGGTCATTCACAATGGGATGGCCCTGGCCGAGTAGCGCGTGTATGGGCTGGGCGCTGGGGGCGAAACTGAGGTAGTCCGCCCATAGCCGGGCAAAAAAATCTTGCTGCTGCATGACGCTTATTCCTCCACAGTCCAAGGCAAACCGGCGACGGGACTGGCCGGCAACGAGGCTTGCGACAGTTCAACGGAGGCCACGGGATAAGCACAGTAATCGGCCGCATACCAAGCGCTGGGCCGCAAATTACCGGAGTCACCAATACCGCCAAATGGGGCCGAACCACTGGCCCCTGTGGTGGGGCCGTTCCAATTGATAATCCCAGCGCGCATGCGCTCCCATGCATAGCGATAGCGGGACTCATCATCACCGATGAAGCCTGCAGCCAGCCCATAGCGGGTGGCATTCGCTCCCTGAATCGCCGCATCCAGATCGGTGTAGCGAATCACCTGCAATAAAGGGCCAAAATATTCATCGTCTGGCAGTTTGTCGCTGATCGCACTCACATCCACAATGCCTGGCGATACAAAAGCGGCGTTGTCGGCTTGGGCCTGCATGCTCAGCAGGGTGCTTGCGCCTAACTCCTGCAGGCGGCTTTGCGCGGCGACCAGCGCCTGCCCCGCAGCGGCTGAGATCACCGGCCCCATGAAGGGCTGAGGCTCAGCGTCCCAGGCCCCTTGCTGAATGTGCGCCGTTTTGTCGATGAGGTCTGCCAGCAGGGCATCACCAGCAGCTCCTTGCGGCAAAAACAGCCGCCGCGCACAGGTACAGCGTTGTCCACTGGTAATAAACGCGGACTGGATAATGGAGTGCACAGCAGCCGAAGTGTCGGCCACCTCATCGACGATTAAGGGATTATTGCCCCCCATTTCCAATGCCAACAACTTGCCTGTTTGCCCCGCAAACTGTTCATGAAGCAGTCGGCCGGTGCGCGAACTTCCTGTGAATAGCAGGCCGTCGATCTGCGCGTGACCGGCCAAGGCCTTTCCAGTTTCAGCCCCGCCCTGGACGAGGTTCAGTACGCCTGCAGGTAAGCCCACCTCTTCCCAAATGCGCAGCATGGCGGCACCGACTGCGGGTGTGAGGTCGCTGGGTTTGAAGACCACGGTATTGCCGGCCAACAAGGCGGGAACAATGTGACCATTGGGAAGGTGACCCGGGAAGTTATACGGACCGAATACGGCCAGCACACCATGCGGGCGATGGCGCAGTACAGCTTGGCCGGCCCCCATGGCTTGAGCACGCTCCCCCGCGCGTTCAGCCTGGGCTTTGTGCGACAAGCCCACCTTGCCCACCATGGCCGCGGCTTCAGTCCGCGCCTCCCACAATGGTTTACCCACCTCCGCGGCGATGAGCTGCGCGAGGTCTTCCTGATGGCGCTGAAGCGCCGTCGCAAAGGCATCTACCAAAGCCTGGCGCTGCTCTAGGGGGCGCCGCCCCCAGTCTGGCGCAGCTTGGCGCGCGGCAAGAACTGCGGCGTCGACCTGCTCGGGCC
This sequence comes from Oceanococcus sp. HetDA_MAG_MS8, assembly GCA_019192445.1. NCBI lineage: Bacteria > Pseudomonadati > Pseudomonadota > Gammaproteobacteria > Chromatiales > Oceanococcaceae > Oceanococcus > Oceanococcus sp. HetDA_MAG_MS8. The sequence goes on from JAHCMK010000004.1 coordinate 109,121, forward strand.
CTGCAGCACGACCGGTCCAGAGTACGCGGCCATGGGCGGGGTCTGTGGATTGCTGCTCAGCGCCAGTCCCGGCATGCCATTGGCCGGACCAATAGTGCGTAGTCATTCAGGTTCTCCTAAGTATGAATAAGCGTCTGGCTGTGCAACTTCGGCCGACGCAGTGCGCGGCCGCATGTGAACCGCTGCTGTGTTGTGGGAGGCAGGCTAAATACGGAGTGCGCGCACCGCATCGCCGGAGCCTAGTTCCAGTGCCCGCAAAACTTCTGGATCAACGGTGAGCGTGTCTGTGTCGGGGTTGACCCGCGCAGGCGCCAGCGTGGCGCGAAAATCGGCAACGGCCGTATTGGCAATGAGCATCATAGGGGCACCAGCCAAGCCGTTACCCGCGGCGATGATGTAGCGCTCTGAATGGCGCACGCTGCGAATATCTTTACGGTAAGCCTCCACCGAAGGCCCGGCATCGAAGATGTCCACATAACCGCGGAAGGTGAAGCCTTCTTTTTCTAGCAAACGGCGGGCAGGACGGGTTTCCAGGTGAACCTCGCTGATCACATCTTGCGCTGCTTGGTCGAGCAAGCTCACGTACACCGGATAATGCGGCATCAACTCAGCGATGAAGGATTTTTGTCCCATGCCAACCCGGTGAATGGCATCGGCAAGATCCATGCTGAAAAAGTGCTTCTGCAGCCAAGTCCAAAATGGAGACCGCCCCTGAGCATCACTGACGCCACGTAGCTCGGCGATGACACGATCAGCAAAGCGCTGTGGGTGCTCGGCCATAAACAGCATGCGGCAGCGCGACAGCAAATGCCCGTTTTGCCGCGCACGAGCCGCCGGCGTTAAAAACAAGGTGCATAGTTCTGACACGCCGGTGTAGTCGTTACACAGCGTCAGCACATCCTGGGTGTTGTAAATGCCCAGCTCTCGCGAGTGATGCACGACCTTACTCAGGTGATAGTGGTAGAAGGCATCCTGCAGGCCCACTCGGGCTTCGATACCCGTGGTGCCCACTACGGCCCCGGAGTCGATGTCTTCCATCACGAAGAGGTATCCAGCCGCCCCAGTATGGTCCTCGCTGGTGTTCACCGCTGCCACAGCCCGTTCAATACGGTCGCTGAGTTGCCCCTCGTCCTTGGGTAACGAAGTAAACCCATGCCCGGACTCTTCCGCAAAGTGCAGTAGAGCCGGGTAATCCGGTGCGGCAATTGGGCGGATGCGCATCATCATGATGGGCCTCAGGCGCTTGCGCGCTGCTCCAGCCAATGAGCCACAGCCTTATCTAGTCGCTGCATTCCTTCGGCGATGTCCTCAGGAGTAATGTTCAGCGCCGGTGCCATCCGCACCACATTCGGCCCGGCAACCAAGGCCATCACACCATGGGCAACCCCTGCGTTGAGGACATCACGGGCGCAGCCCTGATACTCCTCGGCCATCACGGCGCCCAGCAGCAAGCCTTTGCCGCGCACTTCGGCGAAAACGCCGTGGCGGCTCTTGATGCCCTCGAGATGCTCGCGGAACAGCTGCTCACGTTCTTTAACGCCGGCCAGGAAGGCCGGCTGATTCACTTCATCCAGCACCGCTTGAGCCACGGCGCAGCCCAGTGGGTTGCCGCCATAGGTGCTGCCATGGGTACCTACCTTGAGGTGCTCCATGATCTCGGCCGTGCTCAGCATTGCCCCAATGGGGAAGCCTCCGCCCAAGGCTTTAGCGGTGGTGAGAATGTCGGGTGTCACTCCGTATTCCTGGTAGGCATACAAAGAACCCACGCGCCCGACACCAGACTGCACCTCGTCGCAGATCATCAGCGCCTGATGCTTATCACACAGGGCACGCACGCCTGCCAGGAAATCGGGGTCGGCCGGAATCACACCGCCCTCCCCTTGCAAGGGTTCTAGCATCACCGCACAGGTACGCTCGGAAATCAGCGCTTCCAGCGCGGCCAGATCGTTGTAGGGCACGTGGTCAATAGCGCCGGGTTTGGGGCCGAAGCCCTCGGCATAGGCCGGCTGCCCACCGACGGTGACGGTAAAGAAGGTACGGCCGTGAAAGGCCTGCTTGAAGGCAATAATCTGGTCTTTGTCTTCACCGAATTTGTCATAAGCCCAGCGCCGCGCCAGTTTCAACGCCGCTTCATTGGCTTCAGCCCCCGAATTACAGAAAAACACCTTGTCGGCAAAAGTGGCCTCGCAGAGGGTTTGCGCCAACTTCAGTGCGGGCTCATTGGTGTAAACATTGCTGAGATGCCAAAGCTTGCGGCCCTGCTCTTCCAAGGCGGCCACTAACTTGGGATGGGCATGCCCCAAACAGTTCACCGCGATGCCACCGGCAAAATCGATGAAATCGCGGCCTTCTTGATCCCACAGTCGCGCACCTTTACCACGCACCGGAATGACCGCGGCGGGGTTGTAATTCGGAGCCATTACGGCATCAAAAGTGGTGCGGTCCACGGTCATCAAATTTTCTCCAAGAATGACGGCAACTAAGGGGTCGCGCGAATAAAAGGGCTGAGCATCACCCACACAACTTTTGTTACATGTGGTTTTAGCAAGCTCTCCAGTTTAAGCAGCGACGGTGTCGATTCCTAGTGAAAACTTTGGTCGATTGCGCTGCTCTATACTGCAATTTGACGAAACTCTTATACATTTTGATGAAAGAGCTGGATCGGCAGCTACTCGCAGCGCTCAGACACAACGCCCGCATGAGCACCTCCGCCTTAGCAAGAACCCTGGGAGTGTCGCGCTCAACCGTGCAAAGCCGTATTCAGAAATTGGAGTCGGAGGGTGTCATTCAGGGCTACTCGGTGGTCCTAGGCGATCGCTATTTGGAGGGGCGCATGCGGGCCCATGTGCTCATTACTGTGGAGCAGCGATTAACGCCCCGTCTCAATCGCCTGCTGGAGGGCATTCCAGAAATCGTAGCCCTGCATGCCATCAGCGGGGAGTTTGACCTGATCGTAGAAGTCGAAGCAGACGGGCCGCCCGCGTTGAATCAGGTGCTAGACCGAGTCAGTGCCCTGGAGGGTATTTTGCGCACCCAAACTTCGGTGATTCTGGAAACGCGATTGTCGCGTTGAACACCCAGTGTCCCGACTGCGCTCACGATGAAGGAGTCGCCTCCTATGCAATCGGAAAGACGATTCCAGGCCATTGCGGCCCCGAGACATACCAAACTAAGGATGTCGCACCGGCCACGTCAGTGCAGCAGATACCAGAGGGGGACCAAGCAGGCTGTGGAGGCATGCTCGGTCTGTGGTCGATGATGGCCGTTGTGGGGGCGTGAAATCTCACTGTAAGAGTCGCGACGGCCGCGTCAATTCAGAAGAGGCAGGCGTGGGACCATGCAAGCTGTGGAGGCCCGTCTCTAAAGGCAGTCACTGACCTTCGCTGTGGGGGCGTACCGTCTCACACGTCGCCGCCTATTCCGCCCGGACTGCGGGGCTTTCAGAGTCGGCATCCTGCCTCCACTGAAAGTGGCGGACCTCCTGTCCGCCACCCCTGCGGGGCCTGATCCTGCGCCCGGACGGGGCGGCTCCTACAGTGAGACGGCACGCCCCCACACCGACGACCGCAGCGGCACTTCCGACCAAACCGCCCGCAGGAATACGCTCAATCCGCCAGCGATTCTGCCGCCAGTTGGCGGACCCGCAGCACCATGGAGGACAGGCCATTACGGCGGTTCACACTTACGTGCCGGGCTAGGTCCAGAGCATCCATTTCGGCCGCTATATCGAGCTGGGCAACCTCAGCCGGAGTTTTATCGGCAATGATGAGGAGCAGCACCGCGATTAAGCCCTTGACGATCAAAGCGTCGGAATCCGCGCGGACATGCAAACGGCCCTGCTCGTCGACTTCAGCCACCATCCAGACCTGGCTCATGCAGCCCTTCACGATATTGTCTTCGACCTGCAGCTCGGCAGGCAGCCCAGGCATTTTTTTGCCCAGGTCAATAATGATGGCGTAACGCTCTTCCCAATCGCCCGCCAGCTCAAAAGCGGCTTTGAGATCATCTAAGGTCATTGTTTACGTCCATAGTCATCTTCAAAGCGCACGATATCGTCCTCACCTAAATAACTGCCGGTTTGCACCTCGATCAGCTCCAAAGGAATGGTGCCGGGGTTTTCTAGGCGGTGCGTGGTGCCCAGCGGGATGTAGGTGGATTGGTCTTCGGTGAGCAAAAAGGTCTTATCGCCACAGCTCACTTTGGCAGTGCCCTTGACCACGATCCAATGCTCCGCGCGGTGATGATGCATCTGCAGGCTCAGTTTCTGCCCTGGCTTGACCACAATGCGCTTTACCTGGTGGCGCGGTCCCGCATCCACACCCTCATAGGACCCCCAGGGGCGGAACACTTGGGGATGGTGTACGGCTTCATTACGCCCCTGCGCATCTAAGCCCTTGGCAACGGTTTTGACCTCTTGGAGGCGATCTGCACGGCTAACCAGCACCGCGTCATCGGTTTCCACCACCACCAGATCATCCAAACCCACCGCGGCCACCAAACGCGAGCGGGCCAGCACCGAGGTATTCCTGCAATCCTGCATATGCACATCGCCGCGCTGCACATTGCCTTCGGCATCCGGGCTGCCGAGCTCACGCAGGTAGTTGAAGGACCCCACATCGTTCCAGCCACAATCCAAGGGCAGCACCACGGCTTTGTCGGTTTTCTCCATCACGGCATAGTCAATAGAGTCTTCCGGACAGGCCGCGAAGGCTTGGGCATCTACGCGAACAAACAGACCGTCCTGCGTTTCTCCGGCCAAAGCCTCTTCGCAGGCACGCACGATGTCTGGCGCGAACTGGCGCATCTCGCTGAGCAACGTGTCTGCGGTAAACACAAAAACCCCCGCATTCCAGGTGTAGCCCCCATCTTGCAAGTAGCTCTGGGCGGTGGCCAGATCGGGTTTCTCCACAAAGCGCGCAATGTCGAAGGCCCCATCCGGCCGCTGCGCGCCAGCCTGGATGTAGCCATAGCCGGTCTCAGGGCGATCGGGCTGAATGCCAAAGGTAACCAAAGCGCCGGCCTGAGCCAGGGGCATGGCGCTGCGCACCGCCGCTTTAAAAGCCTCCTGATCACGGACCACGTGGTCCGCAGGACTGACCAGCAAAATGGTATCGGGCCCAGTGGTTGCGGCGGCGTGTAAGGCCGCTAAGGTCACGGCTGGCGCGGTATTCCGCGCACAGGGCTCAAGGAGCACGGGTGCTGCATGGGCGTCTTGGCGATCTAAATGCTCGCGCACAATGAAGCGATGCGCTTCACCACCCACCGCCAGCAACTGCTGATCAGCGCAGATGCCGCGCATGCGCTGCACCGTGTTTTCCAGCAAGCTGGCCTCGTTATCCAAAGCTAAAAATTGCTTGGGAAAATCTCGCCGCGACAGCGGCCAAAGCCGTGTTCCGGAGCCACCGGTCAGCAACACACAAGTCAGCATAAAAAAATATTTTTTTTGGTGAAGCGCGGAGCATAGCAAGGCGGGCTCGCAAGGCCCTGCTTCTGGCGGATTTTTGGCGCTTATCCACAGCTTTTTCGCAGACTATGCATAGTGTGTCCCACCCCTTATGAACACAAGATGGTGGGTTGACAGCGCATCCCGAACACAAGATATTGTGCACCCGTGCCGAATAAAGCACGGTCGAGACACTTGCCGCTTCACTCTTGCGAGAACAAAACCATGGATGCCACCACCGAAGCTCCTGCTGCTCCTGCCGGTCGTCTACCGCAGTCGAGCGCAAAGCCCGCCAACACCGAAGTCAACGCCACTGCTCCTGGCACCTATAAGGTGATTCGCCGAAATGGCAAAGTCACACCTTATGACCCCAGCAAGATCAAGGTCGCATTGACCAAGGCCTTTCTGGCTGTAGAAGGTGGTCAAGCAGCGGAATCCAAGCGGGTTCACGACACGGTGGCGCAGCTCACCGAACAAGTCAGCCAAGGGGTGACCCGGAACCTGCCCGGCGGTGGCACCGTTCACATTGAAGACATCCAAGACCAAGTCGAACTGGCGCTGATGCGCTCTGGTGAACACAAGGTGGCACGCTCCTATGTGTTGTACCGCGACCAACAGGCGCAAAAGCGGGCTGCGAAGCAGGCCGAGTCGGCCGCCGTACAAGAAGCCCCGCAGCTCCATGTTCGGGGTGCAGACGGCAGTCTGCAGCCGCTGGATGCCAGCCGAATCCATCAGCTTGCTGTTGAAGCCTGTGAAGGCATTGCCGATGTAGACCCCGAAAAGGTCACACAGGACATCCTGCGTAATCTGTATGACGAAATCTCGGAAGCCGACCTCGCTCAGGCGCCCACCCTGGCAGCGCGTGCGCTGATTGAAACCGAGGCCAACTACTCGCTGGTGGCGGCCCGCTTGCTGATGGACAAGCTGCGCCATGAAGCGCTGACCAAGTTGGGTATGTCGACCCTGTACGCCACGCACAGCGAAATGCGTGAGCTGTACCCCAGCTACTTCCGTAGCTACGTGAAGCAGGCTGTGGAATGGGAACTCTTAGACGACACCCTGCTGCAGTACGACTTGGAGCGTTTGGGCCAAGCCCTGTTGCCGGATCGGGACAACCAGTTCAACTTCCTGGGTCTGCAAACCCTCTACGACCGTTACTTCATCCATCACGACGGCGACCGCTTCGAGCTGCCGCAGGCCTTCTTTATGCGGGTAGCTATGGGACTCGCCATCAATGAAGTCGATCGTGAAGAGCGCGCCATCGAGTTCTACACCCTGCTGTCGTCCTTCGACTTCATGTCGTCCACGCCGACCCTATTCAACTCGGCCACCCTGCGTCCGCAGCTCTCCAGCTGCTACTTGACCACGGTGCCTGACGACCTCACCGGCATTTTCGGCGCCATTCACGACAACGCCATGCTGTCCAAATTCGCCGGCGGTCTGGGCAACGACTGGACCCCGGTTCGCGGCATGGGCGCCTACATCAAAGGCACCAACGGCAAGAGCCAAGGCGTGGTGCCCTTCTTAAAAGTGGCCAACGACACCGCCGTCGCGGTCAACCAGGGCGGCAAGCGTAAGGGCGCCGTCTGCGCCTACCTCGAAACTTGGCACCGCGACATTGAAGAGTTCGTGGAGCTGCGCAAGAACACCGGCGATGAGCGCCGCCGCACCCACGACATGAACACCGCCAACTGGGTGCCGGATCTGTTTATGAAGCGGGTGCTGGAAGAAGGTCAGTGGACCCTGTTCTCACCCGACGAAGTGCCGGACCTTCACGACCTCACCGGCCGCGCCTTTGAAGAGCGCTATGTGCAGTACGAAGACAAGGCTGACCGCGGCGAAATTCGTAACTACAAGCGCATTCCGGCCGTGCAGCTGTGGCGCAAAATGTTGGGCCAGCTCTTCGAAACCGGCCACCCTTGGGTAACCTTCAAAGATCCCTGCAACCTGCGCAGTCCGCAACAGCATGTGGGCGTGGTGCACTCCTCCAACCTGTGCACCGAGATCACACTGAACACCTCGCCTGGCAAGGAAATCGCCGTGTGCAACCTGGGCTCGGTGAACCTGGCCCAGCATGTGGTCAAGCGCGAAGACGGCACGGTGGAGCTGGACCGCGAGAAACTGCAGAAGACCGTGCGCACCGCCATGCGCATGCTGGACAACGTCATCGAGTACAACTACTACTCGGTCGGTACCGCGCGCGATTCCAACCTGCGTCACCGTCCAGTCGGCTTGGGCCTGATGGGCTTCCAAGATGCCTTGTACAAGCTAGGCCTGCCTTATGAGTCGGACGATGCGGTGCAGTTTGCCGATGAGTCCATGGAACTCATCAGCTACTACGCTATTGACGCTTCCAGCGAATTAGCTGCCGAGCGTGGCAGCTATAAGAGCTACCCGGGCAGCCTATGGAGCCAAGGCATTCTGCCCATCGACAGTATCGAAAAGCTGGCAGAAAACCGTGGCGAAGGCCAACTCGATCAAGATCGCAGCCAGCGTCTGGATTGGGACAGCCTGCGTGAGAAGGTCAAGACCGTGGGCATGCGCAACTCCAATTGCATGGCCATTGCGCCTACGGCCACCATCGCGAACATCACCGGCGTCTCGCAATCCATCGAGCCCACCTACCAGAACCTTTACGTGAAATCGAACCTTTCCGGCGAGTTCACAGTGGCCAACCCCTACCTGGTGCAAGAGCTCAAAGCGCGCGACCTCTGGGATGAAGTGATGGTGCACGACCTCAAGTTCTACGACGGCTCGGTGCAACAAATTGACCGCGTACCGGACGACGTCAAAGCCCTGTTTAAGTGCGCCTTTGAAATCGATGCCAGCTGGCTGGTCAAAGCGGGTAGCCGCCGGCAAAAGTGGCTGGACCAAGCTCAAAGCCTCAACCTGTACATGCGTGAACCCTCGGGCCGCAAACTGGACGAGCTGTACAAGCTAGCATGGAAGAGTGGCCTGAAAACCACGTACTACCTGCGCACTATGGGTGCAACGCACAGTGAGAAAACCACCATTGAAGATAGCCGCCTGAACAAAGTGGCCGGTGGTAATGCCGGAAACAACCCAGTCGCCTCTTCCGCACCTAGCCCCACACCCACGGCCAGCCCAGAACCCGCACCTCAAGCCTGCTCCATCCTCGACCCGGATTGTGAGGCATGCCAGTAAGCGATTCGCCACGGTGCTTTGTTGAAACAGAGGGCCACCGGCCCTCAGTTTCAACAAATGGGTGCGGGCCAATCGCTGGCGAAGCGATAACGCTCATGACCCTGCCTCACCCGATAGTGCACCACGCATCGCAATGACAACGAGAACCGCCATCGAACGGTCGACCGCTGCCAACACAGCCATAACGCCCTTCCGAACCGCTTTCACTGATTGATTCAAAAACATCTCACCAGAGGAACCACGATGCTCAACTGGGACGACACACCAAACACCACCGACGCCCAACCTGCTGCCAAGCCGCAGGCGCAGCCCATGCCCAGCACGGCCGGCATGGTCGGCAACGTCGATCACCCACCCACAGACCCTGCTGCCGTCGGCGCAACGGGCCTGGAGTCTGTAGAAATGGGTGCCTCGCGCATTCAGGTCGACGATAAAAAAATCATCAACTGCAAGGCCGACCTGAACCAGCTTGTGCCCTTCAAGTACAAGTGGGCCTGGGAGAAGTACATCGACGGATGTGCCAACCACTGGATGCCCAACGAAATCTCTATGGCCGCCGACCTGGCCATGTGGCAAGACCCCAACGGCCTCACCGATGATGAGCGCCTGATCATCAAACGTTCGCTGGGCTTTTTCGCCTCGGCCGACTCGCTGGTGGCCAACAACCTGGTGCTGGCCGTGTACCGCCACATCACCAACCCCGAGTGCCGTCAGTACCTGCTGCGCCAGGCTTTTGAAGAAGCCCTGCACACCCATGCCTACCAGTACTGCGTGGAGTCGCTGGGTCTGGATGAAGCGGAAGTGTTCAACATGTACCGCGAAATCCCCTCCATCCACGACAAGGCCGCCTGGGCTCTGCCCTACACGCAGTCGCTGGCTGACCCCAACTTCCACACCGGCACCCCCGAAGACAACCAGCGCCTGCTGCGTGACATGATTGCCTTCTACGTGGTGTTTGAAGGCATCTTCTTCTACGTGGGCTTTGTGCAGCTGCTGTCCTTCGGTCGCCGCAACAAAATGATGGGTGTCTCCGAGCAGATCCAGTACATCATGCGCGACGAGTCCATGCACATGAACTTCGGTATCGACGTGATCAACCAGATCAAGGTCGAAAACCCCGATGTGTGGACCGAGGAGTTCAAGGCCGAAGTATCGAACATGCTGCGCGAAGCTACCGAGCTGGAAATTCGCTACGCCCACGACACCATGCCCCGCGGCGTGCTCGGCCTGAACGCCAACATGTTCAACGAGTACATGAAGTTCATCTGCAACCGCCGCTGTCAGCAGATCGGGATTGATGCGCTCTACCCCGGAGCCACCAACCCCTTCCCCTGGATGAGCGAAATGATGGACCTGAAGAAGGAGAAAAACTTCTTCGAAACCCGCGTCACCGAATACCAAACCGGTGGGGCCTTGAGCTGGGATTAAAAATCCTTTCCGTAGGGATCGAGGTACAGCTGGATTTTGATGACCTAAAACTGGACTGAAATTGACTAACTCTGGATTTGCCAATCAGCCGCTTCTATTGCTGGATTTGCCACAGCAAACATCAGCAAGACGCGAGAAGCTATTTCTGGATTTGCCAACAGCCTTTAAATCCAACGCTTAGGAGAAGAATTTTTTGGATACGAGACTTAACGAGTGCCAAAACCGGAACGCTTCCTAAGAACGGTTTTCTGTAAAGGGGCAGAACCGCTGTCCAAAACGACAGAATTTTGTCCTGCTTGTGTGGATACCTGCAATCACTGACCCAATACAGGCAACAAGTGACCCCGAGAAGCGTTCTCATTTGGAATCTTGTAACTGATTGAAAACTGGTGTGTGGGGGTAGAAATACCCCCCACTTCACCTTCAGTAACCTCGCTGCCCTTACGGGGCAGTCTCCTGGCTCGCTGTTTAGCGATAAAGCGAGCCACCGGATGTCACCCCGTCCGGTGGCTTTTTTGTTGTCTAAAGCCCTACCGATACGGCTACGGATTGGGCGCTTCAGACCCACGCTGTGCTTGGCTATTCAGAAACAGAAGTCGAGAGCTGATTTCTTTCGTGGATTAGGGGGTGAACCTTACCGCTCCCGGCCGACATCAGACCACCTTACCGTCGCCGCATTACCCACCCCGGCCTTTTCTCAGGGGGATTCGACTTCGCGTGCAAGGTCGAGCATGCGTGCGTATTTGAAACGCGCATCGATCAGGTAGCTGTTCAACTGATCACGCCGCTTTTTGCGCTGCTCTTCGAATATCAGTACGAGTTGCTTCTGGACCCGCAAGCGGAGCGCTCTGCGCTGCCGCAGCATGTCAGGGTGCATCTCAGCCTCCACAATGGGTTGTTCCAGTGCGAAATACATGGAGAGAAGCAGATGAGGCTCAGCATCGAGCAACCACAACTGAAGCCATTGTGGATGACCGACATCATCAAGCAGCAAGGTAGTCGCTGTAACGGACAGCTGCTTCAACTGCCCCTCCACGATCTGTATGCAACGACTCAGAAGCGCCTTTGCGACTCCGAGCTCGCCCTTAGCAGCCGCCGAGTCAGCAAGCGCGATCGCGGCTTCAACACTGGGGAGATCGCTCAGATCGCTTCGCAATAACCGAAGCCAGTAGTCCGAAGCTGTCGACGCTCGGTAGTCATCAGCTTGCTCGGCTCGGCGACGAAACCTGGTGGAGCGAAGACACACGGCCGCATCACCCATAGCTTCACGATACTCATCGCAGCTTATCTCGCCGTGCTGAAACAGGGCCTTCAGCACCGCCGATGATTGCTCAACTGGACGTTCGCTGGTGGGCTCGGCCACGCGACGCTGCGCTTTTCCCCGTTCTGATAACCATGACCACCCGATCCCGAGCAAAGCCTGCGAGGTATAGGGCCCATCCGTTGCCACGCGACCGAAAATCGGCGTGGCCGTTGCAGCCGAGTTCGCATTCAGGAATTGCCACCCCAGCACCAAGTTCGCCTTGTCGACCAGCGCCTGAATCTGAAGATCGTTGCTTTTTGTTTGTCCAATTCGGTCGAGCACCGCCCATGCGCGCTGTGGCTCCCCACTGGCCATGAGGGCTGTCGCCAGGTTGTACCGCATATACATTGCAGAGCGCAATATCTTGACTGAACTGCTGCTTGCGCCTCCCAGGTGCGGGCCTTCCAGCAGTAGTGCTGCGGCCTCTGGATAACGTGAGAGCGCCAACAGTGCCATCGACTTCAGGTGCCGATATTGCATCTCTTCAATGGGTCGAGAGGGTGATATCGACAGTTCCGATACTCCCCTGTAATCACCGACCCGAAACTGCAATGCCGCCAACCGCAAACGCGCCGTGACCAAATCCTGCGTGATTCCGCTGAGAGATTCCCAGTGATCAATTGCCCGCTGAGCTGTACGCCCCCAACCATGAGTGATGGCGCAGGCTGCCAGCACTCGCATCTCCTCAACTGTGTAATCCGTCACCTCGACTGTCCTGAGAAGAGCGAACAACGCGCTGACGATTTCCGAGCTCTTTTCCTGTTGGAAGCAAGACTCTCTAATTACCCGCCACACCGGCCGTTGCAGACGCTGTACCCGGTCTGGAATTTCCCCAGGGTCGACTCCGGGCAGCCAATCCACCGCAGCTCGCCACCACGAAGCCTCCATGCGCAGCGGCCATTGGGATATCTCGACCCATTCTCGAAAAAGACCACGCTGAAAGGAAATTGCAATCTCACGGGTGGTGGGCGCAACCTCAGTCTTTAACAAGGGCGAGCCCAGCCCGTCTATGGCACTAACTAGCAACGCAGGTTGAACCCCTGCCGGTGATTCGAGACGAACGCTGCAGCTATGGCCCAGAGGTGCGAATTGACCTACTTGCTGAGGTTTCGAAGCACCGAGCAGTTCCGCGCGGTATGCCGAGCAAGGCTTGTCTGCATCAGGAAGAACGAATATTTGCAATCCGTCGGCGTGTGAGTCCAGGGTCGCCCCTGGCTCTTTGATCAAATTGACCTGGTGCTGCTCCCAGTCCCAATACAACTGATGTGTATTCTCGGAGATTGGTCGCTGCCCGAGGCACGGTGCCATGAAAGCTCCGAGCGCAACGGCAGTGACCCGTCGTTTCCAGGCCATCACACGCCGACTATCCGCCGTCCGCCAACCGCGCAGTGATCGTCGCTTCTGAGCTGGTACGCACCACGCCGACATCCGTTGCTAACAGAAAGTGATCCCCAACGGTCAAAACATCATTGAACGAACCGGTGTTTTCCCCGTCGAATTCATGAGCAAGTGCCAACGGCTGAACCTCACCAGACGCCTGCATCAGCAGCAGCTTTCGGTTGAGTGTCGTAACCAGAAACTGCTCCGCGGTCAGTGGCGCCACGGAAGTCAGCCCGAGAACCGTACCGGTTTCCAGTTGTTCCCAGTTTCCGGATCCAAGGTCGCGGGTCAGAAATGCGTTACCACGCATGCCGACGATAAGCGCGCCGTCCTCGCCGTATTGGGCCACGGAATAGAAGGACCCGTCGTAGGGTGAATCGAGCTGCTGCCACTGCTGACCATCATCGCTGCTTGCGATGAAGCCCATCTCACCGACAAGCGACCAGCGTCCCGTGTCGAATTGGTCAATGGAATATAAATGCACGGCGGCATCGGTCACAGCGGGAGCATCGACAGTCGTCCAGCTATCCCCACCGTCCCGCGTTTGCAGAAAAGTACCGAAAGCACCGACAGCGAAACCCTCTTCGACCGAAATGAATTTCACATCCAGCAGTGGGCCCGCACCATTTGGCTCGAAGCGTTGCAGCTGCCAATCCTGTCCGCCATTCTCGCTTCGCAGAATGACGCCGTCATGGCCGACGACCCAGCCATGTTGCTCATCCACGAAATGGACCGCCGTCAGCAGCGAATCAACAGGAACAATCACTTGCTGCCAGGCGGCTCCATCGTTGGAGCGCAGAACATGCCCGCGTTCGCCAACCGCAACAAATCCGGCACCGACTCTCTCGATATCCAGGATCAACCCGTCTGCCGCCAATGGATAGGGTTTCGACGCTTGCGGCTGGGTGTCATTCTCATCCGCAATGGCAATACCACTGAACGCCATTGCGAGAATCAGGGCCAGAGCACTCGGGCACAAGGGACGAACGCTTTGCATTTTCATAGTCGCCATGCCTAGAACTGATACTTCAGGAAGAAGCCAAGGTTGTCGCGGTCCGCGTAGTTGTTATCACGCCCTGCCCCGGTAAACATGTTGTACGCCAGCGTGAAGGAATAACCACGCTCATGCTGGACTTCCAGTAGCAAGTTGAGCTGTTTCCGGCCCTCGACAAAGTTGGCCGCCGGCCCCGGAGCATTGCCGTGGATGTCGTGCTGCCAGATAAACAGAGGCTGGACACTGATCCCCGGCAAGACCGATTCGTAACGAATCCGACCGACCACCCGGTAACCCCAGGAGAAGGCATCAGCAAATGCACTACGACGTTCCTGAAACGGATTAAAGCGCAATCCATCGGGGCCGACTGTGCAGGTTGGATTGCTTGAGCAGGCCAACTGTGAACCATCCGCACCGCTGCCGTCGGCACCTGCACTGGCGTGCGTTGTAGCCGTGTAGGGCCCTTCAATCTGCAGCTCATGGAAATCGGGCATGTTCAGCACATGGGTGGCCGCAAGCTCGTACAGCAGAATGACCTGGTCGGCGAAAATCCAGTTTTCCGAGGCCCCCAGAACCCGAGTGGCCCCCAGGTTGTACTGATTCACCTGACCGTCAATCCAGCCCTGGATATAGCTGTTCGGCGCAGTTTCCCCGATCGTGCCATGCCGGTAAGGCTCGATAAAACTCGGGAATGACCGGGCCGAACCCGGTAGCGAGCCCACGATCAGATTGATCGTATCGGTGTATGGATTCTCACCCCTCGCATCAACGAAGTCATTGCTGCCATAGGTCACGATGTTTCCTGATTCGTCATACCCGCGACTCGCCTGAGAACCGGCACAACCAATGCTCTGGTCATGGCAGCGAGTGAGGGTTGGCCCCAGCGCCGCAAAGGCCAGGTCGGCAATCGCCACCTGCAGCGGCAAATTGGGTCGGTACGCGACCTCACCTTGGAAGGAGTATTCCCCGAAGGTGGTATTAAAGCTCACCCCGTACATCTGAATGTCTTCCGGGTACTGCAACTGAACCTTGATCGAGTCCAGTGCCAGGGTGTCGTTGAGCGGCTCGTTGGGGTTGCCCACTAGCAGATTGGTCAGACCGGTCAGCGCCGTGACCGGGTTGGTTGCGCCGAAGTCCGTAAGCAATACTCCCGGGTTCGTCACTGCCAGCTGGGCGACCTCCAGAGCCAGAGCGGTCTGTGCTTGCAGCGAACTGGTCAGCGGCAGATTCGGGCATGCCTGCAAAAACTCAAAGGTGTTCGTTGCATCAATTCCTGCGGTATTGCCTTCGCGACGCGCACAGCTGGCGTCAGCTGCATAGAAACTCGCATACGGCAATTTGGAATGATAGTTCATGAAGTACAGACCAAACTCCGTACCGTTATTCAGGTCATAGAAGTAACGCTTCAATGCGACACCAAACTGGCCACTGTCTCTGGCTCGTCTTTCTGGCAGCAGTTCACCCGTTGGAGACAAGGGCGTAATCAAAGCCAATGGGTTGTCCACGAAGGACGCGACGCCATCCGGGTCTTCATGGCCACTGAATGTCAGGTTGACGTTGTCGCGCAGGTTGTCACTACCCACATCAATGAACGACATAAAGGAGCCCGGCGTGGGTATCTCGATGGGCTCCCATTCGTACTGGTAGTACACCTCAAGATCGATGTCCCAGAATGCCTGGGTACTTGCCCGGATCATTCCGACAGGCAGGAAAAGCTCTTCCAGCAAGCCGAAGCCAAGGCGATACAGGCTGTTGGCATTCACGGGCTGGGCCTGATTCACGCTGTTAACGACGGCCACTGTGCTCTGCCCCCAGTTAACCGTTTGCCGTCCCACCCGGAAAATGAGGTCACGGTCACCAAAAAATGGTGTCGTCCCGTAGAAATTGAAGTCCAGCAGGTCATACCGCAACCCCGCCTGTTCGGCTGTCCGATGATCGCGATCTTCCCGAACAACCTCACCGGGACCATAGACCTGATCAAAATAGCGGTTTGAGGTCTGCGTGTTCCCTGTCGTGCCAGTGCGGTCGACATTCTCTGCCGTGACCCGGTTTGGGTGAAACTCCTCGAAGTCGTAGTTGACGTAGTCGTATATCCCGATTCCGCGTGCGAAGAAGCCGAAGTTTCCCCATTCAATCGTGATGTCGTTGTTGATCTTCAACGGGGCCTGGGTGATGTCGCCGCGGTCGTAGTTCAGGTTGCCGTCATCCAGGTTGACGGAGGCGACACCTGGCGCACGCGCCAACTGCTGAGCCGGGTGAATCTGCTCGCGGTGCACGCCCTGACAGTACTGGTATGGGCCAGAACACAGATCAGGGTCCAGGTTGAGCTTGCCCACGAGAAAGTCCTTGCGGTTCTCGATTCGCCAGCTGTACCCGAAGGTCCCGGTGTTATTAAGCACCCCGGAGAAGTTCTCACCGAAGGCCGAAAAATCAAACTGAATCGCCTGAGCCCCGAAACTGAGGGCAACCAGGGTCACTCCGGACGCAGCCCGGCTTAGCAAGTTGGTAGCACGCATTTGTCTGTCTCCCAGAAGCTCGGTTACTTCGATGCCTGCTTCTGAACAGTGTTTGGTTCAAAGTGGCGATCGGAGAAACTCACGGTCTGGTCGTAAGGCCGCCCTTCATTCTGCATGGCAGTCGCAAAGTAACGCCCGCTATTCAGGTGGTAGATGATTTCGGGCTGCGTGCTCGTGGCCTGGATATTGGTGTTGTCCATCAGATGTCCTTCCTGGAACTGCATCAGCTTGCCTTCGTGGTCGTAGGCGTCAATGGCGACGACATTCCAGGAATCTTCATCCAGGTAAATGGTTCGCTTGCTGAAGGTATGACGGTTATCCGGTTTGTTATTGGCTTCGACAACCCACACGCGACGCAACTCGTAACGCGGCAAATCCTGGTTCACATGATTCGGCGAGGCAATTTCGTCATAGGTCGTCGGCGGCGTGCCGATCTTGTAAGAGTTGGCCGGGATATACATTTCCCGCTTTCCAATCATCTTCCAGCTGAAACGCTCCAGGACGCCGTTGTACATGTCCACCTGGTCATAGAACTGGTGGCCGTCGGTGCCCTCGTAGGGGTTGTCACAACAGACCGCTGGGGCGCGACGAATCCGCTTCAGCGCCGGGGCATACAGCCAGGCCGAACGACCTTCCGGTCCGAATCCAGCTTTCTCGTGAACCAGAATAAAGGTTCCGGCGATGCGCGGCGGAGCAACGGTCTCCGACAGGTAACGCAGGAAATCCACACCCGGTTTCAGCTCGGGTGGGTTTTCCTCTTCAATATTTGCGTAGTAGAACTTTACGTCCTCGATGATCTTGGTCACCTTGAAGCTGCCGTCCTGCTGCACGATCATCTGGTCGTTTGGCCGGATCAGCGCATTACCACGCCATTTGGTCCGGTGATTCCAGATCGGCTCCGCGCCGGATTTCGGAATCGGGAACGGAAAACCCACGTAAGCCCCGCGTGGATTGTCGACCCCTTCGAGCTCGGCACGCGTGGCGTTCTTGATAGTTTCATCAAGAATCTTCTGCGGAAAGTTGGTCTTGCGTACGGATGGATACACGTTCATCTTGTAGCTGTCCGGAAACCGGCGCATCAACTCTTTGTGTCCCTCGGTCAACTTGGCCGCATAGTCATCGACGTTTTTGGCACTGATGGTGAATATGGGCTGCTGGGCTTCCAGCTCCGGGTCACCCGGAAATGCGTTGAGCTCTCCAGATTGTGGTGCCGGCGTCCACGCAGGGATCGTCCCCTCGGCATTCCCTGCACGTTCCGCCCCCACGGGGGTCAGTTCGTTGCCCAGTTTCGCAGCCTCTTCTGCTGGTACTTTTCCAATACCGGCTTGCGGCAGCATCATGCCGGCCATCAAACCCATTGCAACAAGTAAACGTTCGGTATTCATGGATATCTCCCCTGTCATGAATAAAAATCAAATGCCGAGCTTCAGGCCGGGTTGGCCACTGGCTCGGGTTTCGAATCTGAAGGCCCCACTTTGAGCAGGAAGGCCGCGAAGGCCGGCAGCATCACTACTGCGGCAACAGCGTTGGCGATGAACATGATCGTGAGCAGAAAGCCCATATCCACCTGAAACTGCAGCGTTGAAAAAAACCAGGTGCACACGCTTGCAGCCAGCGTTGCGGCGGTAATCACCACGGCTTTGCCCGTCTGGTGCAAGGTTTCTTCATAGGCTTCGCGTAGTGCCTTGCCTTTGTTGCGCACCTCGTCCTCGAGCACGCTGAGGATGTAGATGCCGTAATCCACACCGATGCCTGCAGCAAATGCGGCCATCGCCAGATTGGACACCTTCACCCCGATCTGCAGGTACACCATCACCGCGTACGACACGACGGAAACCAGCCACAACGGGACCAGAATGCAGATCAAGCTGGTAATGCTGCGAAAGGCAAGCAGGATGCACAGCCCAATACCGAGGAACAGCCAGGCCAGAACGGTCGGCTCGGTCTCGCGGATCACGTCATTGGCGGCGGCCATCACCCCGACATTGCCGGTAGCCAGCTGAAACTGAACCGGCGAATCCTCTGGCTGCTCGTCGATGAATTCATTGGCTGAGGCGACGATCATATCAATCGTCTCGGCCTTGTGATCCGATGAATAGACGAAAATCGGAATTGCGCTGCAATCCTCGTTCAGCAAACCGGTAGAGCTCGGGAACGGCTGGATAGTGACGACCAGAGCCCCGGACTCCCGCGGCAATACATGCCATTTCGGATTGTTCTCGTTGTAGGCGTTGTAGACCTGTTTGGAGGTCTTGGCCAGCGACATGGTCGACTGCACACCAGACACGTTTTCCATATGCCAGGCAAAGTCATCGATTGCATTCATGACCGTGTGATCGATACAGCCATCCGCCTTCGACTGGGCAATGATCTTTATGACATCGACGCCAATAGAGAAGTCTTCGGCAATCGTTCGCGAATCCACGTTGTAACGAGCGTCAGGGCGCAGTTCCGGAACGCCGTCGTGTAGCTCGCCGAACTTCAGATCCTGGGCAATGTGCTCTGCGCCTGCCCACAAGGCAACACCGCCAGCCAGCACCACAGCCGCAACCGGCTTTTTGGTGATAACGGACAGCCCTCGCCACAGCGGACGCAGGCGTTGGTCGCGACGGTGCTGGTGATCACGAAACTTCTGCGGATTCTTGATAGGGGCGAAGGACAGCAGGCACGGCAGCAACACCTTTTTGCAGAGCACGATGGCGATCAGACCGAACATGGCGTTGATTGCCATCTCCTGCACGATGCCAATGGGAATCAGCAGAATCGTGCCGAAACCGACAAAGTTGGTAGCAAGCGCCGAAAGACCGGGAATCACCAGCCGGCGATAAGTTGCCCGTGATGCTTCAAAACTGTCGAGTCCAGAGTCGGCCACCTCATTCAACCAGAAATTTGTGATCTGGATTCCATGTGAGGTACTGATTGCCAACACGATGAACGGCATCAACACCGCAAATGGATCCAGCCCGAAGCCGAACAGGTGCAGCATGCCCAGCTCCCAGACCACCGCCAGCACACCGCAGGCCAGCGGCAGCAGCCCCACGCCGAGTGAGCCGCAGTACCAAGACAACAGCAACCAGACCAGGATCAGGGTGATCCCGAAAAAGCCGAAGACTTCCAGCGCGCTGTCGGCAATATCGCCGACCGCCTTGGCAAAACCGATAATGGCGATATCGATGTTCGGGTTGTAGTCCGGGTTGTCGCTCTCGCGCACCTCGAACTGCCGAGCCAATATTTCCAGCGGTTCAGCCCCCGGATCATCGAGTTCGTAGGTCACACTCTCGAAACGCAAGGTCAGTCCGCGTGGGTCCGTGTAATCAGTCCGGACAACCGCCCCTTGCTCCAGAGGCCCCACCTTCTCGGTCAGAACATATTCATAGCGTGTTGGCGACAGGAAACGCTGACGAACCTGCTCAAGCCGATGCGCTGTCTCAATGTAGTCCAGCCGTTCCCCGGTGACGGGGTCGGTTTCAACGAGTTCGGAGAACACCATGGCTCCGGACTGGTCGTTCGACACCAGGCGACCGATCGCGTCAGAACGGGCAACATTCGATTTCACCCGCGCCAGCATTTCCGGGCTGGGGGTGTAGTTGGATGGAACAACATTGCCGCCCTGAAAGCCGGATTCGACAACTTCCATGTAGCGCACATTAGGCGTGAACAGCGAACTTACCCGCGAGCGATCCACACCTGGCATGAAATAGATCGCCTTGGTGGCCTGCTCCAGAGTGGCCATGAACTCGGCTGAATATATGGACTCATCGTTCTTCTGGCTGACCGCCAACAGCACCGTGTTGGCCCCGCCAAACTCCTTCTGGTAGTCCTGATAGACACCCATATACGGGTGCCCCAGCGGCAACTGCTTATCGAAGCCTGTGTCCATGCGAAGCTTCATGGCCTCCATGGCGAAAAAGGCCGTGATCACCCCAAGTACCAGAAGCGTCAACCACCGACGACTGAATATAAGCGGTTCCGTATAGCGGACAAAAAGCTTGGCCGCCGTGCTGTTACTGTCTCCGTGCACTTGTGTCTCCGGTGCGATTTTCTTCGGCTTATTGGGTTGAGGCGAATGCGTTCATGCGGCTGGGAACCCAGCTCGGATACGTTTGCCGAGTGGCGACGCTCAATGTCTCTCTCCTCAATAGTCC
Organism: Oceanococcus sp. HetDA_MAG_MS8; assembly: GCA_019192445.1. Classification (NCBI taxonomy): domain Bacteria; kingdom Pseudomonadati; phylum Pseudomonadota; class Gammaproteobacteria; order Chromatiales; family Oceanococcaceae; genus Oceanococcus; species Oceanococcus sp. HetDA_MAG_MS8. The sequence continues at coordinate 129,495 of JAHCMK010000004.1, forward strand.
ATGATCATTGGGCCCGCGAAAAGGAAGGGCCGCCCCTTCCTTTTCATAGGTATTTCTATCTAACCGGTTGTTTGAAACCGGCGCAAGCAGCACCGGCTTCAAGATTTCGCCGTGAGCTTGACAAGCATCCGCGAGTAGCCGCGGACAAAGTTGGACTGCACCCGCTGAGGCTCCTCGATCACCTCGATTGCGTCAAAGCGTTGCAACAGCTCTTCCCAGAGAATGCGCAGTTGCATCTCCGCCAGTCGGTTACCCATGCAGCGATGGACTCCGAAGCCGAAGGCAATATGATTACGGGCGTTCTTGCGGTCGATGATCAGCTTCTCAGCATCCTCAAAGACCGCTTCGTCTCGGTTGCCGGATGCATACCACATCACAACCTTGTCGCCCTTTTTGATGATCTGGCCGCCCAGTTCCACATCGGTCTTGGCAATCCGTCGCATGTAGGCCAGTGGCGTCTGCCAGCGAATGATTTCCGACACCATGTTCGGGATCAGTTCCGGGTTAGCCTTGAGCTTTTCGAACTGGTCCGGGTATTTGTTGAGGGCATATACCCCGCCCGTCATCGAATTTCGCGTCGTGTCGTTGCCACCGATGATCAGCAATGCCAGATTGCCCAGAAACTCCATGGGATTTTTCACCATGTGCTTGGTTTCGTCTTTGGACAGAAGCAAGCTGATCAAATCGTAGGAAGGCGGAGCCCCTGCGTCGAGTCGTGTTTTCTTTTCCCAACACAAGCGTGAGAATGATTTGACGACCGAAGCGGCCGACTCAAAGAAGCTGTCGTGGTCACTTGGCCCACCCGTGGCTTCCGGGCTTGCAGCAAGCACGTCAGACCACCTCACAAGGTCGGCGCGTTGTTCATAGGGAAAATCAAACAACGTAGCCAGCATGCGGGCTGTCAGTTCGATGGAGACCCGGCTCACCCAGTCAAACGGCGTATCGAGCGGAAGATTGTCGAGGACATCAGCCACCCGTGATCGAATCAACCCCTCCATTTCGCGAAGGTTTTTGGGGGCGACCACACCCTGCACCGCCATGCGCTGCTCATCATGTCGCGGGGGGTCCATCGCGATGAACAATTCAGGGGCAATGCCCTGAATTTCACCAATGAGGATCAGGGGTTCTGCCGAGAACAGCTCATGATGCTTGTCGACAAACTTGATGTCAGCATGCCGAGTCACTGACCAGAATGGGCCGAAGGGGGAACTCTTGGCGAAGTGAACAGGACATTCCTCGCGCAGTCGTTTGAAATAGGTATCCGCCTTGTCCTGACGAAAAAGGAAAGGATTGCTCACATCGATCGCGTCGATATTCAGACCATTCACATCCGGCAGGTCTGTTTCGATAAAAACCGGAGGCGCTTTAATCAGACCCAGTTTTGTCCGAGCCTTTTGCAGTGTATGCAGTCCTTTTATCTGCAGATCTGCGGGCACGATGGTAGACGCAGCCTGCATTGCCTTGGCTTGAATACTCATTTTTGTCTCTCTCCATGACACCTGTCAGGGCGCAGACGTATGCTGCGACGTTTACATTTGAAATTCCGGCATCCGGACAACTAGGCCGTCCAGGTCATCGCTCATCACGATCTGGCATGACAGCCGGGACGTCGGTGTCCGTTCGGGCGTCATGCTCAGAATCTGATTCTCGTCATCGGAAGGCGTGCCGGTTTTGCCCGACCAGGCCTCATCCACCTGTACATGGCATGTACCGCAAGCACATTCCCCACCGCAGTCAGCATCAATTCCGGGCACCATTCTGTCGATGGCGACCTGCATCAACGGCTGTCCATTCTCGGCTTCAACCTGATGCTCCGTTCCGTCAAACTCGATAAATGTGACTGTCCCCACCGATCGCTCCTCATTTACTGAAATCACCGGGAGAATCCGCTAGCTCCAGCAGCCCCCAATTGGTGGATTATCCGGAATCACGGATTAGTTGAATTGTCTTTTTTCGCCATATAATTATCTTTTTACGCCACACACCCGGCCGAAGACCGAGAGGCATATGCATTTCAATCTGGCCCCCTTCACGCCATGAAAACCCAGGACCCCGGCGTTCCTGCTCGCTACTATCTGCGCATGCTGGAATACCTCGAGCTGCAGGACATCCCGCTGCGTAGGGTTCTGAAGCATTCGGGCATCAATCCTCAAGGACTCCAGGCACCCGATGCACACCTGCGTTTGAGCCAAATCGAATCGCTCGTCAATGTCCTTTTCGACGACTTATCGATCAGTAACGACATTGCCCTGGACTGGGGGGCGCTGCTTGGTGTGTCCACCCACAGCATTGTTGGCTTCGGCATGCTGAACAGTCCGAATATCGAGCACAGCCTGCAGTTTGTTGCACGGTTTTTCCGTCTGGTGATGCCAACCTTTTCCATGCGCTACGTTCGGCACAACGGCGGGGCCACCATCACCTGGCGTCCTATCGTTGGAATGAGTCCTCGCTGTCTGGACTTCCACATTGAGAGTATCGCCAACGCGGCCTACCGTGAGATTCGTGAACTGGCTCCAGGCTTGCCGATCTTTCGAGTGGACCTGTCCATCAAGGAGCCGGCGCACAAGGCCCGCTACCGAAAACTGACCGGGGCAAGCTGGCGTTTTGCTTGCCTAGAACGACCAGGCGCCATGATTCACTTCGACTTCGATGCGTCGATGTATCCCTTGAATACTGCCGATACCAATGCCTTCCGCGTTGCAGAGGAAAGATGTCGAGCCCTGCAACAGAGCGTTGCGGTAAAAGGTGCCTTCAAGAGCTGGGTGAGAATGATGTTGAGGGATGCAGGAAACGGCCAGCCCGACCTGAAGGATCTGGCCGGCGTATTGAATATTTCTACCCGAACCCTCAACCGGCACCTGCAGAATGAGGGCACCACTTTTCGTGAGATCGCTGGTCAGGTTCAGCACGAACTCGCCTGCAAGCGCCTGTGTGACCCGCATCTCAGCGTAACGGAGATTGCCTTGTCATTGGGCTTTACCGAAACAGCGAATTTCTCCCGCTTTTTCAAATCCAAGCAAGGCGTGAGCCCGCGTGCTTTTCGAAACCAGCAGCTTCGAGGCTAAGTGTTCAACGGCTACTCCCTGCTGGAGATTTTTATAGCATTTATCGGCTATCTGCATCCTAGGGTTGAAGGATCAGGGCGTTCAACCATGGCGAGTGTCGGCAGTGGGCGCATAGGGGTCAGTCGCCTTTTCGACGGCCTTTCCCGATTGCGGTCATTCGTTGATCACATTTCTGGCTAGGTCCGCATCACGAATGCGGTAGTTTCGTTGGTGGTCGGCGGCCAGAACATTGCCGTCAGACCAGTTGGGGACGGGTACGTATTTGAATCGCTGAGAGCAGCCATTCAGACGCCGCATCACACGTCCGGGTCAATCCAAGAATCTCGTTGAAACCCTTATCGAGGAAGACAAGGGTGAAGCGAGATCGGATCAGCAAGTGCTGCGCAGGCGAAAGTGCATGCGCACAGTTACCAGCGCCACCGACCCGAGCAAACGCTGTTCTACAGGCTCGTGGAGGAACACTATCCGGCGTTCTCGGAGCGGATAGCGGACGAGGGGAGGCCGCTGCCAGAATACGTACGCCGTGAGATTGACTAGTTCCTGCGCTGCGGGCGCCTGGAGCACGGCTTCCTGCGAGTGCGTTGCGTAAAATGTCAGGCTGATCTGGCGCTTCGGCTATAGTCGACCAAGCAAAAGAAGAGCTTTTTTCCTCCTGTAGACCGTGACTGCCGCCATGAATATCGCGCCCCCAATTGTGGAAGCTCTGGAAGCCTTTCTGCTGGATGCCGAAGATGATGCGCTGGAACTGGCGCTGGATCTGGCTAGGGCCGCAAATCTTGAACCCGTGGTTCTGCTGGAAAAACTGCCCACTCTGCGGGGCGACCCCGCTCGTAAGCGCCAAGCCGTGACCGCCGTACGTCGAAGCTACGGCTTGCCGCTGATACCGGGGCCTCCATGCCGATCATCGGCGTGAATACCGTCCGCATCCGCGTCATTGGCCATGCCGATCAGTGAACGGCTTAGGGTCCGGAAAAGGCACAAAGCACGGGTGGCAATTCACCGGATCAACGTCGGCAACGTTCTGACTGCGGACTATCTGGCAGACGTGCAGCAACGACCGCTCCCAGAACTCTGCGGACTACTAACTTGTGTAGGGATACATGCCCTTCGCGGCTCTTGTTGTTCGTCAGCTGTTTTACTTTTGTCACTTGGTCAACCTTTTTAGAGGACATTCTCCATTGCCTAATTAGTGCATCTGTTTCTGGGCAGAGTGCGTATTCACCCCGAACATTAGATATCGGGAGAGATGATGACGGCATACGGTGCGGTGTTGCTCTACGGAGCATTGATGATGGTGCTCACCCTGAGCTATGCGTTTCCTCGGGTGCCGCTAGCTCTATTGGGGAAGAGACAGCTAGACAGTTGGGAAAGGGACAAAGTCAACCCTGATTCAGCCATCTTTCAAAGGATGAAGCACGCCCATCTCAATATGACCGAGTCCTTTCCGGTCTTCGCGAGCGTCATCGTCATCGCCGGCTTACTAGATAATCTGCCTGCGGTTACGTCGCTAGCGCCATGGGTGCTCTATCTCCGCGTGGGTCAAGTAGTTGCTCACATTAGCGGAACGGGAGTAGCCTCGATTGGCGTTCGAGCAACATGCTTCGTCGGCCAAGTGCTCATTATTGGGATCATGATTTTTCAGATTCTGAGTTAACGAAAAATGGCCGTTATAACTCCCGGGCGCTCAGAAACCTAAACCGCGAAGTCTGCTTATCACATGAAACGGCCTGCCACCACTGGCGACCGAACGGCCGCTTCTGTTGAGGATTGTCTGACGCCCGCCCGCGAGCGGGGTTGAAGGGTTGGCAGAGAGGCGTCCGGCGGGTGTCGGAAAATCCCCGAGGGACGAAACCGCGGAGTCAGTGCGGTGAGCCTCCGGCGGGCACTGCCGCTATGGGGATTGGATATGGCGGTGGTGTCTGATTTTGGCCTGGCAACCGTTGGATCGTCAGCTTATAAGGTGGTTGATCGGGTATCGGTCGTTCGTAGAGCCTGTCGGGATGACCGTTTCTGGAGCGAAATGGCCTCGTTTTCCGGGCTGAGCACAAAGGGTTCCCCGCCACTCTGCGAGGTGACGTTTCCATGGGCGATGTTGTGGACGCAAACGAGATCATGGTGACGCCCGTGCAGGAGGCCCGGTGGAGCGATCCGGCAGCAGGATCTGCACGATGCCCATGGGCTTGCCGCAGTGCGGGTACGCAAAGGGGCTTTGCACCGGGCCGTGCGTGTTGATTTTCGGCTCGTCCGTATGGGGAGGGGCTTCGGGGGCTTGGACGCCAAGGCACTGCCGAGCTGTCTCGATGTGTTTCCGTCGGTCGGCATTGGCCAGCAGGCCGTAGTGCCGAATGCGATGGAAACCCTTGGGCAAGACATGCAGCAGAAAGCGCCGCATAAACTCTTCCGGGGCCAGTGTCATGGTCTTGTGCCGGGTGCGTCCTTTGGCGCGGTAGTCTTTCCAGCGGAAGGTCACGCCCTCGGCATGGATGGCTTTCAGCCGGCTGTTGGCAATGGCGACCCGGTGGGTGTATCGAGACAGATAGGCCAGCACTGCCTCCGGCCCGGCAAAGGGCTTCTTGGTATAGACCACCCATTCGCTTCGACGAAACGGGCGGAGCCATTCCCGGAAAGTGTCCGCATCCGCCAGCGATCGGTGCTCGCCAAAGAAATGCAGCCGTCGCTCGGCATGGGCAGCGGTGAGTCCGTCCAGGAAGAGCCGGCGAAACAGTCGGGATAGCACCCGGACCGGGAGGAAGAAACCCGGTCGGCATCCGATCCACTGCGTTCCGTCTCGGGATAATCCACCGCCCGGCACAATGCCGTGCACATGGGGATGATGGGTCATGGCGGATCCCCAGGTGTGCAGCACCAGCGTGGCCCCGATCCGGGCCCCGAGATGCTTCGGGTCGGCGGCAATCGTCCGCAAGGTTTCCGCGGTGGCCTGAAACAGCAAGCCGTACACCACGTCCTTGTTGGCATACGCGATGTCGCTGATCGCCGCGGGTAACGTAAAGACCACGTGGTAGTAGGCCACCGGCAGCAGATCCGCTTGCCGGAGTTCCAGCCAGCGTTTCGCAGCACTGCCCTGGCATTTGGGGCAATGCCGGTTGCGGCAGGAGTTATAGGCGATGTCATCGCCGCCACAGCTTTCGCAATGCAGCACATGCCCGCCCAGGGCGGCACTGCGGCATTGCTCGACCGCCGACATGACCTTGAGCTGACCGAGACTCAGGTGCCTGGCCTGCTGTTGGCGCCATCCGGCGCCGTAGCGGTGAAAGACATCGGCGACCTCCAGAGAAGGGCGCCCCATGACTCACGCCGGCGGGGCCACATCCTCCAGCGGGCTGATCACCTCGCGCAGGGCTTCGGTGGCGACCTGGGCGTACAGCGCTGTGGTGTCCAGTTTCTTGTGACCGAGCAGCACCTGTATCCGTCGGATATCCACCTTCCGCTCCAGCAGGTGGGTAGCGAAGCTGTGCCGCAGGGTGTGCATCGAGATCGACTTTTTGATGCCGGCTTCATCGGCGGCTTGCTGAATGATGCGGCTCAGTTGCCGCGTGGTCAGCGGGTTGATCGGATTTATCCCGGGAAACAGCCATCCGTGATCGAGCATCTTTCCCTGGCGCCGGGCGATCCGCCACCACGACCGCAGCAGCTCCAGCATCACCGGCGAGAGCATCGCGTAGCGATCCTTCATGCCCTTGCCTTGATCCACCCGCAGCGTCATCCGCTCGCTGTCGATGTCATCGACCCGCAGGTGCACCACCTCGCTGGCCCGCAGGCCGGCACCGTACGCCACCGACAACGCCGCGCGGTGTTTCGGATGCAGAGCACCCCGGAGCAAACGACCCACTTCCTCCATGCTGAGCACCACCGGCATCCGCCGCGGCACGCGCACCGAGCTCATCTTCTTCATCACTTCCGGCTTGTCGACGGTGTGATCGAAGAAGAACTTCAGGCCCGTGATCGTGACATTGATGGTGGTGCCGGTCGTACCGGTTTCGACCAGATGGAGCTGGAAGGCCCGCAGCTCCTCGGCGGTCGCCGTATCCGGTGAGCGTTTCAAGTACGCCGTCAGCTTCTTCACGGCGCGGATGTATTGAATCTGCGTCTTATCGCCCAGCTTGCGCATCCGCATGTCTTCAATCATGCGTTGACGCAACGGGCTTACGGCTTCGGGGGATGCGTTCATCGTGAGTCTCCATGTCCGAGGCACATGCCTCAAGGCACAGACCTCAAACAGAGACCACACGCATCACGCCAACACCAACCTCAGCCGAAGGCACCCCTACCGCGCGAGCGGTTTAGTCCATAGGCACGGAGCGGAAGTCCGTACTTTGCAACCGAGGGTTGGAATCGCTAGTCATTCAACCCTGTGTTGCAGATAGCCCATTTATCGGGCAAATAGCCGTCACTATGACGACCCCGATCACGGCCGCATAGAAGGTTGCATAGGAAATCTGATTTGGTCAATCCTCCTAAACGGAAATACCCACCCAGTCCCAAGTCATTTGACGACGGACACCCGTACCTGCGGCGTCTGTACTGCCCCGAGTCTTTACGGCACTTGTTTGGTGTAACGCCGTAACTCTAAGCCGAATCACTCAGCCAGAAAAATCGATTTGCCATAAACGGGTTAGAACGGCTTCTTAAGCCACTCAGCTTCCGCGGTTTTTATCGCCCCTTCCCATGCGTTGAAGTTGGCCGAGATGCTACTGGGATGTATTGGCTGACCATTGGCCATCACCTCCTGCATCAAATATGCAGTCACTAGTGAGATTTGGCTGATTCGCTCTTGCCTTGAAAGATCAGGGGCCCACTCCGTCGCATGATGGTGAGCGAGATTAATTGCCGTTGCAATAAACCTGATCAGGTTCGACTTGTCATTCCCCTTGACCTTACCCAGCCTGTTCCGAAACGTGTGAGTCACGAACCCTAGGTTCCCCAAAGCATGCATATTTTCGTTTGGATGCCAGTTAAACCATTTCCGAACCAAGCCATCAGGGCGGATTTCGAGGGCAACGCATACCTCAATGACAAATTCTAAAGGTGGGTATCGCCTGCCCGCCTCGTAGTCGAGCAAGGTGTTTTTACTCACCCCAACCTTCTTTGCAAGTTCCCGAATGGATGTCGTTTTCATCCCAATTTTCTTTGCTCTGCGGGCCTGAAATTTTGGGTCATCGATTTTTTCAATCAGTCGCTGGTAACGCTTTTCGGTATCCGAATAGGGCAACGACTCACTCAATTTCAAATTGAGTTGCCGGTCAGCTTTTTCTGTGCGCGCCAGGTACTCGTACTCCTCTGGCCCCCTGGCTCTCCTCAATGCGTCCCCAAACCTGACTGATCCGCGATATCTTTTCATGTGGCGTTGAAATTTTTTTTCTTCATCTTTTTCATAGCCCTGCTGGATTTAGAGCTCGGACTTTCCTGATTTTACGTCCCTCATTTTGGGACATCGAATTTTTGCCTGTCAATCTGAACTCCTCGCAACCCGAAGGAGGTTTCAGTGCAAATCCAACCCACCAGATTGACGCGTGTTCTACACGCCCCGCCCCAGCTCCCAAGCAACCCGAAGCTTGCCGCACGGCTTCGAAATCAGATCAATGACGTGTTCGCGAAGCCAAAGGACGACGCAGGGATTCTGTACGGCGTTCGCAAGTTTCGAGGCGGTCGGCCACACGCAAAGACGGTCCTTGTTCCATCCCGGAAAAACGGCGGCCTAATTCCTTGCGAGGCGGGCCTCGAACCTGAACTAGCCAAAGCTCTGGAAATTGATCCTGATGTGAAAGGGTTTCGAAGTCAGGCCCTCGGCCTCATGGGTCCGAAAGGACGAGAACTGGTTATCGACTTCGTAGCGGTGCGAACGACGGGCGAATTCCTCGTGATAGACGTCAAACCACATGGGCGCCTCTCGGCCCCTGATGTGATTGATCGAATGCGTTTTGTCCGTGAAACGCTGTCATCTGCGGGACTCCCTCACCGGATTGTGACCGAAAGACAACTGGAAGAGTGGCCAAAAAAACAAATCCGGGACTCTCTCCGAAAAGGCATCACAACGGTGATTCCCAACAGCGAATCCAGGCATCTAACGGAATTCATCAGGTCAGCGCCCTGCGATGTTGGATCGGCCCGCCTGTTCGCCATTAACTGTGGCATCGACCCTTTTTCCATCGAGCAGATGGTGATTCAAAACCAATTGCGCTTCTCGATCAACCACGAGTGGAGCGCCTACACAAAACTGGAGATTAACCATGGAACCAATCAAGAACCTGGCTCAAATTGGGGCACGATTCGAGATTTACGAATCAGCATTTGAAGTCGCCTCTTTCAATGAAAGTGGGCTTCGCGCTGCAGCAGTGCTTGGAGGCGATACACGTCACTACAAGTGGGCAGCTGTCAAAAAGCTGCTGAGCGACGGGCACCTGAACATCACATACGTTCCTCGAGAACTGGCCGCACTGGATGAAGAATGCACACGTGCGTTGACATCTAAACAACTGGTCAGTCGCAACCGTCGGAAACACTACGTCGAATCGATTGTTCGCCTAGAACCCGACAGGTGCTGCTCGAAAAAGGTTATCGCCGAGCTCATTCCATCGATCGCTCAGCAGATCAGCGACACCAAGCCGCCGAGCCCATCTTCTCTTGCGGAGTGGGTGAAGAAATGGCGGGACGCCGGTGGCAACTGTGCTGCGTTGACAGACAAGCCAAAACCGAGCCGAGCTGAATTTCGCGATGTCTCCCCCGAAGTCTTAGAGATCGTTCGTAACGCAATCAATACGGACTATTTGACGACTCAGCGGAAACCAAAGAAAGCGGTCTTCGTGGAAGTCATGCGTCAAGTAGCCAACTTAAACGCGAGCACCTCAAAGCCCCTGGATGTGCCATCTGAGTACATCGTCAACAAACTGATCAACAAGATCGACCTGTACGAGCGTGATCGCAAACGATTTGGGACCGCGAGAGCGAACAGACTCCACAAGGCTGCAGGGCGTGCCTTTGTTGCATCCGAGCCGCTGGAAACATGCATGGCCGATGGTCAGCTCATGGATGTGATTCTTATCGACAGCCCAATGGACGGAAGTCCGCCAAATTATTTGGGCCGCCCGTATCTGACTGCAGTTATTGATGTCCGGACCCGCTGCATTCTTGCCGCCTTCATTAGTTTGCAGCCTTTCAGCGGCGGAACACTATTGAAGGCGATGCAGATGGCCATGGTCGCTTCACCGGGGCGCCCCAGGGGAATCATGCAGAAACTGATCGTAGACAACGGTTGCGATTACACGGACTCGGGATTCATCAGGTTCATGGACGACCAATTTGTCACCGTCGAACACTGCAAACCAAATGATCCCAACAAGAAGGGGATAGTTGAGCGCTGGTTCCGCACCCTTAACGACCGACTCATCCACCAGCTACCCGGAACGACCTTCTCGAACCCGGCAGATCGAGGTGACTATCGCTCCCAGGAATTCGCAACCATCACGCTCGCCGAACTGCAGGAGAAGGTTCAGAACTGGATCGATAACAAGTATCACCAGAACCGCCATGACTCCCTGGGCCGCGCTCCTATCGACGTGTGGAATGAGGAGACAATTTCGTGAGAATCCCCATTCGAACACTGTCGGCTGAAGACGCCGAGGTCACAGCACGAACGACCGTCAGCCGCATCGTTACAAATGGCCGTGTCGAGTGTCATGGCTTGCATTGGTATTCACATGCCCTGAGGTCCTGGGAGCAGAAGCAAAAGGAATCCAGACGGTCACGTCGCGTCGAACTGCGAGTTGATGAGCTCAACCTTGGCATCGTCTATGTTGATGTGCCCGATCGAGGCTATGGCCCAATAAAGGCCAATTCGACTCAACCTGAGTTCACCGAAAATCTCTCGCTGTACGAGCTCAACAAGCTAAAAGCCGAACTGAAAAAGAAGCACATCGCCAGTCGAATTGGACGACTGGCCGACACTGACGCTCTGGCACTTCGCATAGAGCATTTTGAGGCACTGGATCACAAAAACGATCCTGTCGCGTTTCGCCGTTTTTCCGAAAACAGAGCCCAAATGCGCGACCAGCGAATGAAGCTCAACGAGAAGAAGAAGCGGACCGGGCCAGCTGAGGACACAACACTCAAACATCCGCCAGAAAGCACTAAACCGGAGGCACCGAAAAGTGGCCCTCCCGATCCAACAACCACAAGGGCAAACCCCAAAAGTTCTACACCGGTGACGCCGCCGGGCTCCTTTGAGAAGGAAAAACCCAGCGCAACGCACTGCACTCAACCGAGAAAGATGAAATCTAGCCAGATCAAAAGGAAAGCAATGTGAGCACCCAAGCCAAAACTGAATCCGAATACCGCCGTTTTCTTGCTCCGGATTCGAAATGCCTCAATGACGACGAACGCAAGATCGTTCGGTCCATCAGCGAGGAAGTCCTCTACACCCATCAGATAGAAGCAACGTTGCAGTTCATCGACGAAATCGTCGATAAAAACGCTTCTCAGTCAGAACCCCGCAGTGGGATCGTCGTAGGCGATGCGGGCACTGGAAAAACAACGACAATCGAGATTCTCAAAGGCCGATTTCCCGAAATCACCGATGAATTCCATTTCGGCCACCAACGCCGACAGCCACTCTTGGCAGTCAGCCTTCCGGCAAACATCACGCAAAAAAGTATGGCTCAGACCTTACTCCAGACTCTGGGGCATTACGCGAATCTGAGTGGGAACACCAAGCAGTTGACAGACCGTCTGTGCGAAACCATTAAAGCTTGCGAAGTTGAGACGATCATCATTGATGAGCTTCAACACTTGCGCGGCCTGGGTAATGTGTCGCGGAATAGTGCTAGCGCAAGCCTCAGGGCGGCTAGAAACTGGATCAAGGATTTGGTTAACCGACTTCCACACTTGTCGGTGATTCTCATGGGTGTGCCCGAAACCTTGATGCTAATTGATGGCGAAAGCCAACTCGAACGAAGGTTTACGAAAGTCCATGAGATCAAGCCATTTGCACCGCCGCAGACCGGTTGCACTGAATTCGCAAGTTTCGTTGATTGCCTTGTCGATGCGGTGATTCAACATTCCGGCGTCATCAAAAGCGCCGAGCAGATTTACGACAACCCTAACTGGGCAGCTCGGTTTTTCGGCACGACCGTAGGTAATCCGAGCAGGACCAAGGATGCAGTCACGGATGCCGCTCTTTATGCATATCGAGATGGCCGAGACCACATCTTGCTGACCGACTTTCATGCTGCGTTTGCCATACGACGCCAATCTCGAACTCGGCTGGAGGAGATCCAACGACGCCGCGAAGAATCAGACGCCGTCCTGCGGTCGGTGAACAATGGTGATGTCGATCCATTCACAGCAACCGATGATGCCGTGAACAACCTCATCATGCCGCTGGCTGCTTAAAAATGCCCCAGCCGCTGCCATTTGTTCCGAAGCTGCAACCAGGTGAATCGCCTCTGAGCCTATTTAGGCGAGCATGTATGGGTAACTTCTATGGTTCCCTGACGCAGTTGGCTTTCGCCGTGAATCCGGATATCGAACATTCAGCATCGGCCCTGCCGGCTATGGCTCGCAATCCCAACAAATTGAGGAAGTCGCTCGCCGCAATGGGCATCGATGATGCGAGCATCACGCAAGTGGAGTACGCCAGAACTGGACGGGGTCGCAGTGACGACATCATTTGGAATGGATTGGCCGTTCGGCTCGGCGATCTGCAATTGTCGCACCCGAAGTTCTGCGCGCGATGCCTGATGGACAAGGGCTACGCGGCGTCTGTCTGGGATCACGTGGCCTCTGTGGCCTGCGCCGAGCACCGAGTACTTCTTGTCGACAGCTGCCCATGTTGTGGCGCGAACTGGCCTGTTCAAAGTGCTCGATTCGAATGCGGCTGCAATCTGTCAGAAATGGCCGACGCACAGAAGCAGTGTTCGGATGCAGCGGCTCGCCTGTTGCCGAAGATTGTTTCCGCTCAGGACCAATCAGGCATCGAGCGACTCACCGAACTGCGTCGCCTGACACGCTACTGGAAAGCGCTCGGCATCGAATTCTCCGATGAGGTCCTGGCAGAGTTGTACCCTGTTTTATTTGATGGCAATTGGCCGGATGCCCTGCCAACCTGTTCATCTAGTCAGGCTGTTCATCCGCGAATCCTTCTCATGCCCTTGCTTGCAAGCGGCTCGCCGCAGACACGTGATCTGGCAAAAAATCTGCTCCATCAATATGCAAAGCCACTCCACGCAAGGAATCTCGGATTCACATCGCTCGGAGCCGCTGAGACCGCGGCAGTCCTCGGAATCGGATTGTCATGCCTGAAGTCGTTGGTTAAGGCTAATCAGTTGGCACACCTCGCCGATGGGCGATACTCCGCATCCGAAGTAAACGCTCTCTTGATCGGACTTCGCGGACATCCCTTGCCGGATGGGGACGGATTGCCGCTGCGCCTCATTCGGACAGGAAAGTACAAGCGTTCGCTCAGCTGGATACTTGATCGAATCAAATCGAACGAGATCTCTGCATACAACTGCCCTGATGTCGGCGGGCTCGGCCAGATCGTCGTGGATAAAGCAGAAGTTGCTCCTCGCCACAAATGCGAAATACCCGACGCATATGACCTCGCTTATGCAGCAGATCAGCTCGGGACGAATACCGAATCGGTTAGGAAACTCTTAAAAATTGGCTTGTTACCCGCACATCGCGGATCAAGTTCAAGTGCGGTGCAGTGGCGAATCAGTGCAAGTGAATTGAACAAGTTCGAGGAACGGTACGAATTTGGATCTTCCTACGCCAAGCGGTGCGGGGTTCCGACCCGATCTGCCATCTACAAACTTCGGGCACGCAACATCCAACCAGTCAGTGGGCCGGGAGTCGACGGCGGGGCGACTTACCTTTTCCGAAGAAGTCAGCTTGCCGGAATCGACATCAACGATCCGTCGACCGTGACGTATCCGGACGCGAACATACGGGGACCGCATACTCGTTTCACCAGCAAAATTGCTATGTGGTCGAGCAAGCAAGTAGCGACTGAACTCGGCTTGTCGCCGCGATACATCCGCGAACTGGTCAAGCAGGAATGGCTAGTTGTAGCGTCTGTTTTCGGCAGGCGTTGGATGTTCAGATCAGAGGATGTCCAAAATTTGCGTCGGCGAATCGCTGAAGAGTTCGTTGAAGTCAGTAAGGCCTCGCAGAGGTTCAAACAATCCCCGCGTCAGTTTCAACGCACCTGGTTAGACACAAAGCAAATTCCAGTCAGGCTGTTCGCAAACAAGCGCTTGATCAGTAAGACTTCGATCGAAGCAGCGCTGGCAATTTGGCAGAACTCCGGCAGTGCGTCATCCATCGGCAACAAAATTGATCGAGGGCGCTGGCTCTGCCCGAACCTCACCAAGATGTCCAAGCTGGAATCGTGCACTCAAATGGGCACCAAAGATCTTTTCGTGAAGCTCTATCCGCGCAATGCGGAAGCATACCCACACTACGAAAAGTTCTGATTCTCCTGCGGCACTGACTGTGCCGATCACCAGCAGTCAGTAATTTTTCCCGAGGCACGCGCTGCCTCGGCTCCCATGCGTACCTGTCTCGAAACGCCCCATTTCGCGTGCCGATCGCGGTGTTTCTAGCCATCTGGCGACCAAAGCAAATCCAGTCATAGCTGCCAATAGCCTTTTCGGCGAATCCAGACGTAGCAGACTGACCCCAGCGTGTTGCAAATCCGACCATAGCCGCTCTATTCTCAGGCGAATCCGGGCGTAGCTGCGCTATGAGTCCGAAACCTGATGTTGCACAAATTCATAAGTCACTGATTTTTAAACCACGCCGATCCAGCTAGAATGCAATGCCTACGCTTTGCCCTTTGCAACACAGGGCCAAGTTTGGGGGTACAGGGCTGCAACGACAGCCCGACCACAAAACACCGCCGGCTTTTTAGTCGGCGGTTTTTTTTGCGCAGATCATGCCGATCTCTAGGGCGGGGTCGGCCATGCTCTCGTGAGTAATCGCTGCTCGCTCTATTCAGGCAAAGCGCGAAACATTCCTAGTTCTCGATCAGAGAAATACGCAGCTCAGCAACGAATAAAGCTGCCTTGGGAACTTGCCCTATTCGCCCATAGTCGCACTGCGGGTGGCGCCAGCTAACTGGCCCATTTCTGATCTGTGCAAGCAATGGAGACACGGCATGGGCATACGCATTTTGAGTTTAGGTCTCAGCTTAGGGCTGTCAGCATGCGCCACCATCCAACCGGATGAAGTTGGGGTGAAAAACACCTTTGGCAAGCTTGATGACAAAGTCCACCCTCCGGGATTGGTTGTCATTAATCCGCTGTTTACCAAAGTGATGCGGCTACCCGCGCGCACCGAAAACTATGAGGTGGACCTTGCACTCCCCTCCAAAGAAGGTCTGAATGTGCAGACCGAAGTGTCCATTTTGTATCGCATACAGCAAGATCAAATTTTTGACATTCTCACGCAGTCGGGCACGCGCTACGAAGATGACATCATCCTTCCGGTGTTCCGCTCGGCGGCAGCTGATGTGTCCTCCAAATTCATGGCCAAGGACATGCACAGTGCCCAGCGTGCACGCATTGAATCTGATATCCGGGATTTGATGCAGAAGTACCTGGCCGAGCGAGGGCTGGTCATCGAAGCGGTCCTGCTCAAAAGTGTGCAGCTACCACCTGGTTTAGCCAGAGCCGTTGAGCAAAAGCTGGAGGCCGAGCAAGACGCGCAGCGTATGGCCTTTGTTATTCAGCAAGAAGAACTGGAAGCCAAGCGGATGCTCATCGAGGCTGAAGCAACCCGTGACGCCCAACAGGTACTGTCGCAGGGGCTCACACCAATGGTGTTGGAGTTTCGGCAGATTGAGGCTATGGAAAAGCTCGCCACCTCGAATAACAGCAAGGTGGTCATTACCAACGGCCAAACGCTATTTAGCCTAGAAGAAGACGATTAGTCTGGTGCTATGGAGCCAAGCTTGCCCTACTGCTGTTGCTAGATGGGCGGCTTCAGGGTGTGTACATCGTCGGCCCCTGGGTTGATGACTTGAGGCCGCTCTAGGCGAAGAACTGCGCGCGTCTGCATTCTGGGAGGATAATCCAGCGTATGGATGAACGAGTAAAACGCGCTATGGCGCAGTGGCCTGATGTGCCGGACGCTTATGGGTGGCTTTCCCTCGATCGACGCGGGGGCTGGCGCCTTCAAGGAGAGCGCATCACCAATCCCGCGCTCGTCGCTTTCATCGGGCGCAATTATGGAGCCACCGGCGATGGGGGCTTTGCCTTTCAGAATGGGCCGCAGCGTGTGCATGTGCAACTCGACATCGCCCCGTGGATTGTGCACTTAGCTCCTAGCTCGGCCGCGCAAGAACCGGCGCTCATCGATCACACAGGCAGGCTCTGCGATGACCTGAGTGCTGCCTGGCTGGATGGGGATGGCCAGCTCTGGCTGCAAATGAACCGCGGCGCCGCTGTACTGCGAGACGATGCATTAATCCATGCCTTGGACATGATTCGTGGACCAAGCGCTAAAGGCTGGGACGAAGATCTACTGAGCCAGCCCGATCAGTTGGATGCCGCCGATTTGCGCTGGAGAACCACACAAGGAGATATCCCCCTGCGCGCGCTCAAAACCTCCCCTGAAGAAGCATTCCACTTCATACGAATCCCGCAAGCGCCTTCCTGATACCCGCCGTTCACTCTGAAGGCTCCCAGCGCGCAGAATCGCCAGTGGCGATTGCAACAGCTTGGACACCGTCATGGAGCCGTCATCTGGCTGACATGCGGGTCACTCGGCGGCATGTCACAGTCGCTAAACATCATTATCGAGATTACACAGTCATGAGTACCAATCAGACCTATACCCCGCCTGCCGTGTGGACCTGGAATCCCGACAACGGCGGCCGCTTCGCTGCAATCAATCGCCCAGTCGCTGGATCTACTCATGACAAAGAGCTTCCCAAAGGGCAGCACAACCTGCAGCTTTACTCTTTGGCGACGCCGAATGGTGTGAAGGCGACTCTGATCCTTGAGGAACTTCTGGAGCTAGGGGTGGACGCTGCAGATTACGATGCTTGGCTCATCAATATCGGCGAAGGCGATCAGTTTGGCTCAGGCTTTGTAAACATCAACCCCAACTCCAAAATTCCGGCACTTGTTGACCATAGCTCTGAGAGCCCCATTCGGGTTTTTGAGTCGGGCTCCATCCTGCTTTACCTGGCCGAGAAGTTTGGGCACTTCCTACCCGATGATCCGCATGGGCGCACCGAGACCCTGAACTGGTTGTTCTGGCAGATGGGCGCAGGCCCCTACCTGGGCGGAGGCTTCGGACATTTTTACGCCTATGCGCCCGAAAAAATTGAGTACGCCATTGACCGCTTTGCCATGGAAACCAAGCGCCAACTCGATGTGCTGGATCGCTGCCTGGCTGAGCGGGAATTCCTCAACGGACAGGGCTATAGCATTGCCGATATGGCGGTTTGGCCCTGGTACGGAGCCCTCGTGCGTGGCCTGCTATACGACGCCGGCGAGTTCCTGCAGGTGCAGGAATACCGCCATGTGCAGCGCTGGGCGAAGACCATTGCTCAGCGCCCCGCCGCACAGCGGGCGCGCATGGTCAATCGCACCTGGGGCGACGCCAGCGAGCAGCTTCCAGAACGACATAGCCGCGCCGATTTCGCGCGCCTCAAACGCTAAACCGCCGCCAAAGAAAACGCGCCCCAGGGGGCGCGCTTATGAGCTCAGCTTGGCGCTGAATGCGCCTACTTATAGACCGGGCCGCAGCTTGTCGGCAGGAACACGCCGTGTGTTGTCGGCCAGGGGTAAATGCAGCACCGTGCCCTCCAGCCCCAGGTCGACCTCACTGGTGGCGTAGGTACTGTCCTGCTCTACCCAGTCATCTACATTGCGCAAGGTGAGTCGCAGACTGTGATCGGCGGGCACCACATCATCCTGCGGGAACATGCGGATATCGGCCACATAAGTGTCGCCCGGTGTCAGCTCGTGGATGTCATCGGTGCCATGTAGCTGACGGGTGCTCAGGTACCCTCGGTTGATCCAGGTCGCATTCCCATCAGGGCTGACCTGCTCCAGCAATACGGCCCAGCGGGTTTGGGTGGCCTCCGTACGCACCTTCAAACTCAGAACGGGTCGCCCGCGCAGATACAAGGGCTCGCTCAGGGGCGCGCTCTGGAAGACCAACCGATCTGGAGTGCCGAGCAGTCCAGCCAGCCCCTCGCCGACTCCAGGCAATTCGTTGCCTTCTACACTTTGGGGGATATCTTGAATGGCCTGCGCCACAGCGGCGTCGGCCACCGGCCCCATGCTGCCATCGGCATTGAGATGCCAGCGCAGCTCCTCGGCAGCTAGGGGCGGGAAGCTGTCCGCGGCATGCCAGAAGCCATCCGAATTTTGGATCAGAACCGGCGGCAGATCCTGCAAGATGCCGGTGTCGATGTCGTGCAGGTAATGGTCAAACCAGCGGTGGCGGATGAAGTTCCAATCCTCGCGGTTGGGAAAGGCATGGCCCCATTGACCAAACAGAGCGCGCTTCTCGCTGGTAAGCGCGTTGTACCAACCATCCACATGGTTGGGTTTCACGTTCCAGTCCTGCAAACCATGGATGTGCAGCACGCTGGCCTGGATATCCTCAGCCCCCACGCGGTAGTCGCGCTCCTTCCAGTAATCGTTCCAGTCGCCGCTGCGGTCCAGCGCGTTGATGAAGTTCTCTGGCATGCACAGCAGGCGCTCGTGATAGGTCGTGAGGGCATTTTGGTGCACACCCGGCGCCAAGCTGATGGCCAAGTAGGCGGCATTGGTGGGAATGGCGCCCAGCGAATACGGCACACCGTCATAGAACGAGTATTCGTACTGATTGCTCACGCTGGCGGTGGGAATGATGGTCTTGAGGCTGGGCGGATTCAGCAGGGCCGCGCCCATCTGGGTCTCGCCGTCATAGCTGGCTCCGTACATGCCAACCTTGGCGTTGGACCACTCCTCAGCCGCTAGGAACTCCACGATGTTGTAGGCGTCCTGCCACTGCACCGGGCCCGTCTGCTCGATGCAACCACCGGAGTTGTAATTGCCCCGCACATCCGCGAAGGCGACGGCATAACCACGCGGTGCGAAGTAGTCCACCAGCGACTGGGAGTAAGCCGCCTCGTGCTGAACCGGGTCCAAATTCAGAATTTGGTAGGGCGTTTTGACCAGGATCACCGGGACTTTGATGTCGGCATCCACCGGGCGATACACATTGACCCACAAGGAGGCTCCATCGCTTCCCTCAACCAGGTACTCGCTGCGCTGAATATCGGAGTACACCGGCTGGGTCAGCATGGACTCGATGGTGGCCTTGTCCAGCGCCTGTGCGTTGGAGTCCTGCCGGAACTCGGCTCCGGTGGTTGTGTTGGTTGGGGTTCCACCCTGACAGGCGGCAAGCACTAAGCCGGTGCAAAGCGCACCCGCTACATGGGCAATACGATTCATGATGTCGGCTCTCTCAATTAAGGGCGCAGGTTCTCGGTGCGCAACTTCGCAAAAAGCATGCCGACATCAAAATAGTGCCGGTTGCCCCTCCTGTTGAAATTTTGCCCGTAGAAAGACGCGGTTCGCAAATCGCTTCTTACCCATCTCACCTACTGAGTAGCCGTGTTCAGTTGCAAAGCAAGACCACACAACGAAGCTTAATCTTCAGGTCGCTCCAGATGCTCAAGCGGTGGAATTATGCTTCCACCCAAGGGCAATGCAAGCCAGCCACCTTCCCAGGAGGGGAACAACACTAGGCCAAAGCCTCGCAACGGCAACTTCGATTGTTCGGCGTTATCCAGTGGATGGAAGGCGCTCACCTCAGGGCGTTCTTCAGACGGACAGTACGCTGAAACTGGAGCCTGAGCAGCTGGGCTCCTGCAGGTGCTGAGGCGGGACCAAGCCAAAGGAAGAGAAGAATAGTGTAGGCCTACATAGTCCGCTTCTACGGCCCAGCGAAAACTACCGCGCGACGGACTCATCCTTGCCGTTGCCGCGGACACAGCTTGTGGATGCTCGCGACCGAATGGTGTGTGCTGAGGTAGTGTGGTTTGGAACCTGGGAGGCGTCATAACACTTTGGCCAAGGTGCATTGACTCGGTGTGGAATGGTTTCTGTTCTGTGGCCCGCTCCAAGGCATCTTTTGATGACGCTACTTGCGGCTGTGCCAACGCGAATACACACGCGAAGGCCAACGAAGTGCAGAAGCCAGAGAGGACAAAACCGTCGCGGCGGAACCAAATCTCTCCGATAGGCGGGATTTCAGACATGCGGCAATCCTGAGCATCGTATGATTACCAATCAACAACGCTGGCCATGCAATGTGCAGGCCGAGCATCTGCCCCGCGCAGAATAATGTGGCTCAGGACTTCCAAACTTCATCTCAGGACTCACGATGGTTTCCCTTCTTCGCGTTGCTTCTTTTTGTCTCGTTTTAGTGCTCGGCGCGTGCGGAGACAAAGCAGGCTCGAATGTCACAACTCTAACCGTGTACTCCGCACGCAATGAGCAATTGATTGGTCCCATGCTGGAGCAGTATCAACAACTCCACCCGGAGCTAAAGTTGAACCTGGTTACAGGCAGCGCAGGGCCATTACTCGAGCGTTTGCGTGCCGAGGGCAACACCAGCCCAGCCGATTTATTGATTACCGTCGATGCTGGAAACTTGTGGGAGGCCGCCCAAACCGGCCTACTTGCCGAACTGGACTCACCCACTCTAGAAACGGCCATCCCCAGCCATTTGCGCGATCCCAATCTGCAATGGGTGGGTTTGTCGGTGCGTGCCAGAACCTTGGTGCATCATCCCCAGCGGGCTCCCGCTTCAACTCTGAGCAGCTACGCCGCCTTAGCGAAGCCAGAGTGGAAAGGACGCTTATGCTTGCGTACGAGTAAGAAGGTGTACAACCAGTCCTTGGTGGCCATGCTGATCGCCGAATACGGCGAAGATACCGCCGAAGATATCGTCCGCGGCTGGGTGGCCAACTTGGCAACGCCACCGTTTTCCAATGATACGGCCGTACTCAAAGCCATTGCGGCCGGTCAATGTGATGTGGGTATCGTGAATACCTATTACTACGGGCGATTGCTCCGCGAGGACCCGGAGCTCCCTCTGGCCATTTTTTGGCCAGACCAAGATGGCTCTGGTGTGCATGTCAATGTCTCTGGTGCGGGCGTGCTCAAGGCCTCCGACAATGCCCAAGCGGCGCAGAAGCTCCTGGAATGGCTGGCTTCGCCGCAGGCCCAAGGCGATTTTGCCGGAATGAACCTTGAGTACCCGGCCAACCCTGCCGTAAACGCAGTGCCCGCGGTGGCCGCATGGGGAGAGTTCAAGCCCAACCTTATTAATGTCAACGAAGCCGGTCGCCTACAGGCCACTGCCGTCAAGCTCATGGACCGGGCTGGATACTACTGAGCCTGATTACCGCTAGCGGGTTAACACATGATTGTGTTCGGCGTTGGCGTTGGTGCGGAATCATGTCTATGAAAGGCAGAACTTGATGCTGGCAACGGTGCTGAGAGCTGGCTGGGCGCCTCGGTTGGGTTATGCAGCTTTGGCGCTGGCCTTGGGCATGCCCACACTCATCGCCATCAGTGCCAGCCTGGCGGCCCTGGGTAATCCGCTCACACAGCATTGGCAGCACCTGTGGTCCGTGGTGCTGCCTCTGGTCAGCCGGAACACACTGATTTTGATGCTGCAGGTCGCCGTCATTGCCGGTTCATTGGGTACCGGACTGGCCTGGGCAACGGCCCGCTATGACTTCCCAGGCCGCGGTCTCATCCATGTGCTGCTCCTGCTACCTTTGGCTCTACCGGGTTATGTGCTGGGCTTCGTGGCTATCGCTGGGCTGGATTTTGCCGGCCCCGTGCAAACGGCATGGCGAGCGTGGACCGGTGCCGACACCGCCCTGTGGCAGTTTCGCAGCTTAGCCGGAGCTGGGCTGATTCTTGGCCTTACGCTCTACCCTTATGTGTATCTGATTGCCCGGAATGCCTTTGTCAGCATCAGCCCTAGCATGCTCGACATGGCATCCAGTCTTGGCCGAAGACGGGTGTTTTGGAGTCTGGCCCTGCCCTTGGCTGGTCCCTGGATTGCTGGGGGACTGATGCTGGTCTGTATGGAAGTGTTGGCCGACTTCGGCACTGTCGCCCTGTTTAACGTGCAAACCTTCACTACCGCCATCTACAAAAGTTGGTACGGCTTCTTTGACCTACAGGGCGCGCTGCAACTTGCCTCGGTGCTGGTCCTATCCGCCCTGGGTTTGGTCCTACTCCACCGCTTGAGCCTGGGTGCCAAACGCTTGGAACAAGATGGTCATGGCCAACTCCCTTTGCGAAGTCTGTCACCTTTGAAGCGCTGGTTACTCAGCCTGAGTTTGACGAGTTTTGTGGTTGTTGTTGCCGGCATCCCCTTAGCCACCTTGCTGAGCTGGTCATGGTCCAGCGCAGCAACCGAACTTGACTCCAGATATTTTGAATGGCTTCGCCGCTCTCTAATGATCGCTGGTTTGGGCGCGGCGCTACTCACCATGATGGCGATTACCATGGCGTACTTAGCCCGCCGTCAACCAAGCCGCGGCGTACTGATCGCAGAGCGAGTGGCCGGCATAGGCTATGCCCTGCCCGGCACGCTCATCGCTGTGGGGTTGTTCGCTCCATTGGCCGACTTAGAGCAATGGACTAGTTCTTGGTTTGGCCTTGGCTGGCTCACCCAGTCTCTGGTGGTCTTATTGCTGGGGTACTGGGCACGGTTTTTTAGCGTGGCCCACACCCCAATTGCCCAACAGCTAACGCGAATTCGACCCAGTATTGACCAAGCAGCGCACCTCCAGGGTTATACCGGGCTGCACCTACTCCGTCGAGTCCACCTCCCACTGATCGCCAGTACTGTGGCAGGTGCGGTGGCTCTGGTTCTGATCGACATCATCAAAGAAATGCCCATCACCCTGATGCTGCGCCCCAGTGGCTTCGATACCCTGTCGACCCGCGTTTTTGAACTCACAGCCGAAGGAGAATATGAGCGCGCCGCACTCCCCGCCCTCACCATCGTGCTTGCGGGGTTAATTCCCGTGAGTCTTTTGCTCCGCAACAGGAATAAGGCCTCCAGCCGTTAAGCCTATGCAGCTACAGTGCAAAAACATCGACATCCATCATGCCGGACGGCCGATTCTCAGCGACATCAGTTTCACCTTGCCCAGTGGAAGCCTGGGTTGCCTGCTGGGGCCGTCTGGCTGTGGCAAGACCAGCTTATTGCGTGCCATTGCCGGCTTCCACGAACTAAGCCGCGGCGAAATCATCTTGGGTGAAGGTGTGATCAGCCGGCCTGGAATGACACTCGATCCCAGCCAAAGAGGCGTGGGGATGGTGTTCCAGGATCTGGCCCTGCTGCCTCATCTCAGCGTTGCGGGCAATGTTGGCTTTGGCTTGCACGACCGTCCGCGCGCGGAAGTTCAGCAACGCACGCAGCAAATGCTAGACCTCACAGGTCTACGCGGGCTAGGTGAACGCTATCCGCATCAGCTCTCTGGTGGTCAACAGCAACGCGTTGCGCTGGCACGCGCGCTGGCACCGCAGCCAGCCATGCTTTTGCTGGATGAGCCTTTTTCCAGTTTGGACTCCAGTTTGCGCCCCGTTTTAGCGCGCCAAGTTCGGGATATCGTCAGTCAAACGAAGACCACAGCCTTATTGGTCACCCATGACCAACATGAAGCCTTTGCCATGAGCCAGCATGTTGGCGTACTCGGCGGTGGAGTCTTACACCAGTGGAGCTCCGCCTACGATATTTATCACCGACCGGCCAACCAATTCGTCGCCGAGTTCGTGGGCGACGGCGTATGGCTCAAAGGCCAGCTCGATGCAGCCGGGCGTGTCCATACAGCCATCGGTGAACTGCCGGCCGTATGCCCTTTGCCCCCCAGTCAAGGGGAAGTGATGGTGCTGTTACGACCGGATGACATTCAACATGATGACCACAGCCCGCTCAAAGCACGCATCGTCGACGCCAGCTTCCGCGGCGCCAACATCCTATTCGAGCTGGAGATAGCCGACGGGCAAAGGCTGAAAACCCTGACACCCAGCCACCATAACCATCAGGTCGGGCAGGACCTGGGCATCCGGGTTGCAATGGACCACGTGATTGCTTTTCCAGCCTAAGCCCTCCGCAGCACTCACCCGCTAGCATGACCGACCAGGCCACCCCAGCAGGCTTAATCCAAGTAGCCTTCGGCGGAGAACCAGTCTAGGGCCCGATTCACGGTGCTCGCTAAGTCTAGCTGCGCGCTAAACCCCAGCTCTTCACGGGCTTTACTGCCGTCCAAATGTTGTCCTGCGCTCATCACAGCGAGTGCTGTTGGGGTGATCTTGGGAAATGGCCCGCCCCGCCTATAACGCAGGCTTTGCCAGGCGCCGAGTAAACGGGCCAGAGCAAGCGGCACTTTTTTGGGTGGACTCCGCTTCGCCCAAGCCGAGGCTAAGGCCACAACTTCATCCATATCAGTATTGTGGCCGGTGAGCAGGTAACGCTGGCCACTCCGCCCGCGTTCAGCCACGGCCAGAATGCCACGACCGGCATCGCTGGCGGCAATGACGTTGCGCTGGCCCGCCACGTAGCCTGGTAAATCACCACGGGCGACACCAAGCAATAATTGCCCGGTGCTGGGCCCGTAGTCATATTCCCCAAAGGTCATCGAGGGAATCGCGATACTTAAGGGCAAACCCTTATGCGCCTGTTCCAACGCCAACTCATCTAAGGCCCACTTCACTTGGATGTAGGGGTTCTTGTTGGCAGGTGGACCGGAATAGCGCAAGTCCGCATGCGCAAGCTGGCCCGCCCCGGCCATTGGCAATGCGATAGCAGCCCCGAGGTACACCACTTTACGCAGCGTGGGTACCTGAGCACAGGCCTTGTAGAAGCTCTGCATTTGCTGTGTGGCTTGCAGAACATCCTCCTGCCAGGGACGAATATCGCGTGGATAGAAGCCTGCGCATTGAATAACCGCTTCGACATCCTGCAGAGCATCTGGCCAGGATTCAGGCTGGTCGAGATCCGCAATGCGCTGCTGCGCTTTCAAGCCATGCAGACGCTCAGAACTAGGCCCGCCGCGGTGAATCAATATCAGTTCGTGCGCACTGGCCGCGATGGCATCGGCCACATGGCGGCCCAGCATGCCGGTCGCGCCGACGACAGCAATTCGCATAAGGTTCACGCAAAGGTCTCAGCGTGCAGTGTAGATCAGGGAGCTCAAATCACGATATTCAACTGAGACTCCCCCGCTCTATCGTCAGCGGCCAACTCGAATTGTGCCGTCAACTCGCGACGCTGAGCTTCGCTGGCGATGCGGCGATCTGCAGGCGAGGGCTCCATGGGAGCGAGAGCTGCCGCCTGCACAATTTGCATCTTCTCAATGGTGGCTGCGGGGTCATTCGGAACCGGAGCGGTATCGATGTCCACCTTGCCGCCAATAGCGTAGTAAACGCCATCTGGACCGCGCTCGAAGGTATAAACCGGATTACCCGCATAGCGCCCGCCTACGCTGGCATGCGCCTGTTCATGGGCGCGCACCTCGCGGTCAATCGCCCGTAGGCTTTGAATTTGCGCTTGCTCCTGCCGCTGTTGCTGAGCCTCAGTTGTGGCGTCACCTTGGTCAGCCGATACATCAGGCACCTCGCTAGAGCGATCTTCCTGCTCGATAGTTGCAGCGGGCTGCGGCTGCGGCACGGCGGCCCTACTTAGAGTGGGTGCGACGACGCTAGCGACAGAAGCAGAACTCAGTGCGGACACGGCCATGCGCCCTCCTCCGAAGGCTAGTGCTCCTCAACAGGGTCTAGTGTCCCGCTCCTTGGCAAGGGAATAACCATTCCCGGCGGAGCGCGCCTTGTATCAGACGATTTGAGGGGCTCATATATGCAACGAACTTCTGTTAAGGGGCGCTAGGCATACACATCCAGGTTAGGACCACGTTCCGACGCCGGCGGCTGCTGCGACTCAGACTGGGCACCGCCCTGCTCACTGCTAGCCGAGCTCGCTGCCACGGTGGTTGCTGCAGAGTTTTCCAAGGGCGTGGTGGGCGTAGTTTGATCGGTTTGCACCGTATCTTGAGAGGGGTTCGCCACTTCGTTAATGCTGAGTGCCGGCCGCATGTAGGCCGAGGCTCCAGTGGCTGCTATCGCATCTGTCATTGTTGGCCTCCATCAAAGTTAGCTCCACTCATCAGGCTGCTCTTCGCGGCATCAAGAAAAGGTCAACCCAGTTGGGTACAACGAATGCACTGGGCAAACCTACCGCACTGCTCATCAGCCACTGCCCGTCTGGGGTGGGGATGTGTGGTGGAAGCGGTGTTGCTGTTCAACGCTGAGAGCAGCGCAATAGTCACTGCGGCCGAATAACTGGTAGCGGTAACGGCCAATGGCGTCATACACCACATTCCGTAGAATTCGCGGCACCCATACCAGTGGTGCCAAACCTCTCCACGGCCAGCGCAGATGGCGAACTATCCGTAGCGCCGCGTCCGAGCGCTCCCAGAGCTGCCCATCTTCAAGAACGTAAACTGAATCGAGATTCTGCGGGTCGCGTTGAAAAGGCCCAAGCAGCGCAGCTGCCTCTGAGCTTTGCAAGGGCATGAAATGGTAGTGCGGCCCTTGCTCATAACGCAGGATGAAACGTACCCAGGAATTGCAGAAGCTGCAGTATCCGTCATAAAGCACTAGAGGCGTTGGAGGCATAGTTTTCGTCCGTCATCGCTAGGCTCGGAGCTGGGCGCTTTGTGGGCCAGGCTTCCAGAACAGCCCACTCGCTCCGTACTCCGCAGCAGCGCGGTCATGGTCTTCGACAACAATCAAAACGGGGCTTAGGCGGGGCATCGTCAGGGGATGCCATTCAGAGTCTATACGTCTTTGGCCAGGGACAGCGGCGGGTAAATTGCATGACAGGCACGACCCTTCAATCCGTTCCCGTTCTGACCCTATGCCCGCCAATGACCGACCAGTAATTCTCTGCGTGGACGACGAGCCTGAGGTGCTATCAGGTCTGCGTTTAAACCTACGCAAGGATTATCAGGTCTTAGTCGCGCAGTCCGGACAGCAGGGCTTAGAGTTGCTGAGACAGAACCCGGACGTCGCCGTAGTCCTGTCCGACATGCGCATGCCCCAGATGGACGGAGCGGAGTTTTTAGCCAAAGCGCGCAAACAAGCTCCTTTGGCTATTCGTATGCTTCTAACCGGCTTTGCAGATACACAAGCTGCGGTGCGCGCTGTGAACCAAGGACACCTGTTCCGGTTCTTGACCAAGCCCTGCCCCCCTTCAGAATTACTCACGGTGATGCGCGCCGCAGCTGCGCAGCACCGGTTGATCAAGAATGAGTCCACGCTTCTGGATCAAACTCTCAGCGGGAGCATCAAAACGCTGTGCGACACCTTGGCCCTAGTCTTACCTGAGATCTATGGGGGCCTAAGTGGCATTCGCCGGGTCGCAGAGAGCCTTGGCAGCATCCTGGATATCCAACCGCTATGGCCCTTGCGCATTGCCTCAATGCTGGTGTTTACCGGTTATGTGAGCCTCCCCAAAGAAACAGCCATACGAGCTGCCGCAGGAGAGCCATTGGGTACGCACGAACAGCAGATGTTGCGCGGTATTCCTGCGCTCACCCAGCGCCTTCTTGCGCCAATTCCGCGTTTAGAAGATGTTTGCGACATCATTGCTGGCGCCCATGATGCACCGGCAGATAATAGCCCCGACATCAAGGATGCACAGGCGCAAATGCTGCATCAGTCAATTGGGGTGTTGA
The DNA here is from genome assembly GCA_019192445.1 of Oceanococcus sp. HetDA_MAG_MS8. NCBI lineage: Bacteria > Pseudomonadati > Pseudomonadota > Gammaproteobacteria > Chromatiales > Oceanococcaceae > Oceanococcus > Oceanococcus sp. HetDA_MAG_MS8. Next base: position 157,350 of record JAHCMK010000004.1, read on the forward strand.
AACTCAGTTTGGATTACATCCGTCTGCGTAACCGTGACCTAGCACCGGCGCAGGCCCTCAAGCATCTAGACGAACACGCGCATTGTTATGACCAAAGCGCTATGGCCGCTCTACGTGAGTACATTCACAGCCATGGTGAAGATCAGGTCATCGAGATCCCCTTGAATGAGCTACGCCAAGGCATGGTTTTGGCCCGCGGGTTACGTACTGTCAAAGGCGTGTTGGTTGCGGCGCGTGAACATGAGGTAACACAGAGCCTGCTGGATAGACTGCAAAACTTCCCCGCAGAGAGCTTGGCGCAGCCCGTCCATGTTCATATACCCAGCACCTTGTTGACCTTAGCCAAGAGCGAAAAGCCGTGAATGCCTCCCGCGAGAGCATTGCACCGGCGGCTTTGGATGCGACTCTGCCGCAAACACCTGTGTGCATCCTGATCGTTGATGACGACCCGGACATAGTGCTATTCACGCAGGCCCTGGTTGACGATTTGCCTGCTGAAGCGCCGCAGATTGCCACGCTGGCAGCCGCTTCAGCGGAAGAGGCTTGGAGCATTTTGCAGCAACGCGACGATGTCGCCGTGGCCTTGCTGGATGTCATGATGGAAACGCCGCAAGCTGGACTGGAACTGGCGCGCCGCATTCGCGGCCAGCCCCGCTTGCGTTGCACCCGACTGATTCTGCGCACAGCGCGAACAGACGAAGTGCCACCCTTGCAAACTGTGACTCGCTTCGACATCGATGCCTACTGTGACAAGAACAACCCTGATCCAGTCGCCTTGCTCACCCCACTGGTCTCGGCTCTGCGAACCTACCAATTGCTGCAGACATTGGAACAGGAACGGGCCCAGCTACAACAGACGCTGGAGGAACGCGATGCTATGGAAATTCGGCTGCGTCAGGCGCAGAAGCTGGAGGCTGTGGGTCGATTAGGCGCGGGGATTGCCCATGAGATCAATACGCCCATCCAGTTTATTCAGGACAACATGCACTTCATCGCACAGAGCAGTGCAGAGCTCACTGAGCTGGTGGCAACACAGCAAGAGTTGCTCACCCAGGCTGTACACCAGACTTCCGCAGGCGCCCATCTGCTGGAATCTGCGCAGACGGCCTGCGCACAGGCCGATTTCGAGTTCGTCAAAGCAGAGCTACCTCTAGCCCTGCGCCGCAGTCAGGATGGCTTGGAACGTATCACCAAAATTGTGCGGGCCATGAAGGACTTCGCCCACCCAGGCCAGGAGCGGCCACAGCCCTGTGATGTGAACCGCATCATTGATAGCACCCTTACGGTTGCCCAGCGGGACTTGGCCCATTGTGATGTGCAGCGGGAGTTGGGCGAGCTTCCTCACATTGCCGTGCACGCTGGCGAGCTGGGTCAAGCGCTACTCAACATTTTGCTCAACGCCGGCCAAGCGCTCCAGGACCAAGCGCCCCCGCGCACCATCCATCTGCGTAGCTGGAGTTCGCCGGATGCCGTTCATATACAAATTTCGGATAACGGCCCTGGCATTCCGGAGCCTATCCGTGAGCGGATCTTCGACCCCTTCTTTACCACTAAAGATTTTGGTCAAGGCACCGGGCAAGGCTTATCCATCGCCCATAATGTGGTGGTGCAGCAACATCGTGGTCGTTTAGAACTCGACAGCACCCAGCAAGGCGCCTGCTTCACCATCTCCCTGCCTTGCAACTAGCGCTGGCGCGATAGTTCTCTAACCCGGCTTTGGTCCTCGGGCAAAGCAGACCGAGTGCGTACATTCCCGCATTGCCGCGCCGAGGCTTTGCTAGATAGTGTGGTCGCTGCGCGCTATCAGCATTGCTCAGCGCCGCCACCACGCCATCAGGAGCTCGCTATGCCCCGCACACTCTTTTGCTTAGTCGCGCTCAGCCTTGCCGCCGTTCTCAGCGGCTGCGGCCAAGACGCCACGCCATTACCAAAACAGGCACCCGCAAATGTACAGTCGCGCGTGGCTCAGATCGATGCTCGACGCGCAGTGATTGAGGAAATGCGCCTACAGCGGCATGAGCTGTCTGCCTCTGACTTACGGCCTAAGGTCGCGCAGAAGTGGAGCAAGCTTCATGTCTACACAGATGACGGCACGGTGTTGCGCATTAAATCCTACCCGCACGCGGGCATCAGCGAGCGCACTGAAGAGTTTTACTTCACCCAGGGGCAGTTAATCCTGGCGGTGATCGAAGATGAAGGCATCGACTCCAACGGCGACGAGGATGAAGATGTGGACAAGATGTACTACTTCGACGCGGAGCAGGTCATCTTTGAGCGACGCGATGATGATGAGGCCGAATATGGCAGCCTCGACACCGACGGTATGGAGTTGCTGCAGGAGGCGCGTGAATATCTTGAGCTATTCAAACGTCAGCGTAGTCAGCCGGAGCCCTAAGCTCAAACGCAGCCGTGGCGCCTTGCGCTGAGCTGGCGGAAATGTGGGGCAGACTATGGCTACACTACGGCGGGTCGCATAGGGCTGCGGCTGAGACATAAAACCATGGGGAGACATCCGTAATGAACCCGGCAACACAAACACTCACCTCACAACTCGGTATTGAAGTGCCAGTGATTTGTGGCCCCATGTATCCCGGCTCCAACCCCGAATTGGTGGCGGCAGTCTCTGCGGCGGGGGGTATGGGCGTGGTGCAACCCATTTCCATGACTCATATTTACAAGCATGACTTCCGCGCCGGCCTGCGGCTTATTAAAAATCTGACTGATAAGCCCTTTGGCGTGAACTTCACCCTGATGGATGGAGTGAAGGCTTATGAAAAACGCAATCGCGAGTGGATGCACATAGCCATCGAAGAAGGCGTGAAATTCTTTCTCACCTCTTTGGGCAACCCCAAGCCAATCGTCAGCATGGCGCATGAGCACGACATCGTGGTCTATCACGATGTGAGCACAGCGAACTTTGCCGATAAGGCCATCGCCGCTGGCGTGGATGGACTGAACTGCGTCAACAACCGGGCGGGCGGGCAAACCGGCCAAATCTCACCAGAGCAAATGCTCGACGAGCTCAAGGACTGTGGCCTTCCGCTGGTCTGCGCCGGGGGAGTGGGTGACGAAAATGACTTCCGGCGCATGTTGGCAGCAGGTTATGCAGGGGTACAGCTGGGGACGCGGTTTTTGGCGACGCAGGAATGCCAAATTCCTGATGACTACAAGCAGGCCATCGTGGACCATGGCGAAGAGGATATTGTCTGGACCAACAAATTGGCCGGCACCTTTTCCTCGGTAATTCGCACACCCGATTTGGAGAAGCTGGGCTTGCGCGTGGGGCCGCTGACTAGCCGGTTGTTACGCAACCGCAAAACCAAGAAAATCACGCGGATGATGTTGTTGCTGCGCTCCACCCAACGCTATAAGAAGGTGGCCTTGGACCCTGGCTACGCCCAGTACTGGCAGGCTGGCAAGGGTATTGGCCACATTACTGCAGTGGAGTCCGCCGGTGATGTGGTGCGGCGCTTCGCCCAAGCCGCCTGAGCCAGAGCGCTGTGTGAGCCAGCGGCGAGCAGGGGCGACTCACTCGAACACAATGGTTTTCTGGCCGTTCACGTGAATACGGTGCTCAACATACCAACGCACCGCCCGGGCTAGCACCCGGGTTTCCACTTCCCGCCCCATATTGACCATCTCTTGGGCTGAGTGCGTGTGATTCACCCGCACCACGTCTTGCTCAATGATTGGCCCCTCGTCCAGGTCGGTGGTGACAAAGTGTGCGGTTGCTCCAACCAGCTTCACCCCATGCTCATGGGCGCGATGATAGGGCTTGGCCCCTTTGAAGCTGGGAAGAAAGGAGTGGTGGATATTGATGCAGCGCCCTTCCAGCTGGCGGCAGAGGTTCTGCGACAAAATCTGCATGTAACGCGCCAGCACCAGCAGATCCACCTGCTGCTCGCGCATGAGCGCGATAATTTGCTCTTCCTGGGCCGCTTTGCTGTCTGCACTGAGGGGCAGGTGATAGAACGGCAAGCCGTACCACTGGGTGAGGTTGCCCAGGTCTTCGTGGTTGGAAATCACGCCCACGATATCGGTGTGCAGCAGCCCTGAACGCCAGCGATGCAGCAGGTCGTTTAGGCAATGGTCCTGTTTGGACACGGCAATCAAGCTGCGCAGCTTCTGCCCCAAATTGTGCAGCTTGTAATCCAGCTCAAACTTCGTGATCAGGCCATCCAGCGCCTGTTGCAGCTGTTCCACGGACAGAGTCTGTGGCGCCGCCAAGTGGATACGGACGAAAAACATGCCGGTGTCCGGATCGCCGTACTGCGCCGCATCGCGGATATCACAGCCCGCCTCAAATAGGCAGGATGAGACGGCCGCGATAATCCCCGGTCGATCCTGGCATTTGAAACTAAACACATAATCTTGGGCGGCGGACATGGCTCTCACGGCAGGCAGTGGTTAGCAAAGGCCGCATAGTGACATAGCCACCCCCATCCCTCACATGCACGCTGGCAACCTCGCTAAGCTAGATCCTGTGGGGCACGCTCAATGCGGACCCTGCCCGCCCGAGGAGTGCTATACCCATTGCATTCCCGGCTCACGCCAAACATTGCCTGGCGCGCTGCCTCAGCTGCGCCACACATCCACGAGGGGACACGGCCATGAAGTTAGAAACCATTGCATTGCATGAAGGTTATACGTCGGAGGAGACCACCAAGGCCGCAGCGGTGCCGATATACCAGACCACCTCCTACACCTTCGATGACACCCAGCATGGCGCGGATCTGTTCAATCTCGCCGTTCCGGGGAATATCTACACCCGCATCATGAATCCGACCACCGCGGTACTCGAAGCGCGTATTGCGGCCATGGAAGGTGGTGTGGGTGCACTGGCAGTGTCCTCGGGCATGGCAGCAATCACCTACGCGCTGCAATGCATCACGCAGGTGGGCGACAACATCGTCAGCACCAGCCAGCTTTACGGCGGCACCTACAATCTCTTCGCCCACTCCCTGCCCCGCCAAGGTGTGGAGGTGCGCATGGTGTCGCATAGCGATTTCGCCGGCTTTGAAGCCGCCATCGATGGCAACACCAAAGCTATTTTTTGCGAATCCATTGGCAACCCGGCCGGAAATGTGGTGGATATCCGCCGCCTGGCCGAGATCGCACACAAGCAGGGTGTACCGCTGATCGTCGACAACACCGTGGCCACGCCCTGCCTGTGTAAACCCTTCGATTTGGGTGCCGATATCGTGATCCACTCGCTGACCAAATACATCGGCGGGCATGGCACCTCCATCGGAGGCGTCATTGTGGATTCCGGAAAATTTGACTGGGTGGCGAATAAAGAGCGTTTTGCCGTACTCAATGAGCCCGACCCCTCCTACCACGGGGTGGTCTACACCGAAGCGCTAGGCGAGGCGGCCTACATCGGACGCTGCCGGGTGGTGCCGCTGCGCAATACTGGAGCCGCCATTTCCCCCATGAATGCCTTCTTGATTCTGCAGGGACTGGAAACTCTCAGTCTGCGAATGGAGCGCCACTGTGAGAATGCCCAAAAGCTAGCCGAGTATTTACAAAACCACCCCAAGGTCAACTGGGTCAACTATGCCGGCCTGCCCGACAGTCCCGACCATGCCACCTGCAAAGCCATCACCGGCGGCAAGGCCTCGGGTATTTTGAGCTTCGGCATACAAGGCGGCATGGAGGCCTGCGCACGCTTTATTGATGCCCTGCAAATGATTCTGCGGCTGGTCAATATCGGTGATGCGAAGTCTTTGGCCTGTCACCCCGCTTCAACAACGCACCGCCAGCTTAATCCTGAAGAGCTCGCCAAGGCGGGGGTGAGTGAAGACCTGGTTCGGATATCCGTAGGCATCGAACATATCGACGACATCATTGCTGATGTTTCCCAAGCCCTCGAGCAGGCCTAGAACAGACGGAAAGGCGCAGCCCTAATAGGCCCACTGGCAGCATCGGCGCCAGTGGGCCTCATAACACCAAACACCAACGTGGGCCACCGGGGCGTCAGGGCCTTCTAAGGCAACGGGCCTTGGTGTTGATGCGCGGTGGGCTGCGAGGCCAGCAAAAACTCGCGGCGCACGATGAAGGATTTGGCCCGTTCCAAGGACAAGGCAAAGCGTTCATACACTTCGAACACCGTATTTCGCTTACTGCAGGTGCCTAAAGAACAAGGCCCATTCACCAGTTTGCACGCTGTGCACAGCACGGCTTCCGCCAAGGTGATGCGCTGCTCAGGGCTGTGGCAAGACGCCAGGGCCTGAATTTGCGCATGAATATGCTCCAAGTCTTTTTCCGATAAACGTGGGTCCGCTTCGAGGGCACGCCAAAGTTCGATAGATTGCCCCAGCACATCCTCGGCGGCATTCCATAGCCGAGGGTCAGCAGGCTGCTGCTTAGGTCGAAGCGCATACCATATGACACCAGCCGCAAGCATGGCCGCGGTGGCCGCGAACAAGGCCAGAATTAACGCCATATTTTCAGAGGATATGTCCACAACACTCGCACATACCGCAACAAGTGAATGTAGGGGCAAGAATTGGGCCGCGCCCATCTTCACTGCCTACCAACACAGTAATCCGCGGGCTCTGCGGGTTGTCGTGTCTCAACGCAAAACAGTCACCTGGCTATGGACGCATCGAGACGCCCCTTTTATTCGTCTATGCCGCCGAACCACATGCGTTGCGGCTTCCATACCGATGATGGGTAACTGATAGCAAGGCGCAGTCAGCCTGCCGCTTTGGCCCAGGCGGCTCGCAGCACCGACCCAATTTCCATGCGCTGACCTTTGGCTGGGTCAGCGCATGGAGGCCAGGCTAATTACAGGACTGAAACGGAAAACACCGCCAAGGTGCCAGACACTTCATTACTCACCAGCAACAAGGGCTGCCCGGTTGGGCTGTCGGTGGCCGGAATAAACTTGATGTCTTCCGGGCCCAGATCGCCCACCGTTTCAATGTCATTTTCGGCATCAACTCTGAAATCGCGGGTGTTGATGTACTGCACGAAGCTGGCTGCATTGGGATTGGAGATGTTGTACACCATCACCCCACCGACCCGCTCCAGACCGATGAAGGCATAGGTGTTGCCATTGATCTCGGCAATCTCTACGGCTTCTGGTTCTGGTCCCTTATCGTCGGAGCGATCATCGCCTTCGTTGTCATCATTACTGGCATTGAAGTTTTCGCCGAGTTGGTTCGCGGTAATCACCTCGAAGTCGTTACCGCTGTCGAACACCGGCCGCAAACTGGCCACATCCCAAATGGTGAAGGAGCGCGCACCAAAGCTGTAGAGGTTTTCGTAGCTGCAGTCTGGACCGGGCTGACCCGTGGTTGCCAGGGTGGAGCAAGCCCCGGTCACGCCCAGATCGGTGATCACCTTGAGCCGACCGAGTTTGTCGTCATTGGCGAAATCCGCGCCCAATCTGGCGATGAGGTCTGGGTCAAAGCTGGCACCGGTGCCCGCAATATCGCCAATGCGGATTTCATCTAAATAGTGCAAACAATCGCCGTCGTCGAACTCAAAGCCGCCAGCAAGGGTGCAAGCCGCCGCATCGGCCTCGTCCGTTAGATATTCGCGTCCATCACCTTCATTGGCCGTCACTAAGTACAGGGCACCGTTCACGGCATAGGCATCAACGGCATCAGGCATGTAGGTTCCAAACACATCCCAGCTACGAATGTTCACCCCACCATCGCGATTACTGGCATCGATTTCATTGCCCGGAATGCCGTAGTTTTTGAAGCCTAAGCCATTGATGGAAAGCACTTCGGCACTGCTCACATCAATGACGGCCACGGCATTGTTTTCCTGCATCACGGCAAAGGCCTGCGATGAGTCCGGGGCAAAAGCGATGTACTCGGGCTCAAGATCTGCAGCGACGCTCGCCGCCTTCGCACTAATGCGCACAGGACCGGTCAAGGCTTTACTGCCACCTGCATTAAAGTCGGTGAAATCTGCCGTTTGGGCGCTCAGCCCCGTAAAGCCGTTGGATACATCAATCACGCTGATGCTGCCCTCAGGGTCGACACTATAGTCGTCATTGGGCTCGCCTTCGTTGGCGCAGAGCACGAAGTTTCCGTCCGGAGTGAAGCCCACCATATCGGGCAGGGCTCCCACCTCCACGGCCGACAAAAAGGTGCCATCGGTCTGGTAGAAGGCGATGAAGCCATTGTCCTGAGTGGTGTCTGCAGCCACAGCAACCGCCATGGTGTTGCCCGATACTGCCACGCTGTTCACGTCGCCCATCGTTACTCCGCTTACAGCGGCTTCCACATCGCCCGCCACATCAATGGAACCGGTGATCGATGGCATAGAGGGGGCGCTCAGGTCCACGATATCGATGGCACCGCTGCGGGCATTGACCACAAAAGCGCTGGAGGTCGCCGGATCATAGGCAACAATTTCCGCGGCCGACTCATCAAAGTTGGCCGGCAGCGCAGGCGTGCGGCCCAATAAGCCCAGAGAGATAGCGGCATTGGCATCGCGACCATCGGCGCCGGGAGCACCGGCCGCACCATCTGCGCCGGGAGTGCCAGCGGCCCCTGGTGCACCATCATCTCCATCACAAGCAACCAAGCTGGCCGCCATAGTGATGGCACCAACAAGAGCAAATACGGGCTTCAGTGTCATGGGGTCTCCCTCCCTCAGGCAAATCTAGTCAAGTTGAGTTGCTAAAGATGCGGTCGCTTTGTGACCAAATCTTGTCGGTTTTGTGACCTTACGATGACGCATCGGTGGCAAAGCTCCGAGGCTTGACCCCATCGCCAGAGCGCCACACAGCAAACCCTCATCGAGTTCAAGAAGCACCCCATGCCTGCCTCTTGCTCACTTCACATACCAGCTGGTATGTTAAAGCGCACCTGACTCATACGGAAAGAACATATGCCTTGGGCTCGGCTTGGCTACACGCTGGCGACTACATCTAGGCGCGGCGCTATCGGTATTGACGAAACCGGCCAATTAGCCGGGCGAGTGTTGCCCTCCGATTTGGACTTCAACCGCCACGTCAACAATGGGCGGTATTTGTCCTTGGCGGACTTAGGGCGTATCGACTGGTTTGTGCGTACGGGCATGCTGCGCACCGCATTGAAGAATCAGTGGCGGCCCATCATTGCCTCGGGAACCGTGCGCTACCACCGACCACTCAAGCTTTGGCAGCCCTATCGTTTAGACAGCTCCTTGGTGGCTTGGGGCGCACGCTGGGCCTTTATGGAGCATCGCTTCTTTGCCAATAACCGCGATGGTGAGGAGAAGCTCTTTGCAACGGTCGCCATTAAGGGCGCATTCCAAGGCCGTGAGGGCGTGATCGAACCCGCCAGGTTAATGGCCGCCATGGGCGAGCAGCATGATTCCCCGCCCATTCCTGCCTGGATTGATGATTGGCAGCAGGGTGAGAATCGCTGGAAAGCCATGGAAGAGGCTGTACCGCAACTTTCCGTTGGCGCTGGCTAAGCCTGAGGCGTCTTGAGAATATCGCTGGCCACTGGCCCGTGTTTATGCGAAGCCGCTACAGCCTTTTGAAGACCGGCTCTGCTGCGTTTTCCCGGGAATAGCATCGGGGTGAATACCCCTTCGCCCACAGCGGCCGCTCGATTAATGAAAATCCCGCGACACGGTGCGCAGCCGCCCTAGCAGATGATCCTGGGCCTGGAGTCGGTCCACGATGAGGTGGCGCACCCGGCCATCGCGCTCCATGTGGCCACTGGCCAGGAGCAATCGACCCTGTAGCACTTCGGCGCGATACTTCTCCAGCACCCGCGGCCAAACCACCAGATTGCTCACGCCGGTTTCATCTTCCAGGGTCAAAAACACCACGCCACTGGCGGTGCCGGGCCGTTGCCGATTGGTGACCAAGCCGGCCACCTGGCAGCGACGCTTGTGGGCCAGGTTTTCCCATTGGGCCATGGTGAGCAGCCGGCGTGGCAGGTGGGGCCGCAAAAGCTGCATGGGGTGCTGGCCCAGGGTCAACCCCAGACTGGCGTAATCGGCCAGGCAATCTTCACCAGCTGTGGGGGCCGGTAGTGCGGCGGCCTCCTCGGCTACGGCCGGCAGGCTGGGCTCATGATCCACTGCCGCCATCTGCCAATGCGCCTGGTGCCGATGTCCAGCCAGGCTACGCAGGGCCCCAGCCCGAGCCAGAGCTTGCCGATCGCGGGTTTGTAAAGCCGCCTTTTGTACCAACTCGGCCACGCTGCGGTAGGGCCGCTGCGCCGCCACACGCTGCGCGGCCTCGGCACCCAGTTGCTGGATCTGGTTCAGCCCCAGACGCAGAGCCGGAGGCGACGGCGCCTGCCCTGCCGGGCTGGCATCGACTTCCAGTTGGCTCTGGGCGCCAGAGGCGTTGACATCCACCGGCCGTACTTCCACGCCCATACGGCGAGCATCCTGCACCAGCTGCGAAGGCGAATAAAAACCCATGGGCTGGCTGTTGAGCAAAGCGGCATAAAAGGCCGCCGGATAATGGCATTTGAGCCAAGCCGACACATAGACCAAAGCGGCAAAGCTGGCAGCATGCGATTCGGGAAAACCGTATTCGCCAAAGCCCTGCACCTGCTGGAAGATGCGCTGGGCAAATTCCGGGGCATAACCATTGGCAGTCATACCCTGCTTGAGGCGTTGCTCGAACACCTCCAGCCCGCCCTTGCGCCGCCAGGCCGCCATGGAGCGGCGTACCTGGTCGGCTTCTCCGGCGGTAAAGCCAGCCGCAGCCATACAAATGGCCATGACCTGTTCCTGAAAGATGGGCACGCCCAGGGTGCGGCCCAGAATACGCTCCAGCCCCGGCGGACAATCCACGGCTTCTTCGCCGCGACGACGACGCAAGTAGGGGTGCACCATGCCGCCCTGAATCGGCCCTGGCCGCACAATGGCCACCTCGATGACCAAGTCATAAAAGGCCCGTGGTTTCAGCCGGGGCAGCATGGTCATCTGCGCCCGCGACTCCACCTGAAAAACACCGGTGGATTCGCCGCGCTGGAGCATGGCGTAGACCTTGGGGTCTTGGTCGGCCAGCACCTGGGCCAGATCCAGGTCGCGTTGATGGGCACCGCGCACCAGATCAAAAGCCTTGTGGATAGCGGTGAGCATGCCCAGGGCCAGACAATCCACCTTGAGCAAGCCCAAAGCATCTAGATCATCCTTGTCCCACTGAATGATCGTGCGCTCGGCCATGGCGGCATTCTCGATGGGCACCAGTTGGGACAGGGGCGCATCGCTGAGCACAAAGCCGCCCACATGCTGGGACAAATGCCGGGGAAAGCCGATGAGCTGCGGGAGTAGCTCAAATAACTTTTGCAGCACCGCTGAACTCGGGTCAAAACCCAGCTCCTGCAGACGTGCGAGCAGGCTCTCCGGCTGATCCCACCAGGCCAGGGCGCCGCTGAGCCGATCCAGTTGATCCCGGCTCAGCCCCAGAGCCCGTCCCAGGTCACGCAAAGCACTGCGTTTGCGATAACAAATCACGGTGGCAGCCAGGGCGGCCCGGTCCCGACCATATTTGCGGTAGATGTACTGAAAGACTTCCTCGCGCCGGGCATGCTCGAAGTCCACGTCAATATCCGGGGGCTCGTTGCGCTCCCGTGAAATAAAGCGTTCAAAAAGCAGCTCAGAGGTGGCCGGGTTCACGCAGGTAATGCCCAGGTAAAAGCACACCGCCGAGTTGGCGGCACTGCCCCGCCCCTGGCACAGAATGCCCTGGCTGCGGGCAAAGCGAACCAGGTCATGCACGGTGAGGAAGTAGGGCTCATAGCCCAACTCCTCAATCAGGCTAAGCTCCTGCTCTACCCGCTGGCGGATGGGCGCCGGCACCGCGCCGCTAAAGCGCTGAGCCAAGCCCTCTTCGGTGAGCTGGCGCAAATAGGCGCTGGCGGTCTGCCCGGCCGGCACCAACTCCGCTGGATACTGATAACGCAGGCTATCCAAAGAAAAGTCACAACGCCGGGCAATGCGCAGGCTTTCTTCCAGCAATTCTGGTGGATACAAGCGAGCCAGCCGGGCACGTTGCCGCAGGCTACGCTCGGCATTGGCCTGCAAGGCCCGGCCGCATTGGCGCAAGGGCTTGTTCAGCCGAGTCGCACTCAGGCAATCCTGCAAGGCCTTACGACTGCGCCGGTGCATCAACACCCCGGTCGCCGCCACGGCCGGCAAGCCATGACGCCAGGCCAGAGCCTGGGCCTGGCGCAGGCGCGCCTCATCGGCACCATCGCAGAGCTGCTCCACCGCCACCCAGGCCTGCCCTGGATAATGTATCGCCAGCCAAGCCGCCAGGTCTTCATCGGCATGCTGCGCAGGCTGATCCTGGTCCGGCTGGGCCGGCTTCAAACCCAGGGTTTGCGGCACCAGCAGGCATAAAGCCTGCGGTGCCAACTCCAGCACATCGGCTTGTGTCAGGCTGTAGGCGCCCTTCTCGGCCCGGCGTCGCCCCCGCGTAATCAAGCTGCTGATCTGCTGCCAGGCGGCGAGACTGGGCGCCAGCAGCACCAGGCAACCGCCGTCTTCGAGCTGGATTTCGCTGCCATGAATCAGCTGCATGCCCAGACTTTGGGCGCGCTGGTGCGCCCGCACCACGCCAGCCAAGCTGCATTCATCGGTGAGGGCCATGGCGGTATAACCCAGCCGATGAGCCTGCTCCACCAGCTCCTCCGGATGCGAGGCCCCGCGCAAGAAGCTGAAGTTCGACAGGGTGTAGAGCTGGGCATAAGCCGGGCTGCTCATGCGAAGACCCCATGCAGAAACCATTGCTCGGGTCGCTCATGCTCGCGATACACCCAGACCTGGCTGCCATCCTGCCGCCGAGCCTGGTGGTAATCCCGGCGCATGGGCGCGCCATCCCACCAGCCGGTTTCCACCCTTTCGGCCGGCCCCACCCAGGCCAACTCCGCTGCCGCCAAGGGGCGCGGTTGGGGCAGTAACCACAATGGGCGAGGATACGGCGGTGGCGGCGGCGCCTGGCTATGATCCAAAGGCTCGGCCTGCGTCCAGGCCCGCTCCGGCCGATGCTCATCCACCGCCTGCGGGCGGCCCAGGGCTTGTGGCCCCAGACGCGCTGCCAACCGTGCCCAGAGGGGGCTGCATTCGGCTACAGCATCCGCCGCTCCTGGCAACAAACTCTGCTGCGGAGCCTCCGGAGCACAGACCTCCACCACGCGCAGGCGCAGACTGCGCACCGCCGCCGGGAGCTGCTGCCGCTCCCATTGCAAAGCACTGACCTGCTCCAGCCAAGCGGGGTCGCGACTAGGCATCCCCGGCCAGGTTTCCCAGGCCAGCTCCCCGCCACCGGCCAGATCCGCCTCCCAGCGCAGGGCCCGCGCCAGCAGGTCCTGCGCCAACAGCCAGGCTTGCAGCTCATCCAGCAAGCCCTGACGCATGGGAGCCAGTTCCGCCAGAGTGGCAATTTCGGGCTCGAAGTGGCGCTGACCCAGCCATTCCGCTGGCGGGCAAAACCATACGCGCGGGTCGGGGGCCTGGCCCAGCAGCCGATCCAGGGCATTCACAAAGGCCACCCCACAACGGCGTTTCAGCCCAGCCCGCGGCAAAGCCAACACCTGTTGCAAGTGCTGCACGCCCGAGGCCTGTAGGGTCTGGGCAGCACGGCCATCCAGCAATTCCAGCGGCAAGGTCTGCAGCGCCTGCTCCCAGTCTGGATCGGGCGCTACCACCGAGCGCGGCCGCCAGCGGGCCAGCATTTCTGCCGCCAAGGGCGTCGGTGCCAGCGCCCATTGTCGGCGCCAGCCACGGGGCCATTGCTCCAGCAGGCGGCGCAGCAGGGGTTTCAAGCCCCCAAACAAGCGCAGGCTGCGGCCAATTTCCAGCACCACGGTGCCCGGCTCCACGGCGCTGACCTGGGCACTGCTGCCATAGGCCAGGCAGAGCAGGCGTAACTGCGCAGCCTCCAAAGCTTCAGGATCAGGCTCCAGGGCCTGCAAGCTGGGCAGCAAGGCGCGGGCAGCGGTCAGGGTCTGCCCCAAGGGAATGCCCGCAGCCAGCACCTGCGCATCGGCCTGCTGGATGCGCTGCCGCGCGTCGATCAGAACCTGTGGAGGAGCCTCGCCCTCAGGCGGCGGCCTGACCGCGGTCTGACAATCCAGCGCCAGCGCGGGTGCGTGCAGACAAAGCCACCACATCAGCCCGCTCCGGTTGCAGGCAAACCTGCTGTGGACGCAGCCCCCGGCCCTTGAACAAGTTCAGTTGCAAACCACCCTGCTGTTGCTGCAGAGCCAGCCTTAAACGGGCCGGACTGGCCTGTTGGGCGGTGCGCGCTGGGCGAAAGGCCAGCAGCAACACGCCTTGTTCTTCGGCAGCCAGGCTCAAGCGCCGCAACTGTGCCGGGTTGGCTTGCTCCAGCCAGGCCAGCAGCACCGGATAGGCCCCGGACTGAGCCACCGTCTCGGCGGCCCACAAGCGTTCTTCGGCTTTGGGCTGCACCCAGAGTTGCTGGCGCAGATCCAAACCCCATTGCTGTAAGGCCGGTGCATAGGGAATCAGCGGCGGCGCCAGCCAGCAGCAACGTCCGGCAGCACGCAGCAGCGGTTGGAACAAGCTGATTTCGCCAATCCCCGTCGTGGCCGGGAAGCATTCCACCAAGCCCTGCCGGGGCCAGCCGCCTCCGGGTAGCGCGGCATCCAGTGCGGCAAAGCCACTGTTCCACACTCCGCGCGGCATGGCCTGCGCCCGGGCCGCCGTCCACACCTGGCCTTGCTGAAGCAAGGGTTGCAGGGCCTCGGGCAGGTCCTCCGGACGCGGGCCGGTCATGGCTCAACACTCGCCGGCTCGGTGTTCCAGGGGCGAATCACCCCCACCGCCAAGCCCTCAATCGCCAGATGCTGACGCTGCGGGTCCACCACGATCACATCGAAATCGGGGTTATCCGGATGCAGCTCCACCCGGTCGGCCTGCGGCCGCCAGTATTTCACCGTGACCTCGTCATCCACCCGAATCACACCCATCTGCCCTGGGCGCAGTTGCTGGCTGCGGTGGACAGCCAGCAGGTCATCTTCATGAATACCGGCATCGCGCATGGACCAGCCCCGCACCCGCAGCAGGTAATCGGCCTGGGGCTGAAACAGCCGAGCATCGATGCGGTAATGGGTATCCACATGCTCTACAGCCAGCAAAGGTGAGCCGGCTGCAACCCGGCCAATCACCGGTAATTCCAGAAAGTCGGCGGGTTCGTCGGCGGGTAGCGGATCGCTCAGCCGAATCCCCCGCGCCACGCCCGGCCGCCAGTCCACATAACCCTTGCGCGCCAGCGCGCGCAGATGGTCTTTGGCGGCGGTTTGCGAAGCAAAGCCCAGCGCCTGGGCAATATCGGCCTGGGTGGGCGGCACCCCATGACGCTGCAGATGCTGGCGAATCATGTCCAGCACCTGAGTTTGCCGGGCAGTGAGGGAAGGACGTGCAGAATCATTCATAACTGTGATTATTCACAGTATTTGGATCACAGCAAGAGGGTGCCCTCCAGAAGCACGTCAGGTGGGTTCCGGGACAGAAGCGGCTCGCGCAAAACGCAAGCTGGGTGCGCAAAGACCAGCGCCTGAACAGCACCGTTCACAGTCATACTGTGCTCTGTGATGTGATCGCTACAGAATGTGTCCCCACCATGCGGCGAAGGGTGAGTGGCCAAGAGGCTGTGTGCGGCGGTACCCTGGTCATCATCTGGCGAATACCGATCCGCTTCGGCCAGCATGGCTCACCGACAGTAAGGGCTTCCGAGATTCAGCATGTCGATGCCTGAACGGGTCTATGCCGCTTCAATATCCGTCTGCGAAAAGTCGTTTCCCACAAACAACAGCGGAGCACGTCGAGACCGCGCCAAGGCATACGCAAAGCAGTCACCAAAGTTGAGCTTTGCCGGGTGTACTCCTTTGCCCCACTGCGCATAAGCATCGGCCACCGCAAGGGAGCTTCTTTGGGTTTCGGGCTGAATATGAACCGGCAAGCCCGCAACCAACTCCTCCAGCTCCGGCCGCAGGCCTCGGCTCGCACTCACGATCAATGCCTCGGCCAGGGTTCCGGCTGAGATCAACAGCTCTTCAGCCTGCTCCAATGCGGCTGCGCAGCGATCTGCCTCCTCCTCGTTGAGGAGAATGGCCATCAAGGCGGAAGTATCCACCACGATCATTCCGGCATGCCAGAGTCGCCGTAGAGAAAGTCCTGGCTCTGTGCCGCAGCGGGACCGGGCCTGGCATGTTTGGCCGCGGATGCTCTGATGCGGGCCAGCAGCGCATGCCGCTGCTTCTGGCTGACAGTGGCCACTGCTGGCAGTAGCTGCACAGTCGCGCGGCCATGCTTGGTGAGCACCACCTCTTCGCCAGATTCAGCGCGTCGGACCAGCTCGGGAAGTTTGGCTTTGGCCTCTGTCACAGAGATCCGCATGACTCGTCATCCATTGAGTTTGTCCATACACAATATACCCCCGGATGGTGCCAAACAATGGACCATTTCTCTCCAGCGCCTATACACAGTATTCGCCCACATGGAGCAAAAGCGGACAGACACGGATCCCAGCACCGTTCCAGAGGAAGACCCCTGGGGCAGGGGCAGAAATTCCTGAGCCGAAGATCGGCTCGCCAAAGGGTATAGCCCGACGTATCTAGACCTTCTCGGAAGTGTGCGTCTTGCGCGGCGATAAAATCAGGGCCTCACTCCGGCGCAAAGGCTTCCAGAATGGGACAAGGCCCGGAGCGACCCTGGGCACACTCCTGCACCAGTCGCTGCAAGCTACGCTGGGCCTGTTGCAGGCTGCGAATTTGATCTTGCAGGGCCTGCAGGCGCTCCTGGGCCAGTTCACGGACGCGGCTGCGGTCTTCGCAGGCATCCAGCGCCAGGAGTTCGGCAATGTCTTGCAGGCTAAAGCCTGCCGTTTGGGCCTGGCGGATAAAACGCAGCCGGCGCAAATCGGCCGGTCCGTAACGGCGGCCACCGGGCTGTTCCGCGGGCACCTCCAGCAATCCCTTGCGCTGGTAGAAGCGCACGGTCTCTACGCCCACGCCCGCCGCCTGGGCAAAAGGCTTGATGGTCCACATGGGCTTGACTCCGTACCACGGTACAGCCCTTAGCCTAAGGGCATACCTGCATGACTAGCCAGGAGGCTACCTTGAGTACCACGCACACCGCCGTGCTGTATCGGATGAAGATGGACAAGCATCTATGCCCCTATGGCCTCAAAACACGTCACTTGCTGCGTAGCCAGGGCTATGCGATTGAAGACCACCCCCTGCGCTCGCGCGAGGAAGTCGACGCCTTCAAAGCCAAGCATGGCGTCACAACCACGCCCCAGGTATTCATTGATGGCCAGCGCATCGGCGGTTACGAAGATCTGCGCCGGCATCTGAATCTGCCCTTGCGCGACCCTAATCAGCCCAGTTACCGTCCCGTCCTGGCCCTGTTCAGTCTTACCCTGCTGATGGCCCTGGCTAGCAGCCAGGCCGCTTTCGGCAGCCCCTTCACCATACAGGCCGCCGAGTGGTTCATTGCCTACAGCATGGTGGTACTGGCCCTGCTCAAGCTGCAAAACGTGGACAGCTTCGCCACCATGTTTTTGAACTACGACCTACTGGCGCAGCGCTGGGTGCCCTACGCCACCCTCTACCCTTTTGCCGAAGGTCTGGCTGGCGTGCTGATGGTCGGCGGCATTCTGCATGGGCTGTCGGTACCGCTGGCCTTGTTCATCGGCAGCATCGGCGCTGTCTCGGTCTTCAAGGCCGTTTACATCGATCGCCGCGAACTCAAATGTGCCTGTGTCGGCGGCGCCAATGCGGTGCCCCTGGGCTTTGTCTCGCTCACCGAAAACCTGATGATGATGGCTATGGCGCTGTGGATGGGCTGGTCCGCCTGGGCGGGCTGAGGGTCGGCGAAAAGAGCCTGAGCGCTCCTCAACAGCCTGCGAGCTGCTAGTCTGCAAGGCGAATGGCGGTACCCGCCTGAGGAGACAAGGATGACACCAACACCGTGGGCCGGAGTGGCCCGGAGCGGCTATGCCGTGATGGCAGCCTGCTTGATGCTGAGTGCCTGCCAAGGTGGCCGGGCCCCCGATGACCTGAGCCTGGAGGCGCGTAGCAGCGCCGTACTGCCGGCAGACTGCGGTCCGGGCAGTGAACCGGAAACGGGCTTGCAAGGGCAGGTACCCCGCGTTGATCGGGATAGCGGGCGGAACCAGCAGGCCTACTCCTGCAACCTGGCGCTGGTCGGTCAATATCAAGGCCAGGGTAGCTCGGTGGTCAGTGCCTCCAGTGGAGACTGCGCCTTTCTCTCCAGTGGTCCCGCTGCCGCCCTGCTCAGCCCCACGCCCGGCATGCAGGTCGTCGATGTCAGCGACCCCACCCAGCCAGAATTTGTCGGTTCTTATGCCAGCCCCGGGATGCTGCTGGGCACCTGGGAATCGTTGAAGGTGAATGAACCACGCGGCCTCGTCGGCGGCGTCGCCGTCGGCGTACTCAGTGCCCCTGCCTTCTTTGATGTGTATGACATCAACGAGGATTGCACCCAGCCCCTGCATCGCAATGGCCTGCTGGGAACATCCCTGGAGCTCCCCGCCAATGTGCTCGGCCATGAAGGCAACTGGTCACCGGACGGCCGTACCTATTGGTCCACCGGAACCATTGCCGGCAGCATCACGGCCATTGACGTGGAGAATCCCGACCAGCCCCGTTTGCTCTACACCGGACTCCGCGGTTTTCCGGCCAATCATGGGGTGGAATTCAATGCCGATGGTAGTCGCATGTATCTGGCCACCTGCCTGCCGGGCGGCGTCACCATCCTGGATGTCAGCGCTATTCAAAATCGTGATCCCGTTCCACGAGTTCAGCGCGTGAGCGAACTCACCTGGAACCCGCGTAGCTGCGGCCAGCATGCCCTGCCCGTGTTCTTCGACGGCGTGCCGCATTTAATCGTGGCCGATGAATTCGCCAGTGAAGGGGTGCGCATCATCGATATTGCGGACGAGCGCAATCCCGTCGTGGTGCAGCACCTGCAATTGGAGATTCAGCGCCCGGAGCATGCGGCGCTGCGCGTCGATGACACCGCCAGCAATGGCGCCTTCAGCTACGAGGCACACTACTGCAACGTGGACCGTAGCGACAACCCCACCGCGCTGGCCTGTGGCTACTTCAACTCCGGCATTCGGGTCTTCGATATTCGCGACCCACGCAGCCCCCGCGAAATCGCCTATTTCAACCCACCCGCTCAGCCCGACCGCGCGGCCCAGCTGTACGGCTCTTTGCATGCCTATGGCGGCGGCGTGCTGCCCATGGTGTCGGACCAGAATGCCAGCAACACGGACCCAGCCAATCTCGGTCCCTATCTGTTCCGCTACATCACGGCGATTCCTGAGCTGCTAGCGCTGGGCCCCAACGCCATTCATGGCGAAATGAGTGCCGATTGGTGCAGTTCACCGCCACGCTTCGTTGGTGAGCAGCTCTGGGTAAGCTGCATGGACAACGGCTTTTTGGTGCTGGAATTCCGTAACGGCGTGTACCCGCTGGAGAATGGGGCTCCGTGAAAAGCCCTTTGGCTCTGGTGTTGGCGCTGCTCACTGGCTGGGGAATGGCCGCAGCCCTCAACGCGCGACCACACTCCGTCCCCCTGCCTGACCAGCACGACTCTGGCCACCCTATTGATGTGGGCTTTGCCCAACAGATGAGCCGCCACCATGATCAGGCCCTGATGCTCAGCCGCATCTTCCTCCAAGGGCACGGCAGCCCTCTGAGTGCCCTGGCCACGCGCATCGTCGAAGACCAACTCTTTGAACTGGGCCAGATGCGTGGCTGGCTAGAGCTCTGGCAAGCACCGCTGCTTCCTGACAGCGACAGCATGGACTGGATGCGGCTGGGCCAGGAGCCTCCAGGCCCAGACCTCCAAGCCTACCTGCTGGACTGCGCCCGCTCGGCTGGCGGCATGCCCGGACTGGCCAGTCGTGAGCAAATCGCCGCACTGCAATCGAGCGCGGGTACGGCACGAGATCAACTGTTTCTGGACCTGATGCAAGCCCACCACCAAGGCGGGCTACCGATGCTGAAATTTGCCAGCCGTGAGGCCAAACATCCTGCTGTGCGCCAGCTGGCCGAGCGTATGCTGCTCCAGCAAGGGCAGGAGATCCTGCAAATGCAGCAATACCGAACGCAGGTGAAACACACCCTTAGGCATCCAGGGTGACCGAAGCCCACGCCCCACAAGCAAGCTCAGCCGTCACATTCACTTACCCGCCAGCTACTCCTGCAGCCAAGCTAGAACCTCCTCTGCCTCTTTGGGCGCAAAGCCCAAACGCACCTGCCCGTCTTTGTCGATCACGGGGCGCTTGATCAGGCTGCTGTGCTCACAAAGCAAGGCAGCCGCATCAGAGTCTGCACGGGCCTGCTGCTGTGCATCCAACTTCCGCCAAGTGGTACCACGACGGTTAATCACAGCCTGGCCACATTGCTCTAGCCACTGCTGCACCTGTGCGGCCTCCACGCCATCCACGCGGAAGTCATGAAAGCGATATGCCAGCCCGGCCTCGTCCAGGGCCTTGCGGGCGCGTTTGACGGAGTCGCAGTTCTTAATGCCGTAGAGGGTAATCATGCGGGTCTCTATGCGGGGGATGAAGCAGGCAGGGATAGTAGTCCATGTGGAGTCGCCACAGGCATCAACCTGCTAGGTGCAGGCTGAGCTAAGTCTGACCCTTGTGCTCCTGGCGCGCTTTGCGGAAAGCACTGGGTGTTTGTCCCTGCCGCTGACCGAAAGCCTGCGTAAAGCTGCGCCTGTCACTAAACCCCAGTTCCTCGCTAATTTTTTCTAAATCCCATGCGCTATTGCTCAACCAATCACAGGCCAGTTGATGACGCAGCTCCGCCAGCAGCTCGGAATAGCGACAGTTTTCGGCACGCAAACGCCTTTGCAGTGTCCGGGGGTGCATATGCAACGAGGCGGCAACGGCATCTATGCCCTGAGCAAGCAAATGTCGCTGCTGCCGAAGCAACGATTCAATTTGGGGTCGCAGTGGCTGGGCTGGGTCTACCTGGCCCAAAATTTGGCGAATATGCTCCTCCGCCCGAGCATGAGCTTGGGGCAAACGGCCCGGCAGGCGCAGATCGAGTACATCCGCAGGTAGGTGCAAGGCATTGGCTACTTGCCCAAACTCTGGCACCACCCCAAAGAACTCACGGTAAGCATCCACTGTTGCCCGTGGTGCATGCGCAAAAACTACTCGTGGCTGGATCTGCAGTTCACCCGCAATGGTGCAGCAGCAACGCCACATCACAGCCATAATCATTTCCACGAATACAGGCAGATCGTTATTGCGGCCACCTGGATCCAGGACCTGCACCTGCATCTGCGCGCGCTGGCCAGGGGGCTCTGCAGGAACAAAGCCAATGCTGGGATGAATCAAACTGGGTACCCAGTCCAAAAGCCGCAAGGCCTCACGCAAAGAATCCGCGCTGGTGAGGAAGGTGTTCAATGCAGGCTCTCCATCAAAATGAAAAGCGTCGGCGACGGCAAAGGGAAAATGCTGGCGGCGCGCGCTACTCTCTAAATGCAGTAGCAACTGCGCAACATCTTGCAAAGACAAGTCACGAAACGACTGCTCGCCGCTGGGCTGGCCCGCAGAGAAGCTGTCTAAGGCCATGCCCAGGTCGCTACCACTGCGCGAGCAGGCTGCCATTAACACACTCAGCGCTGGCAGTTCCAAAGCCAGGGTCATGACCGTCTCCTCATGTCGTGATTTCTTCCCTGAATTGTCGCAGCTACACCTAGCTCTGTGGTGTACACCGACGTAGCATGCTTTAAAACATCCACCGTACTGGATTGGAGACAACGCCAATGGCCGCACCCACCCCGCAGCGCAAACAATACAAAGAACCGATTGTGGTTCGCGAAGATCTAGACTTTGGCCTGGATGGTGACGACATTCCTCGCCATTGGCTCGCTGGCAATGCCTACAAAACCCGCATGTTCGATGCGGTGCAGGCCACCTTCCCTGATGGTGAGCGCTACTTCATTAAAGCGGTGCGTGCCTTCCGTGACCAAATCAAAGACCCCAAACTATTAGAAGAGGTCCGCGACTTCATGCGCCAGGAAGGTCAGCATGGCATGGTCCACACCCAGTACAACCAGCGCCTACAGCGTCAGGGCATTGACGTAGAGGCCTTCACCAAACACACCCGCGCGGTGGAGCAAATGCGTATGCGCCGCTACTCCGCCGAATACAACTTGGCGCTGACCGCTTCCTTGGAACATTTCACCGCCATGATGGCGGACCTGTTCTTTGCCGAAAAATCCATGCTAGCCGGAGCCGATGAGCGGGTGCGTGCCATGTTCGCCTGGCATGCCATTGAAGAAATGGAGCACAAGGCGGTGGCTTTTGATGTGATGAAGAGCGTGGCCAAGGTGGGTTATTTCAAACGCTGTTTGGCCATGACGCATGCGACCTTTAGCTTCAGCCTATACACGCTGATCGCACCCTGGTTCATGCTGCGCATGGACGGCTACAACCCACGTGAATGTATGGTGCTTTACGCCAAACACATGCCTTGGCTCTTCGGCAGAGTGCTGGGCCGCTTACTGCCGATGATTGCTCGCTATTACCGCCCTGGCTTCCACCCCACCGACATTCCCACCGTGCACAACTACATGGACTGGGTACGCAGCTACCAAGCTAGCGACAACCCTCTGCGCGCAGGCGAGGCCATGTACGAGGCAGCCGCCTAAGCAACACTCGCTAAGATTTAACGAATGACGAGCTGATGCCCGGAACCACTGTTGCGAGCGCTACGCAGGGCGTCTTTGGCCTTTAGCAAAAACGCCTCAGGCGCTTGCGTAGTGCTCGGATCAGCCACGGCAGCGCCAACTGCGACTTGCACCGCAACAGTGCTGTCACTGGGAGCGCGAATCACATCAGCCCCTTGAAATATGCGCCGAGCAATGACCTCGGCGGCTTTGCTATCCGCCGTCGGTAGCAGCAAGGCAAAGGTGCTGTGATCGTAGCGGGCACAGGTGTCCCCCTGCTCCCGCGTCACACCCCGCAAAGTTGCCGCAAAGCGAAGTAGTACCTCGTTAAAGCCGGCATAGTCAGCATGCGGTAGCAGTTGGGGCAAGTTGTTGAACTCCACCAACATTAAAGTGGCGCTGGACTGCGTACGACTCAGGCGTAAGAGCTCCCCGGCGATGCGCCCTTCGAGCACTGGGCGCGTGAACAGTCGGGTAAAGGGCTCGTAGCTGGCTCCGTGATGCAGCCCAATGCCTGCCTTTTGCATCCGTCGACTGGCGACGATACCCACGATGACAGCCGCCAACACAGCGGCACAGGTCACGGTGACTGATGGCGTAGCAAACTCATCGCTAAACGCTGCGGCTAATGCGCCTTGGTCGGCAAAGACACCGGCTTGACGGCCCGCAGTGAGCCCGACCAAAGCCGCTGCCAAGCCTGCATTAGCGATAGTTGCCTCGCGCCAAGGCAAGCTGAGATAAATGACCATAATCACTAGTGGGAGGAATAATGCAATGGGCCCCGCCCAACCCCCAGTGGCATGGAAAAACGCCACCAAATGTACGCCGTCGAGGACCAGCAGTGATAACAACAACCATCGCAATCGCCCTAAGGCGGTGCGGGGCACACGTTCCAACCAGTCGCTGCGACGCAGTAGTGCCGTCAACACCACGGTAATCACGCCAAACTCCACCACAATGGTGTTGTACAGCAGGCCGAAGTGACCCCAATGTGGCCAATTAATTGCGTTTTGCGTACGCAGGATCATCTCCAGCACCACAGCGAAAACCAAAGCACTCCAATGGAGCACACAAAGCCCATTCAGCAATGTGCGGTAATCCTCTGGCTGCATCGCAGGCGCCGGCGGAGCATTAGCATTCATGACTGCGGAATCCTGAGCAATCTGAGAGTTCAATTTCGGCACTCCGGTGGCACCAAACGATGGGGGATTAAGGTGCTACAGGTCCAATTCACAGCGCCTGCGGCATCCATCGACGGCGTGAATAAAAGCACTCCATTGGCCAGTGAGGCATCGTCGAACTGTATCGAGATGACTCCTCTCTCGCCCACGCTCACGCTGGACACATACTCACCGGTATAACTATTCGGCGGCTCCAGTCCAGCCTCTGCGTTGCTCTCCGGGAAGCGACCCTGAGCCTGCTGGAACACAGCAATAGCCATGCGCGCGGGTGCCACCAAGGTAATGCCATGAGCCACCTTGGCACGGGTCTGGTAGCTGAAATAGGCCGGCAGTCCAAGTACCAGTAGCACGCCGAGGATAGCCAACACCATCAACAACTCGATGAGCGTAAATCCACGATGTGTCGATGTGTTCATCTCAAGATCCAACTCCCTCACATACCCACCCCGGAGTTAGCCCGAGATACTTCTGATAGCGCCTTTGCACATTACATTCCTCGCAGGCCTGGACCAAAGGCAAAGCACGCCGATCATGCAACCGATGGAGCGGCGCCGGAATGATCCAGACTACTGAGAAACCCCAGCACGGCCTGCGCGACGGAGTTTGGGTCCTCCACCTGTGGGTAATGCCCGACTTCGGGAAGCTGTGTCAGATAATCCAGCCGACAACTCAGCTCCTTGTATCGCGCCACCATATGCGCGCCTGAGACCGGGTCGGTAGAGCCATTGATGAGGCCCAATGGAAGGGCCGAGCGCTGTAAAGCCTGCACCCAGCGCTCCCGATGCTGCTTGCGGTCACGCATGTAGGTAATCAGGTTATGAAAAAGGTGTTTTCCATTGTTGTGCTGAATCAGCGCCCAGAAATTATCCAGCTCCGATGCGCTAGGTGGAGTGTTCGCACCAAAAACGCGGGTCATTGCACGGTCGAATTGCCGGCGGCCGGCCAGTGCATTGATGAAGGGGCCCAGCGGACTCAATAACAAGCGCTGCGTGACTAAGGCGCGATGGGTTTCCGGAAATAAGCCACCGTTGAGAAAAGTCATCGACAAACACTGCCAAGCTGAGCTTTCGTTCTGCCGGGCCAATAGCTCCTGTGCCACGGTATCTCCGTAGTCGTGAGCCACGACATGGCATTGCTGAACGCCAGCACTTGACAAAAAGGCCTCAGCCAAATCTGCCTGCTCATGAATGCTGTATCGATGCGGGTTGGGTTTGGCAGAAAAACCAAAACCCAACATATCCCAGGTCAGGAGACGGTAATGCTGATGCAGCGGCGCCCACACCTTATGCCAGTCCCAGCTGGCGGTCGGGAAACCATGGATGAGCAGCATTGCCGGGCGATCACGCTCTCCAGAGTCTACGCAAAACATCGCATGTGCCCCAAGCTGGCGCATCTGCCCCATGGCATGCCATTGCTTCAATTGCGGTGTGATAACAGTCTCCTCCAACAGTCCGCGCCCCGCCCCTTCTGCAGGGGTTGAGGCCACGATTTCCTGGTCTGGCCACGGTTGGCGTACAGGGTCAAAAGCGGCATCAGCGGCCAAGACCCACCCAACTCCTCAGCGCATCATAGGCACCAGATTGCCACATCCGGCGTACCGCGTAATGAGGAGAAGCTCATGAATACCTACCAAACATTAATTATCGGCAGTGGCTTTGGCGGACAGTGCGCTGCAATGAAGCTACAGAAAATGGGCCTCAGCGATTTCCGAATTTTGGAGCGCCGCGATTTCATGGGTGGGACCTGGTGCCAAAATACCTACCCCGGCGCAGCGGTCGATGTGCAGTCGCCGTTGTACTCCATTGCTGCGGAGCCCTATGCCTGGACGCAAATGTTCGCCGAACAAGCCGAGCTTGAGGAGTACACCAACCATGTGATCGACAAACATGGGCTGCGTGATAAGACCCTGCTTAATACAAACGTCGAAGGCATGCGCTGGGACGAGTCTGCTCAGCAATGGCAGGTGAGCACTAACCGTGGTGTGTTCCGCGCGCGCTTCATCATTAATGCCACAGGCCCCTTGAGCACGCCGGTCATCCCCAACTTTCCCGGGCGCGATAGCTTTGCTGGGCATAGTTTCCATACCAATAACTGGGACTGGGATTACGACTACAAAGGCAAACGCGTCGCCATCATTGGCAGCGGCGCCAGCGCCGCCCAGGTCATTCCGGCCATGGTGGGCGATGTGGCCCAAATGCATGTATTTCAGCGCACCCCGCACTGGGTACTGCCACGCCCAGATCGCAAGTTTTCTGGGTTTGAGCAAAGCCTGTTGAAGCTAAAGCCGCTGCACAAGCTGCTACGCACCGCGATTTACTGGGGCTTGGAAACACGCGTTGTGGGCTTCAAGTACTCCCAAGCTATGCTGAATATCGTGGCCCAGAAAAAAGCCGAAAAATTCATCCAGAACAGTATTTCGGACCCCGCTCTGCGCGCCGCCGTCAGCCCTGATTACACCATTGGCTGTAAACGCATCATTCTTTCCAGCACCTTGTACCCAGCTTTGGATCAAAAGCATGTCTCGGTGCATACCAAGGACGACGGCATTGCAGAAATAAATGCCAATGGCATTGTGACGACCCAGGGCGAGCAAGTTGATGTCGACCTGATTGTGTACGCGACGGGATACGATGCCACTGATGGCGTGATCTCCTATCCCGTAGAAGGCCGTGATGGCCAGAGCTTGGCCAAAAGCTGGGAGGAGTTCCCCCGCGCTTACCTAGGCACCAGCCTGCCCGGCTTCCCCAACCTTTTCATCATGACCGGGCCGAATACGGGCATCGGGCATACATCGGCGATATTTATCATTGAGTCTCAACTGGAGTACATCAGCCGTGCCCTGCAGAAAGTATTGCATGAGGATCACGGCAGCATTGAGGTGCGCCCTGAGGCGGAAGCCGCCTATACCAACATGATTCATAGCGAAATGGAGAGGACGGTCTGGAAAAGCGGTGGCTGCACCAGCTGGTACCAGAGCAAGAGCGGCCATGTCATCGCGATGTTCCCTGGCTTTTCCTTCACCTACCGTCGCTTGGCTAGCAACTTTAAAGCGGCACACCATCGCTTTTCAGCGTTATCCGATGCGCGAGGTGAAACAGTAACCCCAGCCGACTCTGCCGTCAGTGCAGCCTGAGCCGGAGGGTCAATATGCGCACAACACAACCATCGACCGTCGTCATCACAGGCGCAGGTTCTGGGATGGGCCGGGCTTATGCCTTGGCCTATGCCCAACACGGCGCCCGCTTAGCATTAAATGACTTTGATGCCGCCGGCTTAGAGCAAACCCAAGCTCTGCTAAAAGCCCAGGGCTGCGATCAGATGATCGCCGAAGTTTTCAGCGTCGCCGACCGCAGCGCTTTCTCCGGCTTTGCCCACCGCGTTATTCAGCGCTGGGGCGCTCCAGATGTGGTGCTCAACAATGCTGGCATCGAAGGCGCGGTGAAGCCGGTCTGGACCACCAGCGAGCAAGACTACCGCCGCATCATGGATGTTAACTTCTTCGGTGTTGTTAACGGCACACAGCTCTTCTTGCCCGCTATGCGCGAACGTCGACGCGGCACCATTGTGAATGTCTCCAGCATCTTCGGCTTGGTCGGAACCCCCAACAGCGCCGATTACTGCGCCAGCAAGTTCGCGGTCCGTGGTTTCACCGAAGCCTTGATGGTCGAGCTTCAAGACAGCCCGGTCAATGCCATGTTGGTGCACCCTGGTGGGATCGCAACGAATATCGTGAAAAACAGCACGGCCACAGACTTCGGGCAGAATTATCTCACCACGCCGCCGGAGAAAATTGTGGCGGTTGTGATGCGTGCTATCGACAAAGGCCAAGCCCGCGTCGTGTACGGGCACGGCGCACTGAAAACCTGGCTGGCGAGTTGGGCGCTGCCGCTGAAGCTACGCAATTGGGCAATCTGGAGAGAGTTGGCTGCGGTGACCGACCAAACCGACTATGCCTCCTCCCCACCGCCGCGCGGTCAATCGACTTGACCAACTCCCCGCACCCAGTCGTTGGCCAGGCCACGTCATATCGACGTAGCCTGGCCAGTCTGCGTATGCCCTAAGGCACCAAGCTCACGAATGGCTGCTGCTGGGCGAGCAGGCTGGGGCCACGTTCTAAAATTGCTGCAAAGCCACGGGCATCTCGGCTGCTCAATGCATCGCCCACCTCGGCACAGGGCCCAATGCAACCATCGGCGTAGGCAATGTAAACGCGGCCTTCTGCATCAATGTGCAGATCATTAAAGTCCAGCAAGTTGCGATTGCTACCGCCGATCTGGCGACAGTCACCGCTGGAAATACAAATGCTGCCACGTTGTACCGGGTCGTCAGTGATCTTATAGGTATAGAAAACCGGCTCGTCATCCAAGGCGTTCAAGCTGAAGGTGACGTAGAGGTGGTACTCAGCGTCATTCGGGGCCGTATGTGGGTTCCCACGCCAGGGGACATTGTCAATATCCGGCCCGCGTAAGAACTGGGCGTCTTCGCTTCCTAGGTAGGCAACCGCAATCCGTCCTGGGTCGCCCGCGTCGATATGCGGGAAGGTGCTCGACACTACCGTTTTGGGGCTCACGCGAATGCTGTCTTGATCCCAGCTCACTCCGCTGTCGGTGCTGCGGGACATGTACACGCCCATGTCCTCTCCTACCCAAACGTGATAGGCGTTGCTGGCAGAGTCCGTACCCACTTCACTGTTCTTACGGGGACTAGGCGTCAGAGTGTCCTCGCCCATTTGGGTTTCCACCCAGGTCAAACCGTTATCTTTGGAATAGGCCACCGTAGGAATTAATGTCCGCGGAGGAACATAGACGGTGCCGTCCGGCGCTGTGGTAATGGCGCCGTGCAGCCCACCAGAGGCGGCCACACCGGTGACTTCGGCGCCCAACGGAAAGGACGCTCCGCCATCAAGGCTGGTGTAGCAGAACACGCCAACGAGCTTGTTGAAGCAGAAGTATGTCGCCGTGTCGTGAATGGGAGCCATGTTCCCAAGCTGGCCATAGCCACTTTGAGTCCAGGGTCCGGTAGCCAGCTTGATATGGTCATTGACGGGAATCGGCCCATTATCAAAGGGATTACCCAGCCAGGTTTCGCCATCGTCATCGCTCCATGCAATCCAGGTTGTCACCAGAGAGACCATCTGCACGTTGTAAATGCGATCGGTGATGGGGTCGACCCACAAATAGGGGTCGCTAGTGGTCGGTTGACTGAACACATCTTCCACGCTCTCCCAACTTTGGCCCTGGTCGCAAGAGCGCATCACCTTTTCTAAGGCTGTGAAAAACATGCAGCCGCTCGAGGTCACGCCAATACTGGGCTCGGGCCCGGCTTCACCCACATCGCTGAGACGAAACTTCACATCTAAAGGCTGCGCAGCAACGACCTCGCCCTGGGCATTGGTCACCACAGCCGGGTGCGCCGCTTCTGACCCAGGAGCCATTGTCGTGTTGCCAGAATCTGATCGGGTGTCGGCGTTAACAGGCTGTCCCCCACCGGAGTTACAGGCAGATATCGTTGTCAGTGTGCAAAGCACCACGGCAACCTGTGCCCCAAGGCGAAGCCCGGGCATCTTCGTTCGCGTCATTATGAGTTCTCCAGCCCAGGTTCAAAGGGCGTAGTTTGCAATTTGCTATGAGCACTCTGCCGCTGGAACGCCCCATTCGTCAACAATAATCAAAGATTTTCGGAGCCTGAAGTTGATCATCATGCGCTGCCGCATCCGAATCTGAGCGGCGTTGACAGGACTTACACGTAGCTGCGACAGCAGCTCAGCGGCATGCTAGGAGAGCTCGCGGCGGTAAACTCCAGGTGCCTTGCCGAACCAGCGTTTAAAAGCGCGAGCAAAGCTGCTTTGCTCGGCGAAGCCCAGCATCATGGCCACATCCAATAAGGACATATCGGCATTCTTGATGTAGCTCTGAGCTTGCTGCTGGCGAACTTGATCCAACAGCTGGCTATAACTGGTTCGCCGAGAGTCGAGTCGACGTTGGAGCGTCCGCACCGCCACACCCAACTCCTGCGCTGCTTGTTCTAATGATGGCGTACCAAAAGCAAGGCGCTCAACCAAAAAAGCGCGTAGCTTGGCCAGTTGAGGGTCTTGCTCAATGACCTGGCCACGAAGGTCTTGAAGACGTTTTTGCGCCTGCAGTTCGAGCATGTGCTTGAGCTGTGGGTCAGCCGCTTGTAGAGCGAGGTGCGCATAATTCGCTGCAAAGTAGATACGTACAGCAGACGCATCAAAGCTGGGTCGCACACCGAAAAGGGCCACGAGCGGAGCGATATCGCTCGGCGCTGCATAGGGTAGCTCTACCTTGGTGGGCCGCAGCTCAGGCCCCAGTAATGAGGTCTTCAGCTGCCACCAACCTGCCAGAGAATATTCATACTCTTGGCGACTCAAAGCCGGGTGTCCTGCTGGAGGCTGAACGCGCAGGCAGATGCCCTCCGGCTCTGGCAGATAAGCGGTCTCCAGGCCATTACCGACTAGGCTTTGGTAGCGCGTTTGCAGCTCAAAAACCTCTTTTACCTCACGGCAATTCACCAATAACAACCCCAAAATACCCAGATGATGCCATTGCATGGACTCCCCCATATGCAGGCCAATGTAGGGTTCATTGAGTTGCTGCTCAGCCAACTGCAAAAATTGCCGGGCACGACTGTTTGGTATGCGTATGTCTGCCTGATGCAATTGCTCGGAGCTAATACCAAGCACTTCCAAATAGGGCTCTAGCGGTTGCTGATGCCGTCGCAGATAATCCAACCCAGGGCGGAAGTAACTCAAACTGGTCGCGAACTGACTCATCGCTCAGCACGCTGCAAGCTAAGGCATGATGGCAGCAGCATCAATCGCGCTACAGAGCATGTGCCCGATCAAACCATGCATCTCCTGAATGCGGGCCGTGACCTGTGAGGGAACACAGATACTCATCTCGGCCAACTGGCTGAGCTCATTGGGCCCGGCTCCAGTCAAGGCCAAAGTGTGCATGCCTTGACTTCGAGCTGCTTCAACCGCTTTCAGAACATTCGCAGACCGGCCGCTAGTGCTGTAGGCCCAGAGCAAATCCCCGGCACCACCCTGCGCGCGCACCTGCCGTTCAAAAATCGACACAAAGCCAAAATCATTTCCAACAGACGTGAGAATTGATCCGTCCGTGGTCAGCGCATAAGCAGGCAGGCCTGCACGCTCACATTCAAAGCGCCCCACGATTTCAGCGGCAATGTGCTGACAGTCGGCGGCCGACCCGCCGTTACCACAGAGCAATATACGATGGCCCGTTGCCAGCGTATCGACCAAGAGTTCAGCAGCCTGCGTGATGTCCGCCAAGCAACGAGTATGGGTGTCTTGCAATAGCGTTGCATGCGCCGCAAAGATGGCCTCGAAATCAGTGTTCATTGCGCGCCACCTTTTGAATGAGTCTAGTCGTGGAGTACCCCTCGGCCAGGGGCACGATGCAAACCCGGCCGCCCTGAGCTTGGACATGCGCAGCACCGACGACTTCTTCAGGCTTGTAATCGCCACCCTTGACCAAGACGTCCGGACTGACCGATTGAATCAGGCCGAGCGGAGTGTCCTCGTCAAAAACAACCAAGGCGTCTACATCGCGAATGCCTTGGAGCATTCTTAAACGCTCCGCCAAACTATTGACCGGCCGCTGCGGGCCTTTCAGCCTACGCACGCCCTCATCACTGTTCAGCGCCAGCAATAAGCAATCGCCTTCAGCTCGCGCTCGACGCAGGCATTCCAAGTGGCCCCAATGCAACAGATCGAAACAACCGTTGGTCATCACAATACGCCGACCTAAACGACGCTGGTTAGCGACCCATGCCGCTAAGGTAGTCTGATCCAAAACCGGCGGAAGACCGGAGCCCGCCTGGGTGAGCGCAGCCTGCAGCTCTACCCGCGTCAATGCCTTTGTGCCTGGGGTCGACACGGCTAAGCCACCAGCCACGTTGGCCAGTTCTGCCGCCTGCTCCAATGGCATTCCAGCAGCTAGCGCGGCTGCAATCACAGCCACAAAACTGTCTCCCGCCCCCGTCACATCAAAGACCTCCAAAGCCTGCGCGGGTAGGTGTAATGGAGGAGTATCTGCGGTGTACACACTGACCCCATCGGAACCACGCGTCACCACCAGAGCTTGTATCCCCGCCCAGGCTCGCAGAGCCTGCGCGTCTTCTTCCACTGAACCTCGACCCTGTCCCCAAAATGAGCGAGCGAGGTTGAATTCAGACCAATTCGGAGTGAGCAGCGTTGCTCCGGAGTACCGGCGCCAATCACAATGCTTAGGGTCCGCGACGACGGGAAGCCCTGCTTCGACGGCCGATTGGATATGAACTTGCACCTCGGCCAGAGTGCCTTTGGCGTAATCAGATAGCAGCAGTACATCAGCATCCCGGAGCTGCTTTCTTAGGGCGCTGGCCAAGCCTAGGTCTTGAGCGGCCTTCTCGTACGCGGCCGGCAAAGGCTCATAATCGAATCGCAGCAACTGTTGCCCGCGCGAGATAACGCGTGTTTTGCGAATCGTTGGCAATCCCGCCGCCATTAATAACTGGGCCGAAATGCCCACGCGGCCCACTTGCTCAAGCATAACCTGAGCCTGGGGGTCATCCCCAACCAAGCCCAATAGGCGCACCTCCAGGCCCAGTCCGGCTAGGTTGGCAGCCACATTCGCGGCGCCACCAAGTCGCTGGTCCTCCCCGCGGACCTGCACTACGGGCACGGGAGCTTCTGGGGACACCCTCGCAGTATCGCCGTAGACACTGTGATCCAGCATCACGTCTCCGCAAACCACAATCCGCAAAGCAGAAAAATCAGGACAGCTCAGTCTCACTGCCAACTCGGGGAGTGCTACCTTAAGCGACGCCCTCCTCCGACACCTCGTACAGGTTGAATTCCAAACGCAAGCGTACGCCATTTAGCCTCTGGTTGCGGCCAGGCTCACATAACCGGGGACGCGGCAAGCTTGCCGTGGTGGACCGCGATGGGTTTCTCATAGCCGATACGGGCTATCCCCATCAGCCCCATCAATTAGAGCTTTTGCCCAGCGGCATTGCCCTGTGTCGGCGTTGGCGTCGACAGGGCTACGCCTTGGTTATCGTGACCAATCAATCGGGTGTCGCCCGCGGTTTTTTTGGCGCGCGCGACTACGCGCACTTCACGCAGCTGATGTTGGAGGCCTTTGCCAAGCAAGGCATTTTTTTCAGGGCCGTGTTGGCTTGCCCGCATCACCCTCAGGGGACTGTGGCCAGCGGTCAACGGAAGTTCTGCCTGTGTCGCAAACCCCGCCCGGCCCTTGCCGCCAAAGCCATGCATGTGCTCCGCATCCCACCGCAGCGCTGTTTGGTCGCCGGTGATCGAATGCGTGACCTAAGCCCCGGCCAACGATTAGGTATTGCCAAGCGTTACTTGGTGCCCTCATCCACCCCATCAGCGCCTGACAGACCGTATCGCTTGCGCCCGCGTTCATTTGGCGTCGGCGCTGGGCGGAACAGCCGCGATCACGCACACTATGCCCATCGCAACAGTGCTCACCGCCTCCTTCAATAAGGACATCTTGAATGAAGATCCCCGCCAGCCTGCGTGACCTTATGGATGAGGGCGTCATTGATGAGGTCCTCAATCAACTCCAAAGCGGTAAAGAAGCCACGGTATACGTCATTCGC
The DNA here is from genome assembly GCA_019192445.1 of Oceanococcus sp. HetDA_MAG_MS8. NCBI lineage: Bacteria > Pseudomonadati > Pseudomonadota > Gammaproteobacteria > Chromatiales > Oceanococcaceae > Oceanococcus > Oceanococcus sp. HetDA_MAG_MS8. The sequence goes on from JAHCMK010000004.1 coordinate 190,853, forward strand.
TCTGGCGGTGAACGCCGCTGCGCCAAGGTCTATAAAAGTGTCGAAAAGCGTAATTTCAAAAGCGCGTCGATGTACCAAGAGGGCCGTCGACTGCGTGGCAGTCGGGATAGCCGTGCTGCCGGCCGGCGTAGCCGGCATGGACGTAAGGTGCAGGAAATCGCATGGAAATCGGCGGAGGCTGATGCCTTATCAGCACTGGCTCAGGCGCAGGTACGCGTGCCCCGCAGCTATGGCTTATTCGATGGGGTGCTGATTATGGAGCTGATCTGTGATGCCGAGGGGTATCCAGCACCACGGCTGAGCGAGGTGGAGATCGAGCCTGACTTAGCCAAGCAATGGCATGACTTCATGCTGCGGCAAATTGTACGCATGCTGTGTGCTGGACTCGTACACGGTGACTTATCGGAATACAACATCTTGGTCGACGCCGAAGGCCCGGTCATCATCGACCTGCCGCAAGCCGTCCAGGTTGCCGGCAATAACAACGCTTTTGCCTTATTGGCCCGCGACGTCATCAACATGCGCTCGGCTTTCTCACGCGTTGTTCCCAGCCTGGCTCAGACCCGCTATGCCGAAGAGATCTGGCAGCTGTACACCCAAGGCGAGCTGCACCCGGACAGCCCGCTCACCGGGCATTTCCAGGAAGAGCAGCACAGCCCAGATATTCAAGCCGTGCTCGATGAGATTGAAGATGCCCAGCTGGAGCATGAAGCCCGCGAACGTGGTCGCCGTGAAGCCGAAGCGGATGAACTGGGGGATTAAGCGGCCGCAGAGACATTAACTCGGCTGTGGCAGGCCGTGGGTTGCGGCTATCTGCCGTACTCATCTATACGGATTGACGAGCCGCGGAATTGCAATTGCATGTGTCGGGAACCCGTCCTGCGAAGCCTCTGCTGTTGCCGAGGGCGATTTCCCAACAAGCAGCCAAACCGTGAGTAAAACCCGTAGCGCCCGCCGCCCCGCAGCGACCAACCCGAACCTGCAGCAAGCCATTCAGCTGTACAGTCAGGGGCAATTCGCAGCCTGCCTGAATCAGATACAGACCGTTCTGGGCAGCAACCCCGAGAATGGGCAGGCTTGGCATATTGCCGCAGCAGCGGCCTTTGCCATGCAGCATCATCAAGATGCCGAACTGCTCTGGCGCACTGCCATAGAGAAAGCACCGCGCCTGATAGAAGCGCATTACAACTTAGGGGTATTGCTGTATCAAACGCAGCGCCGCGAAGAAGCGGCTGCCGCCTGGGAGAAAACCCTAAAGCTGGCGCCAAAACACACCGGTGCTCTCAATAATTTGGGGGCGCTCATGCAGGAAGCCGGGCGCTATACCGAGGCGGAAAAGGCCTTTAGACGTGCGCTCGCTGCGGATGCCCGGAACGCCCAGAGCATGAACAACCTTGCAGTGTTGCTGCTGGAACGGCAGAACAACAGCGAGGCCGAAAGCTTGTTAGCTAGGGCCGTGGCCTTGGCCCCCAAAGACCCCGACCTTTTAAATAATTTGGGACGCTGCTTGGCGCGGCGCCGCGCCGACGACGAAGCTGAAGCTCATTACCGGCGTGCTCTGGATATAGACCCTGAGCATGCCGACAGTCGCTGGGGCTTGGGCCTGCTGCGACTGGCGCAGGGCGATTTTGCCGAAGGCTGGCCACTGTATGAGGCCCGCTACCATGCCAACAAAACACGGCGAAACGTCATCCCGCCCAGTCTCCCTTTTCCCCAATGGCAAGGCGAAGACTTGCGGGGGAAACGGCTGCTGGTCATGGGTGAGCAGGGCTTTGGCGACCAAATTCAATTCGCCCGTTACCTCACCCAAATCAAGCAATCTGGAGCCAGCTATGTTGGCTTGGCCACCCGCCAGGCCCTGCTCCCTTTATTACGCACGGTAGAGGGCGTAGATCAACTCTATGCCCTGGAGTCCACGACGGACTATGGCAGCTACGACGCCTGGGCTTTTTGTATGAGCCTTCCGCTGCACTGCCAAACCCGCCTCAGCAACATTCCCGCCACACAGCCATACCTGCGCAGCTTGCCCGAACGCCGTTCTCTGTGGGAGCCGCGCCTGCCCTCAGCCGGATTACGCATTGGACTAGTCTGGGCTGGCAACCCTCAGCACGAGAACGACGCAAACCGTAGCTTGCCGGCCGCCGCATTAGTCGGCGCGTTGCGCCGAGCCTGCCCTCAAGCCCAGCTGATCAGCCTGCAAGCTGGTGTCAGCGCCGACCCTTCCCTGGCGCTGGATGAAGACTTTGGCCCGCTCATTGCGGATTTTGCTGACACGGCCGCCATCGTCGACCAGTTGGATCTGGTCGTTTGTGTGGATACTGCGATCGCCCACCTTTGCGGCGCTCTAGGTCGACCCTGCTTTGTGCTTTTACCCTACCTAGAAACCGACTGGCGCTGGCTGCGCGACGGCACAACAAACCCTTGGTATCCGCAGGCCATGCGGATCCTTAGACAAGACAAGGCTCAGCAATGGGAGGGTGTGCTCCGCGAATTGGAGCAGGCGCTGGTTACTTTCCAGCCGGAGCAGCGCTCAGAGCCATCGTATGAACCCAGCTCTGCGGTAAATCCCGATGCCGAAGCCCTGTTGCAGGCCGCCGTGAATCTCATCCCTGCTGGTGCACGTGTTTGCGCCTTGGACTCCCTTGCAACAGCGCTGGAACGACAGCTGCCTTGGGGCGCCCAGCTGCAAGGCACTGATGCCCCCCAGACTGCAGATATGGCCTGCTTACTCAGTGGCCTGCCAAACCAGCCTGAATCTTTAGCGCAGCTGAAGACCTTCGCCGAGCTAAAAGTCCCCTTGTTGTTCAGTCCCGGCCCCGAAGCCAGTCAACTCATGGCCAGCGAACGCGAGGCACTGCAGCAACTGGGGTATGACACCAAGCCAACAGCTACGACACAGCCTTCGGAGGCCAAAGAGCCCTGTTTACTCAAGCTGTACCCCAAAAGCACCTCATTACCTAGAGTCAAGAAAGTTCACGTACTCAGCTTTTTTAACGTGGGCAACTTCGGTGACCGGCTCGGCTTTCATCTTCTCTCCGAGATGTTACCGGGGCATGTGCAGGTCAGTTGGGGAAGCCTACGCCCGCTGCAAGCTCCGCCCCCCGACTGTGATCTCCTCATTTTAGGTATTGGTAACTCTTTATTCGGAGACCTGCTCAGCGATGAACTGCTAGAGATCACCCAGCGGGTCCCCACCATCGGCATCTTTGGCACGCAGTATCGAGACTCCTGGCCAGCCACACGACTACAAGCATTAATTGGCAATCTCGAGCATTGGTACGCCCGCTACGAGGAAGACCTCTTGCTTTATGGGCGTGGTCACAGCCATGTCAGCCACCTGGGAGACTGGCTCATCAGAGCATTTCCTCTGCGTCAGGCCGAGCGCAAAGAGCAGCTCGTCATCGATCAAAAGCACTGTGCCGAACCCGCCATGGACCGGCTAATACAACACATTCAGTCCTACCAACAGGTGCACTCTACACGCCTGCACCCCCTACTCTGCGCGCTCACCAGCGCACAACGCGTGAGCTATAGCGAACAACACGAGTCCTCGGAGACACCGGCGGCCTCAGGCAAGTTTCGCTCAATGCTGATGGATGTGTTTGGCCGCCACTATCCCGAGAACACACTCTTTACAGTCGACCGAGATGCGGTCCTGGCCTACAGACAACAGGTGCAGCAGCGCTGCTCGGAGCTGCAAGAACACCTCCATCATCTATTGCGTGCAGGCGCATGAGTGCGGCTCAGACGGGCGATTGAATGTAGCGCGCCTGCGCTTTTCCTTGTTGTCCTCTGTAAGGCGCGCACCCGGTACCGCAAACGCGAAGAGTCAGCCCATGCTGATTGCCAATTGAGGTTTGCGGATAACGATCGGCCCCATCATTTCTACCCAGCCGCGCAGGTTTCTAGCCGGGCTTGGGTATATGGTGGAACCACTGCTCTACAGGACCAGCCAGATGCCCACCTACGACCGCCGCAGTTTTTTGCAGCTGAGTGGCCAAGGCCTAGGGCTCAGCGCCTTTGCCACGCTGTTGCCGAGCTGTGGAGGCGACGACAGTTCGGGTTCTGAGGCCCCAGCGCCCTCGCCAACCCCCACACCTGACCCCGGCCCACAGGCTGTTCTGCCAGCTCCTGCCCCTGAGGTGCTCATGCTCAAGCGCACCAGCTTTGGCCCCAGTAAGGCGAGCCATGCTGAGATCCAGGCCTTAGGAATACCGGGCTACCTGGAACAACAGCTCAATCCGCAGAGTATCGACACGACAGCACTCGAAAACACGGTTGCGCAGCGCTACCCGCGTACCCTACAAAGCATTCCAGTACAGCGCGCCGGCTTTCCGGATAACCAGCAGAGCACCATTGAGCAGTTATTGCAGGCGAGGCTGCTGCGCGCATTTACCTCCCCCGCCCAACTCTTAGAGACGATGGTGGAGTTCTGGCTAGACCATTTCAATGTAGACCTACGCAATGGGGTCGCATCGATTTTTCATGGCAGCTGGGAGCGCGACACCATACGCGCCCACACATTCGGCGCATTTCGAGACTTGCTGGGAGCAACAGCGCGGGCCCCTGCCATGCTCTACTACCTGGACAATTTCCTCAACGTAGCCTCCAGCCCCCAAGAAAACTACGCCCGCGAGCTGCTGGAGCTGCATACCTTAGGCGTGGATGGGGGCTACACCGAAACCGACATTAAAGAGGTAGCCCGCTGCTTCACAGGCTGGACACTAGATCGCGAAACTGGCCAATTTCGCTACCTGCCGGCCATCCATGACAATGGCAGTAAAGTCGTTCTAGGGCAGTTTATTCCCGCCGGCGGTGGCCAGAGCGACGTGGAAACTGTGCTCGACATCTTGGCCACGCATCCAGCCACAGCACGCCATCTGGCCACCAAATTGTGCCGGCGCTACATTGGTGACACGCCGCCAATTGCAGCCATTGACGCCGTGGAGCAAAGCTTTGTCGCAACCAAGGGCGATATGCGGTCCTGCCTACGGACGCTGCTGCAATCCGCAGAGTTTGCTGGCTCAGCTGACCAAAAGTTCGCCAGGCCCATGGAGTTTTTGGGCCAGATGTGGCGCGCCATGCCTCCTGCGAGCGGCTTTCCTCAAGGCAACGATGCCCGGATTCTGCTCGCGCTCTTAGACCAACTCGGTCAGGCTCCGTACTTCTGGCCCGCCCCGAACGGTTACCCAGATATCGCCAGCTATTGGGCCAGTACTAGCGGTCTGCTAAACCGCTGGCGGCAGTCTTTACTGCCAAATGTTCCGCAGTTCTCGAATCTTGTGGATGTGCAAGCCTTGCTGGGGGAGGCCCGCACCCAAGAAGACATGGTCATTCACCTGGAGGCTGGTCTGCTGTTTCGGTCTCTGAGTGACACCGACCGCGAGCTGGTGCTGAGCTATCTCCAAGAGCAAACCGGCTTTGCCTCCACTACCGAACTGCCAGCCTCGGCCATCTCCACGGTGGGCGGACTCACCGCCAGCCTGTTGATGAGCTCCGTGTACTTCCAACTGCGCTGAGGGAGGACCCCATGTCCCTAACCCGCCACCATCTGCTGCACGGACGCTGGAAGTCGGATTCCGACCAAGCACCCGTACTGATCTGCATCTTCCAGCGCGGAGCTGCCGATGCTTTGAACAGCCTGGTTCCGTACCAGGATGACGATTACTATCACGCGCGCCCCACGCTCGCCCTGCCAGCGCCGCAGGGCAGCAGCCAGACCCTGGATGTGGACGGCTTTTTTGCCCTGCCCCAAGCCAGCGCCGGACTCAAAACCCTCTACGATCAGGGGCATTTGGCCTTAATCCCGGCCTGCGGACTACCGCATGGAAGTCGCTCGCACTTCGACGCGCAAACCCTGGTGGAGTCCGGGGTTACTGACAAGACCCAGGTGGACCTGGGATGGTTAGGCCGCTACCTCCAAGCCACCGCTTCGCCGCACGACGCCCTGTTTCGCGCGACGGCCATCTCGGGTAGTGTGCCCCGCGCCCTACTGGGCGCACCGGACCCGCTGGCCGTGTCCAGCCTGGGCGACTTTGGCCTGGGCGAGTTAGGCGGCAGCCCCTACCAGGACCTATTGTCTGAGCTTTACGGCAGCAACACACCCTATAACCAGGAGGCGCAATCGGCACTCGGGGCCATGGATGTCCTAGCCATGGCTCAACCTGAACAATTCTTGCCAGACAATGGCGCCGACTATCCCGCAGGAGAGCTCGGCGGCAAGTTGCTGCAGGCTGCACAAATCATCAAGGCCAATATGGGAGCTGAAATCCTCTGCCTGGATGTCGGTGGCTGGGATCACCACGAAAACCAGGCCAACTTTTTGCCAGGCTCACTGCAAGGACTGGCGGACAGCCTGCTGGCCCTGCATACCGACCTGGGAACACGGATGCAGCGAGTTACTGTTCTGGTGATGACCGAGTTCGGCCGACGCGTAGCCGAGAACGGCTCGCGGGGGACTGACCACGGCAGCGCAGGACTGGTGTACGCCCTCGGCGCCGGCGTTCAGGGCGGCCAGATTCATGGGCGCTGGCCTGGGCTATCAGCCGCGAATTTACAAGATGGAGAAGACCTTGCCATCACCACCGACCTACGCAGCCTGCTCGTCCAAACTCTTTCACGACGACTGGGTTTCGCGAATGCCCTCAGCCTCTTTCCAGGGTTTACGGAGCCCGCCCAGCCGCCGCAGGTCATAGCGCCTAGCTGAAGAAGCCCCGAGCTCGGCCGCTTGGCTTTGAAGCCTATTCTTCCTCGCAACACAGCTTTACATAGGACGCTTTAAATAGAGGCGCGTTAAGGCTGCTGACGACAAGCCCAGCCTAGGACCCGCTGAGCAAAAACCATGTTGCAAATGAAAATCGTTCTTGTATGCTCTTGCATCTAGAGTGTGATGAAGCCCGTACAAACGAGTTGATGTCGCCTCTGTTTTGCAAATCAAAGCGCAAGGAGCAGCTCTTAATGCATAGACAGTTTTTGTTTGCCGCACTCACGGTAAGCGTGTTGGGATTGACCGCCTGTGATGGTGATGACGGCGCAGTAGGAGCTCAGGGCCCGGTCGGACCAGCAGGCCCTGCGGGCGCTGATGGCACAGCAGCATCCGCTGCGGATGTCACAGTCGCAGCGGACCGCGTGACCACATCGGCCAATGACTTACGTGGGCTGACCTATGCGCGGGTCGCCCCGCATGCCAACAAGCTATATGCCTCTGGTCATGTGGGTACCGCTGATGATTCCCGACAAGTCGTGGTTGCTCGCCTGTTCGCCGATGGCAGCCCTGACACCAGCTTCGGCGCGGATGGCTTCGTTGAGTTGGAAGCCACCGCCACCCAAGGCAGTGGTGACGAATTCTCTTACGGAGTTGCGGAGCTGCAAGGCGGTGACGTGGTTGTGGTCGCGCATGCCCTGGACGCCGATGGTGGACAGTCGGTTTATTTGTTCCGACTGAACTCTGATGGGGAGCAAGTTGCTGGATGGGGCGATGCTCAAGGCAAAGTCGAAGTTGTCTTTGGTTACCCCAATTCCGCTAACGGAGACTTCCCCGGCGCCCCAGCAACCCTCCCTGAAGACATCGCCTGGGACGTGCTAGTTGACCGCAGCACTACAACAGATCGTGTTGTGGTCTTTGGCCAAGGCTCGGCCAATGACGGAACCCGCACCGATCGCGATCGCTACGTGGCCAGAGTCAACATTACCGCCACCGGCGCTGAAGCAGACCCCAGCTTCAACAATGGGAACGCCTTCTCGTACAACGCCACCGGAGTCCTCAACGACAGTGAGCGGCGTGGCCTGGTGGAAGCAGACGGCAAGATCATGTCCTCTGGATATACCGATTTAGGCGGCAGCCTGGATAATCACATCTTCCAGATTCGTCTGAATGCAGACGGCAGCATTGACGAAACCTTTGGCGGCTTCAGCGATGAGGCGTCGATCCCTGCCCAGCCCGGCGTTGCCGTGTTCAACCCCTTCAAAGTCGACGGTGGCTATGCCGAAACCTATGGTGCCGTCTTCCAGCCCAGCACCGCCGCCTACGTGATTGTGGGCTACTGCGAAGCCACCTCACGAGACGCCACCGAGTCCACCTTGGGATACGAGGTATCGGTCGCTCAGGACATGTGCGCCTTCCGCGTCTCTAGCGGCACGGCGGCCAGTATCGATATGAGCTTTGGCGATATGGGCACGGTCATTGTGCAATCTGAAAACCAGGGCTTCCCGACCAGCGAAGACCGTGGACGGCACATGGTCATGCTGCCGGATAATCGGGTCTTGATTGCCGGCCGTTACGGCGGCATCCCAGCTGCCTTTGTGCTCACCCCCGATGGCGTGCTCGATACCCGCGTTGATGGTGACGGCATTATCGAACTTGGAGGCTCCAGCGTGAACAGTCAGTTCTTCGGAATTGCTCTGTCTCCTGATGGTCGACGCGTCGCGCTGTCGACCAATACCAGCGATGCTGGAGCGCGCGTCGTCGTACTCAAAATCGGCCTAGATTCCTGATCGTCTTGGCCAGATACAGTGGTGCAACCATGGGTTGCACCACTGTTTTATCTCTGCCGCCTAAAATGCGGCTCAGCTTATTGATTTCTGCACGCAATCACAGCTGAATCCACACCGCCTGCATCCTTAGAACTCTTCCGTGGAGTCCCCCATGTCCTACCAAACCCCACCGTCGCTGGAAGCTTGTCCTGCGCTGCGTACCACAATCTATGCGGCGCTCCTCACTTTGACTGTGGCCTGCGGTGGTGGCGGTGGAGGCTCTTCGGCGGCAGACCCAGACCCCACAGCTGCACCGACACCCACGACCTCACCCACGCCTGCCCCGGGCGACGGTGGCGAGCAGCCCGTAGAAGGCGATGCTGCCCGTCGGGCCGTGCTCAGCGACATCGGTAGCAACATTGTGTTGCCAGCACTGCGCGACTTCGAACAGCAGGCGCTCGCTTTGCAAACTGCTGTTGCGGGCCTTGCCGCCAGCCCCGGTGACGCAACTGCCATAGCAAGTGCACGTGCTGCCTGGGTAGCGGCTATGGCGAGTTGGCAGCGCAATGAGGTCTACCAGGTCGGCCCTGCGGGGCGCTCCAGCAACCCCGATGCTGTGGCTGGCGGTCAGGACTTCCGCGACCTCATATATTCCTGGCCCTTCACCTTGGATCGTTGCGGCATTGAAGGCGCTGCCCTGAATGGCAGTGCTGTCACCGCGGCAACCCCCGTCAATCAGGTCGGTTTAGGGGCACTGGAGTACTTGCTGTACACCAATGGCCCCGACGCGGATTGCCCAGATGCGCCAACCACCGCGCAGCGGGCAGCGCATGCTGCGCGCCTTGCCGATCGTTTGGTGGTTCTAGCGAGCGCCCTGCGCCAGCGTTGGGAGCCAGATGATGGCAATTTCCTGGCTCAGTGGAGCCGTGCCGGCCTGGATAGCGTCACCTACTCCGCCCCTCAAGACGCCCTGGATGCGCTGTCCATAGCCTTGTTCCACGTGGAGAAGGTGAGCAAAGATCGCAAAACCGCTTTGCCTACCGGGATCCCGGTATCCGGGCTGGAGTGTTCAGACCCAGTAGCGTGTCCGGAATTTCTGGAGTCGCCGCTGTCGCAAACCTCTGGCGCTCACTTGCTGGTGAATATGCGGGCCTTCCGCGACATCTTCACCGGCGTTGATGGATCTATGGGGATCAACGACCTGCTCATTGGTGTTGGACGCCAAGACCTTGCCGATGACCTCATCACCGAACTCGACCTTGCCATCGATGCCATGGAAGCTATTGAGGCTGGAGCGGGTTTTGATGCCGCGGTCGCTGCGATTGATGACTCTACCGAGTGTGTCAACGCCTCGTCGAATGCTACAGGTTTGGCGCCCTGTGCCTTCCATGGACTGATCAAAAACGCCATGGATATCTTCCGTGCACCCATCGTATCGGCGCTTGGCCTGGCCATCCCCCAAGCCGCTGCTGGTGACAACGACTAGTCTCAGACAGCCTCGTTACTGATGCCCACAGCCCAGACCTTGCCTCGCTTACAGGAGTGGCGTGCCCAGGCCTATGCCTGGCTGATGGCACCCCGCGATATCGCGGCGCTGGCGGTATTCCGTATGCTCATTGGCGGTCTAATGTGTGTGGGCGCGTTGCGCTTCATGCACAACGGCTGGATCGAGCGCATGTATGTGGAGCCCGATTTCCACTTCAAATTCTGGGGCTTTGAGTGGGTGGTAGTCCCCCCTGCGCCCGGGCTTTATGCCCTGTACTGGGGGATTGCAGCAACGGCATTCTTAGTGGCCATCGGAGCCTTTTACCGCGTCAGCATTGTGGCCTTTTGGTGTTTGTTCACCTACGCGGAGCTGATGGATGTCACCACCTACCTGAACCACTATTACTTCATCAGCCTGATTGCATTCATTCTGTGCTTCCTCTCCCCGCACAGAGCGTGGTCGGTAGATGCTTGGCGCAGGCCGGCGCTACGGTCGGATACTTTGCCGGCCTGGCAAAGCTACTGGCTACGTTTTCAGGTCGGGCTACTCTACTTCTATGCGGGATGGGCTAAGTTTGAAACCGACTGGCTGCTGCATGCCCAGCCTCTGAACCTGTGGCTACCACCGCTGAGCGGACTGCCTCTGCTTGGACCCTTCCTCGAATACACGGCTGTGCATTTCGCCTTCTCCTGGTTCGCCTTTGTATTCGACACCACCATCATCGCTTTCATGCTCATCCGACGCACGCGGCCCTGGGCTTTCCTAGTGATACTGGTGTTTCATTTTTTCACCCATTTGTTCTTCAACATTGGGCTATTTCCCTTCATCATGGTTTTCTCGGTGCTCATCTTCTTTGAGCCTAATTGGCCGCGAAGATGGCTGCGCCGCTTCCACAACCGCAAAGAAGCTACCTCCACTGCGGGGCATACACCCGCGGCTCTGATAGGGCGCAAGCCCTGGCCGCTGAGGCATACGCTGGCCGCCTGGGGCATTGCCAGCTTCTGTCTCTTCCAGTTCGTGATGCCGCTACGGCATTGGCTCTATCCCGGAACCGTTCTTTGGCATGAGCAGGGTATGCGTTTCTCCTGGCGGGTGATGCTGCGCGAAAAATCAGGAACGCTGCAGTACCGCGTGGTACACGGGCCCGAGCGCAAGACTGTTTTGATCTCCCCAAACAGCTACCTCACCGAAGACCAGTATCGGGAAATGGCCGGTCAGCCCGATATGATCCTGCAACTGGCACACCACATCCGCGATGAGTTTCTCAGCAAAGGGCTGGGGCCGGTTGAGGTGTACGCAGACTCTAAAGTCTCGCTCAATGGGCGCAAAGCGCACCCCATGATTCGGCCTGGTGCCAACCTCGCCGAGGTGCAGAACACTCTCGCCATTGCGGATTGGATTACCCCAGCTCCTAGTGAAGCCCCTCCCTTGCAAAAACCCTTGAGGTTGATGGTTCAACGATGATCAAAACTGTGCTTGGCCTCGCCTTGTGTTTGGCGACGCTCGCAATGACTCCCACACAGGCTCTTGCTCAGGACGAGGCCGATGAGGCCGCCACTGCAGACACCGCGGATGCAGAACCGGGCTCCCTCAAATCCATGATCGTCTACGGCATCTTCGACGATCCAAACCGGGTGACTGGCTCCGCTCATCGACTGACCGAAGATCAACTAGAAGCCTTCAGGCACACCGACATTAATCGCATCCTGAACTTCGTTCCCGGTGTGTATACCCGGGAAGAAGACGGTTTTGGCTTACGTCCCAACATTGGCTTACGCGGCGCCAGTGCCGAGAGAAGCGTGAAAGTCATGCTGATGGAAGATGGGGTTCCACTTGCGCCAGCGCCGTATTCCGCGCCTGCAGCCTACTTCTTCCCCATTAATGCACGGATTGCCGGAGTTGAAGTCTTTAAGGGCCCCGCATCCATCCAGTACGGACCACAAACGGTGGGCGGCGCCATCAACCTGCTATCCACCCCCATTCCCAACGACACTGAGTTTATGGCGGAACTGGGCCTGGGCGATTTCGGCTTCCAGCAGCTCCATACGCGCGGCGGTACCCGAACCGATGACTGGGGCTTTTTCGGCGAATTTGTCCATATGGGTAGCGATGGTTTCAAAGATTTGGATGGCGGCGGCAACACCGGCTTTGACAAGAACGAGCTCATGCTTAAAGCCGGCCGCTCTTTGGGCCCCGGCGAGATCGAGTTTCGACTCTCTTACGCTGATGAAGTGTCGAACGAAACCTACCTAGGGCTCACAGAAAGCGACCTCCGGGCCCAACCCTTCCGACGCTACGCCGCCAGCGCCTTAGATCGAATGGAGTGGACTTGGCTCAGCGGCCGCGTGGACTACACCCAGACCCTATGGGGCGGGCGCATTGCCTTGACCGCCTATGCGCAAGAATTGGAACGCGCTTGGTTGAAGTTCAATAATTTCCGTGGGGCCAATATCGGCGATGTGCTCAACAATCCCGAGGGCCCCATCAATCAACTCTTCGTGGGCATCCTGAATGGAAACAATACGGATGGCGTGAGTGGCTCACCCGATGACATCCTCATCGGCACGAATGATCGCCTGATTAATCAATCGGGCCTTCAGGGGCGCTTCGAATTGACATTTGGCAACGCCATTGCGCATTCCCTGGAGCTGGGAGCCCGGCTGCATACCGATCGTATCCGTCGCCTGCATGACGAGTTTGCCTATGAACAGGACCAGGGCGAACTCGTAATCAATGACCAAGCTCGATCAATCACAACCGACAACACCGGTTGGACGCGTGCACTCTCGATATGGGCACAGGATGAAATGTCGATTGGACGCTGGCTCATTGTTCCTGGTTTACGCATTGAAGCCATCCAAAACAGCTTCAACAATCGCCTGGTACCCGCCAAGCAAGAGAATGATTATTTAGAGCTGCTACCAGGTATTGGCGTGATCTATGCTGCAAGCGCGCAGCTGGACCTCATCGCCGGGGTGCATCGCGGATTCTCTCCAGCGCTTCCGTCACTCACGGAAGATTTGGAACCTGAGGAATCCCTGAACTTTGAATTGGGGAGCCGCTGGCAAAGCCCCTTAGGCTTTGTGGAGCTGATGGCCTTCTACAATGACTACAGCAACCTCACTGCCGTATGTACCGTTTCCGCAGGATGCGCGCCGGGCGACCTTGACACCCAGACCAGCGCCGGTCAGGTTGTCACTCAGGGCCTGGAACTAGGCTGGAATCATAGCTTTGCAGCGACAAAGGAGTATTCCATCCCGGTCAGCATTAACTACACCTATACCGACGCTGAGTTTGGGGAAGACTTCTCCTCTACCAATCCCCAATATGGTGATGTTGAGGAAGGCTTTGAGCTGCCGTACTTACCTCCGCACCGAGGCAACGCGACTGTGGGTCTGGCCTCACAACAATGGGATCTCAATCTCTCCATCACCTACATCGACCGCATGCGCGATGTGGCAGGGGCTGGTCCCTTTGCCGCCAATGAAGGCTCGGATGAAACCACGGTGATCGATCTGGCTGGACGCTACCGGCACGGCAAACACTGGACTCTCACCGCCAGAATCGACAACCTTGCCGACGAGGTTTACGTAGTATCGCGGCGGCCGTTTGGGGCTAGACCTGGGCTTCCCAGGAGTGCCCGGCTGCTATTGCGCTACGACTATTAGGCGAGCCTGACTGCATCACCGCAACATCGGTAGCGCACGCGGCGATAGCGGCTGGCTGAAAGGCACAGAGTTCCTCACAACGTTAAGGAACTGCGCACGCAAGCTCTACTATGAGCTAGCGTGTGCGCTTTATCGCTGAGCTCAGTCCATGCAGGCATTTCGCTACTACGATTTCCTGGTCGCCGGCATGGTGGCGGTACTGCTGTGTTCCAACCTGATTGGCCCGGCCAAAGTATGTACGGTAGAGCTGCCCTGGCTTGGCAGCCTGAGCTTCGGTGCTGGCAACTTATTCTTCCCCATCAGCTACATCTTTGCCGACGTGCTCACGGAGGTGTATGGCTACGCGCGAGCGCGCCGGGCGATTTGGGCCGGATTCGGCGCCTTGGTTTTTGCCTCGGCGATGGCGGCCATTGTGGTGCAGATGCCGGCCAGCGCCTACGAGCCCTACAACGCCACCCTGCAACCAGCCTTAGAGGTCGTCTTTGGCAGCACTTGGCGCATCGTGGCGGCTAGCATCTTGGCGTATTGGGTAGGCGACTTCATCAACTCCTATGTACTGGCCAAAATGAAGTTGTGGACACAGGGGAAATACCTCTGGAGCCGAACCATAGGCTCAACTATTGCTGGCCAAGGAGCCGATTCGCTCATTTTTTATCCACTTGCGTTCTACGGCGTATGGAGCAACGACGCTCTGGTCGCCGTGATTGCCTTCAATTTTGTGATGAAGCTCAGCGTGGAAGTGCTATTCACTCCCCTGACCTATCTGGTTGTCTACCGTCTCAAACGGGCTGAAGGTGTAGACGCTTACGATAGCCAGACTCACTTCACGCCCTTCTCCCTACGCGATGAGGGCGAACTCCAGCGCAGCCGCCAAGCTGAATGACGCTCGGCATGCTTACAATGCTGTTATGAGCGACGACCGTCCCAAAGGCCTTCCCCCCAAACCCTCTCCTCCGGAGAAGCCACTGCCTACGGACTGCTGCGGCAGTGGCTGTGACCCCTGCGTGCTCGATGTGTATGCAGATGCTGAGGAAAAATATAGAGAGGCTTTAAAGCATTGGGAAAAGCGTTTTGCTGCTGTACTCCCGCCACGCGACTAAAGCTCCCCCTGTAGGCGTCAGGATGCAGCGAAAGCTGAGGCCTTAGCCGCCACCGTAACCGCGGCGGCCACGACAGCGCATGCTGACCCTGGGGGTCGGACTCGCGTAAGATGCCGGCCCGCGACGCATTATTGCCAGACGTTTTGAAGAAACCTGTATTTGCTGTTGGACAACGTTGGGTTTCCAACGCCGAGCCCGCCCTGGGGTTGGGCCTGGTCATTGATGTTCAGCTGCGTGTGGTGCGCGTCCTGTATCCAGCTGTGGATGAGGAACGGGCCTACTCCGTACAAAGTGCCCCTCTGAGTCGCCTCGTACTCGAGGCTGGCGATACCGCCAAAAGTGCAGAGGGCTGGTCTGTTACCGTTGATGAAGTCCTGCATCAGGGTGGCTTTACCGTCTACGTAGGTCAGCGCAGTGACACCAAAGAGATCATCGAGCTTCCCGAGACTCGCCTCGCTCACGACTTAAGGCTGGACGCCCCAAGGGAGCGTTTTCGCACCTTTCAATTCGACGACAACCGCTGGTTTGAGCTGCGCTTTCAAGCGCTACGCAGCCAAGCCCAGCTGGAGAGCAATGACCTACGCGGCCTGCTCGGCCCACGCATTGCCGCAGTCCCGCACCAGCTCTACATCGCGCATGAAGTCGCACATCGCCACGCGCCCCGAGTCATGCTGGCCGATGAAGTTGGCCTCGGAAAAACCATTGAAGCAGGATTAATCCTGCACCATCAGTTCACCACCGAACGGGCGCAGCGGGCCCTGATCATCGTCCCTCCTGCTTTGCTGAGCCAATGGGTCTTGGAACTGCTTCGACGCTTCAATTTGGAGGCGGCGATCTTTGACGAAGAGCGCTGTCTACAAGCGCAGCAGTCCAGCTCGGATAACCCCTTCCTCACGGCGCAAATTGTGTTGTGCGACCTGGAATTTTTGCTGGCGCATCCTGAGCGTGCGGAGCAAATTACCGCCGTAGACTGGGATATCCTCGTCGTCGACGAAGCTCACCACCTGCGCTGGAGTGTGGACAGCGACGGCGTCAGCCCAGAATATCGTCTAGTCGAAAAGCTCGCCCGCACCATCCCCGGACTGCTGTTGCTCACAGCAACCCCAGAGCAGTTTGGCGGAAGTAGTCATTTCGCTCGACTGCGTTTGCTGGACCCCGATCGGTTTTCAGACCTGGAACACTTCGAAGCCGAGCAAGCCACGCTCAAACAAACCGCATCCGAAGTGGATGCACTGATGGCCCAGGGGCGGGACCAAGAGGTAGCAGAGCTGCTCGACCGTCATGGCACCGGGCGCGTTCTGTTCAGAAATAGCCGCGCCCACATTCAAGGCTTTGGCCAACGGCAGCTCAACACCTACGCTCTCACTAACCCCTACTCCTGCTCCAGTTTGCACCCCGAGCTCATCGAGCCCGAGGATTGGGAATGCTGTGACCCGCGGGTGAGTTGGCTGGCAGATTGGCTGCGTCAACAAGACCGTAAAGCCTTGGTGATCTGCGCCCATCAATCAACGGCTATGGCCCTCGCTACCGCTCTGCAAGACGATCATGGCTTAGGCTGCGCAGCCTTTCATGAAGGCATGGGCATGCTGGCGCGGGACCGCGCCGCCGCTGGCTTTGCCTCCGAAGACAAAGTCCGCGCTCTGATCTGTTCGGAAATTGGCAGCGAAGGCCGCAACTTCCAATTCGTCCAAGATCTGGTGCTCTTCGACCTACCCGATCAGCCCGATCTACTAGAGCAACGTATAGGGCGCTTGGATCGTATTGGTCAGCAGGGCGTGGTGCAAATCCATGTCCCCTTCCTAGAAGGCAGCCAGCAACACACGCTGCTGCGCTGGTACAAAGACGGCTTGGATGCCTTTGAGCATTTCGGCCAAGCCAACAGCGTACTGCGCACTCATTTCGATGCCGAGCTACAAGCTGCGCTGGCCAGCCCGGATCAAGCCCAGATTGAGGAGCTGATTCAGGCCACTCAGAACAAGCGCAGCGAGTTACTGCAGGAGCTAGAGCAAGGGCGTGACCGGCTGCTGGAACTCCACTCCTGCAAGGATGACATTGCTCAGAGCCTGGCCAATGGCCTCGTCGAGGCCGATAGAGATGCCGGCTTGCTGCGCTACCTGGAACAAGTCTGCGATGGCTTCGGTATCGATATCGACACCAAAGACGCTGGAAGCTACGTACTACGGCCGGCGCAAAATTATGAACAAGGCTTCAAGGACATCAGTAGTGATGGCACCGCCTTCACCCAAAACCGCGCCATGGCTTTGGCCAAAGAAGATCACCAGTTCTTAAGCTGGGAGCATCCTCTCATCACCGAATCATTCGACCGTGTGATGGGTAGCTCACGAGGTAACACGGCTCTGGGCGTGATTCGTGGAACCGAAGTCCCTCCGGGCACCTTGATGTTGGAATGCGTGTACCAGGTGCAGGTTTCCGCGCCGCGCGCCTTGCAAATTGGACGATACCTGCCTCCAAGAACGTTCCGCGTGGTGATCGACCACGAACTGGGTCAGCGACAAGCACAACTTCCCTTCGACCTGATTCGCGGCCATGTTCGGGGCCTCCGCTTAGATCGAGTGAAGTCCGCCTTGCAGCAAAAGCAGCAGGTTCTCGAAAACATGCTGAGCACCGCGGAGGACTTAGTCCAGGCCAAATTGCCGGAACTGATGGCTAGTGCGCACAACAAGGTCGACGAGGACTTGGTAAAGGAACTGGAGCGGTTGAAGTACCTGCAGTCCGTGAACCCCAACGTGCGACAGGTAGAAATTGATCACCTTGAGAGCAGCATTGATGAGGTACGTGCCGCTGTAGATCAAGCCAGTATTGGTTTGGCGGCGATACGCATACTCATTGCCAACTAGCCGCAGCTGCCACTCAGCGACAATCATGGCCCGCCTAGAGTGAGCACATGACCAGGCCAGCGTTATGAGCTCTGCATCTAGAAAGTTGGCGAAAACCAAACTGTAGCAACAAAGCTCTATCCGCCGCGTCCGCGTTTACTGCTGGGTGGAAGCTCGAGTCGCCACCTGCGAGGGGACACCCCAAACCATTGTTTAAATGCGCGGGTAAACACGCTCTGGTCTGCGTAACCCAAGAGGCTTGCAACGTCAGAAAGGCTGTACTGACCGCTCTCAAGATGTTCACAGGCGATCTCTTTACGCAACTCCGTCAGGAGTTCAGAAAACGACAAGTTATTCAGTGAAAGGTATCTTTGCAATGTCCGTTCAGTACAATTCATACTTTGCGCCAGGGACGCTAGGTTGGCGCGGTGAAGCGGCAGCAACTGCAATAAACGCTCACGCATTGCCTGAATCTGCTCCGCCTGAGGCCGCAGCCGCTTGAGCAAGGCAATCGCCTCACGTTCCAGCAAATCGGTCAGCGCTTCATCATGCCGCGGCAAGGGAGTTGCCAATAGCTCGATCGGAGCCGTCACCGCCGGCACGGAGCACTCGAAGTACACATTGGGTCCGAAGAACTCGGAGTAAGGCTCAATATCTGCCGGTGTTGCGCCGCAGAATTCGACGCGCAAGTCGTCGAGGGGGGCCCCGGTAATCATCCGTGCGCAACGAAATCCAGCTGCAATTCCAAATTCGTCCCATAACTGCCCCCCAACACCGTCTCGAAGTGGCCAGCTAAGTTTCACCTCCCTTCTACTCACCTCGACTTTTACCGGATTGTAGTCGGACGCCAAGCCATGAAAGCGCTCCACGCGCCCTAACGCTTCGATGACATTGCTGGACGAACGAACTAAATAGCCCAATAGGCCTAGATGTTGCCAGCCGTATCGTTTCGCAACAGCAACCCCAAAAGCAGCCTCCCCCGTGGTCGCCGCCCCGATGTCGAGCATAGCCTTCCATTCTTGAAATGAGGTACGCGCAAACCCCAGATCCCCGGCACTTGGCCAAGGCTTCGAAAAGAGTGTTTCCGGGTTAACCCCTAAAGCCTTCAGGTGCTCGTACAAAAGTCGAACGTAGATACTTGCGATCGTGCCCATGTGTCGTAATTTGCACAAACTTATTTTGAGGTGCAAAGAATGCCAGACCATCTTCATATTAGGCTCTCCCCCAGACCAGGAACTTGCTTGGAGGAGGGAGTACAGATGGCTCTTGGAACACGGCGTAGCGCAAAGCTCACACTCAATCTACTTGGCGCGCTGGCTATCGGTCTTCTAATTTGCGCCTGCAATGAAGGCGAAATGGCTAGCCAGAGGGTGACGAGCCTTGCCGACACAAACCCGGAAGGTAAGACTCTGATAATGATCGGCCAGGCGGTTGAGCCAGCCGTCATCCGCTCGATGGAAGACTATGTTGATGGCATAGAAGAAGTGCCTGCGGGCTTCTCCTTCTACCTGATCCTGTCCGGTGATCTACAGCGAACACGGGACGAACTTGCCACCATGCAGGAGTTTATGGGTCGGTACCCAGATGCAGCCCTTCATCTGGCCGTAGGCTACGGTCCAGAAGCATTGGGGAACGTGAAGGAGTCGTTGTTCCTACTCGCGGGCGGCTTCGACCCAGAGCTAAACGCTTTGGCAGAGTGGCTCTCCAGCCTGAATCGGCCTGTACTCTTGCGCCCGTTATACGAGTTCGATCGAGCCTGCGCAACCTACGGAACACCCGACGTCTACAAGCCAGCCTACCGCTACATTGTGGACAGCATGCGCAACGCTGGGGTAACGAACACGCGCTATGTCTGGCACTCCACGGGCCCTGGCGTACCTCTAGACAAAGGCAGCCTAACACTGGCACTAGCCAGCGTATCTAGCAGCTTGGGTGGCATTCTTCAGCCATTGATTGAACTGGAAGAGGGGCTGTTTACAACCAACCTCTGCCCGATCTCCAACTTTTATCCAGGTGATGGCTATGTCGATTTCTTTGCCATCTCCTACTGGGGCCACAGCCTCTTTGGAGAAGGCGACGAGTATGCACTTGGGATATACGAACGCGAAGCGCGAAGCATGTTGGACGAAGCAAGGCGGCTAGGTTTGGAGCTCATGATTGCCGAAGCCACGCCAGCCTATACAGGCACAAACTCGGGCGAGGATAGCCTGCGCTGGATGCACAATTTCTTCGACCTGATCGAAGAATACGATATTCGCATCGCCGCCTATATCGCCAACGAATGGGTTGACGAGGGGGGAAACTGGGGCTCTCCCATGTTTGGCGGCTTTTTCCCCGCGGATGCTCGAATTCACGCCCACGAAGATATTCGACAGTTTTGGCTGCAGAGGACCGCTAAGGAGCGCTATCGAGTGCCTTCTGCAGAGGAGCAAGCGGCCATACTAGGCGTTGAGCTTCAGCCAACTGCGTTACCTTGGGAGGGTCAACCAGAACCCTTCCGTGACACGCTACGCTGGCCTAACTGTCCCCCGCCGTTGCTGCCAGGAACGGGCGGATGGTGCTTGCCTTTGATACCCGGTATTTAGAGTCGTGGCATGAGCATCAGGGACTGCCAACTGTGCCAACAGAATGCCCTGTTTACTAGGCTGACAATCAAGCCTATCCCTGGCTTCTAACCCATAGTTTCATGCGAAGACGGCTCTGGAATGCTGCGAAGGCTGTGAAAACGTCATAGCAGACTCAACCCAGCGGCTTTGAACTGGATGAACTCTGGATGGCCGGCGAAATTCGAGTTGCCTAGGAATTGAGCGCTGCCGCCAGAGGGGGCAGCTTGACGCATACGCTTAATGGGTGCCGCCGCAGTGCACACCTCGTTCACTAGTGCGCACAACAAGGTAGACGAGGACTTGGTGCAGGAGCTGGAACGATTGAAGTACCTGCAGTCCATGAACCCCAATGTGCGACAGGAAGAAATTGATCACCTAGAGAGCAGCATCGACGAGGTACGTACCGCTGTAGATCAAGCCAGTATTGGTTTGGCGGCGATACGCATACTCATGGCCAACTAGTCGCAGCTGCCACTCATCGACAATCATGGCCCGCCTAGAGTGGGCACATGACCAGGCCAGTGTTATGAGCTCTGCTTTAAAACCTGCTGCAGGAAAGCCTGGTAGCGTGCCGCAAGCTTTGGGGGAGCTTCCACCATCGGCATATGACCAATTCCCGGCCAAACTTCGATCTCGATATGGGGTATGGCCGCCTGCCAGAGGGGAACCGCGGACACATCCAGGAGTTGGTCGTCTTTGCCCCAGACCAAGAGGCTGGGTGCGTGGATTTGTTCCAGCAGGGCTGCGACCGAGCTGCGCGCACGCAACTCCTTGAAGATTCGCGCGTAATCCTGGCGCCGTTGCATATAGTCATCGGCCAAGGCCTGCTTGATGCTGGGCGGTAGCCAGGGGGGCTGCGCCATGGTCAATGCGTAAAAGGCCTGGAACTCTTCCGCACTAGAGACCACGAAAGGGTTTGCACCGGCGGCAGCGCGCTTATCCAGTTCACTGGGCTGCGGCGAGGCCAAACCACCAGGATCTAGCAGAGCCATCGATAGCACCCGCTGCGGATACGCAGCCGCCATATAGGCCGCGAGTTCGCCTCCCATAGAATTGCCCATCATATGCACCTGCGTCAGCCGCAAGGCGTCCAGAAATTCTATTACCCGAGCCGCTTGTGCCGGGATGGAGTAACTCGCCGCTGCATCATGACTGGATTCGCCATAGCCGGGCAGATCCGGAATCAGTACCGAGTAATCTGGAAGCAAATGCCGGGCAAAGCGGGGCCACACATTCTTATCGGCAGTAAAGCCGTGTAACAGCAGCACCGTGGGCTGGTCGGGATGCTGCGCATGGAAGTAAGTCCAATCATGCTCGCCGGCCCTGAGCTGAGCACGCTCAAAGCCATACAGCCGGGCCTCCAAGGCACCACCTTTCCAGTACAGCAGCTGGCCGGCAACCGGGTGCCAATAGGCCCCGGCTAATAGCATGACCGTAATCCCAAGTATCCCCAGCCGGAGGTAGTTCCTGCTCCGCATGTGCTCCTCCTCGCGCCCTGACCGCAGCGCTTCCTGGCGGCACTGTAGACCGAAGCTTGGGGCCTGCCTTGACGATTGGTGCCAAATTCAGCGGCCAGAGCAATTGTCACCAATGGTCAATACCGCCATCTGCAAGCCGCCAAAGATGTGCGCATCACATTGCCCACCTCGAGTTTTTGGGTGCGGCACATCGCTGAGCACAGGATCAAGGCTATGAGCATCAAGAACATCTCCCAACTATGGCGCGCGGACTTGCGCTTCTCCGAAAGGTTTCGGCCCTTCACGAACCTTGTAGCGGTGGGTTTTGCCATGGGCTTTAGCGTGGCCTTCCTGCCCTTGTTCTTGAGCACCACCTTTGCTGTGGTCGGCCCCTCCCTGGGGGAACCGGTGAGCTTTGGTTTGGTCATGGAGCAATTCCACGTGTTCTGGGAATGGGCCCAGGCCGGAGGGCATCAGGCCTTTTTCGCTGGCGTGGTTATATTGGTTGCCAGTGCGCTTGCCAGCCGTGCTCTGGCCGGTCTACGCGCCTACTGGTTGTACCGCGGCGAGAACGGGGAGCGCTTTCCACAAGACCAGTTTTGGACCTATATGGGCCTGAACTTTCTGGGCCTCCTAGGCACCCTTGCCACGGGTTGGCTGGTTTGGGCGCTGGCCCGCTGGCAAGGGGTGGACCTAGGTTCGGCCATGCAGGCCTTGGTCGCCATGGGGGAATGGGCGCACCAGCGGGTGCAATGGCATGTTCCCACGCTGATTGAGCTGCCTGGCTGGCTGGCCATATTGCCCATTTTAATGCTCGCGGGGCTGCTGCATTACTTGGCCCATGCCGCGAGTCACTTATTGCGCGCCCCTTGGTTGCTATTTCATCGGGTTCATCACATGCCCGAGGTCCTCAGCGCGCACACCACCACACCGGTGTTTTTTGCCATCCCTTTGCTTCTCATCGTCGTCGTTCCCTACAACTTTATGTTTGCTGCTGCGACCAAACTGTTCGCCAGCCAACCCTTGTATCTGGAAACCCTAATTCTGTCCGCATTGGCACAGATCATCGATCCCTGGGCCCATGCCTCAGCGCTGTACCAAGAGGCACGCCGCAACAAGTTCTTACGCTGGATGGGTCTGGCCTTTATGACCGGTGCCTACCACGCCATGCATCACAGCGCCGACCCCAAAGTAGCCGGGCGCAGCGGCGCCAACAACATGGTGAACTTTGGTGGCTTGGGTTGCCCCTTTGGCATCTGGGACCGTCTCTTTGGAACCTTTGTGGAGCTGAGTGAGGAAACGCCTCCGCCGGGGCTCACTCAGCGCCCTCCTCTAGCCATGAACCCTCTGCGCTTAGCCTTTGCCGGAATGGCGCAGATAATCTACGAACTCAAAGCCAATACCGGCTGGAATACACGACTGTGGATTGTGTTTGGCCCGGCCTCCTGGGATCCCCCCATCACCAAAGATTTTGCCCTGGCCGTAGGCGAGCAAGCCTCATCAACAAGCACCCTGCCCCAGGCTCCAGCCCATAAGCTGTTGCTCAATGACTAGGAATACACTCAATAAATCGCTGTGCTCTCGGCTTTCTTCAGCGGCTCATTCACGGCAAGGGCATTTTTTGCGTCACTCAAGCGGCCTGGCGTACAGCGGCGTTTTGCTGACGCAGATACTGGGTGGGCGACATGTCCAGCCAGCGGCGAAAAGCCCGGTTAAACGCACTTTGCTCAGAAAACCCGAGCAAAAGCGCGACTTCCGATAGGCTCACTTGGCGGTCACGCAGGTAGACGCAGGCCATTCTTTTTCTGGCCGCATCCACCATGCTGGAATAACTCACTCCATAGCCTGCCAAAAATCGCTGCAGGCCTCGTCTAGACATCCCCACCTTGGCGGCAACCGCGTCAATGTGCGGGTGGCCCAACTGCATCTGCGCCAACAAGGCTTGATGCAGCGCCCGCAGCAGCTCATCAGTGGCAGTTAACACTGGCTCATCCGCAGCGCCTTCCAACATACTTGCCATGCGCATGGATTCCGGCGGATATAAGGCCAGCTGTATTGCCGCCGGTGGTAACCAGACGCGAAGACTAGGGCAATCAAAATCCATCGCGCACTGAAAAAATGCCTCGAACCGTCGGCGCTGCGCCGGTTCCGGCCCCATCCATTCCAGGCGCTGGGGCGCTAATGTGGGCATCCGTGTCAACTGCCGGGCAACGCTCATGGTCCCGGCCATCAGCACATGGTCAGAAAGACGCGTGCCAACATCGCCGAAGTCGTTCCCCCATTCCAAACATAGCTGATCTCCGTCCAATCGCATTTCGGCAAACCCGCCGTTGAATAGGCTGGGCTGGAAGCGCTCAAAGAGTCTCCATGCCTCTCCTGCCGACGGTGCATTGGCCAGGACATAGCCTAGAGCTCCGAGGTGATGTAATCGGACACGCGCGCCGATATCCAAACCAATGGGCGACTGCGGATATTGCGCTTGGATGCGTTGCAGAAACGCCCACCATTGAGCGTTACGAAGTGGCCGCCTCGCATCGAAGCGAGACAGCTCAGCAAGCAAGTCCGTGTCGGCACAGCCTCGCTCTTGCAGATAGTCCAACAAGACCCCAGTCACGTTGCCCGACACATGAAACTCACTGACCGACATGGTTCGTGTCTCCTCTCTCCCAAGCACCATCGTCAGCGCGGCTGGCACCGAAAGTCAATATGTCTGTGCAGTAACACCTTAGGGTAGGCGTGGCAAAAAAACTGGGTGCCACCACCCTGCCGGAGGGGCGCAGCGGCGCCGGTGAATTGTTTGGGGAGACACAATGATGCGGATGTGGAGGCGCTTAACGGCGCTATTGCTTGTGAGCTATTCATCCATGCTCTGGAGCCTAGAATTTGGCCTGGGCAATATCGATCTCAGCTGGAATAACCGGGTATCCCTTGGCGCCGCTTGGCGGGTTGAAAACCGTGATCCTGCATTGATCGGAAAGCTCAACCTCAATCCGGACCTCTGTCCTGACGGCTGCATCTCACTCAGCGGTGACCCAGAGCCGAACCAGAGATTGGTCGATGCTCCTGGTGCCTATTTGGGGCATGAGCAAGACGACGGCAACATGAGCTATGACCAAGGCGATATGGTTGCCGCGGTAGCCAAATGGACCACGACCCTGCAAGCCCAATGGCGCGATACCAGCGTCAAGCTGCGTGGCATCGGCTTCTACGACGCGATCAACAGCGACTTTCTGGAGCGCCACTTCAACACCGCATTTCAGCCCCAGCGGGTTGCGCGAGATGTGCGTGTGGACGGCTTGGTCGGTTCAGAAGCCGAGCTGCTGGATTGGAGTATTGCCCAATCCTTCAGCATCGGAGATCGGTTTATTGATGTGTCATTGGGCCAGCAATACTTGCGCTGGGGCGAGTCGGCTCTTATTCCGCTGAACTCCCTCGCCGAAATCAATCCGCCGGATGCCAGGCGCTTACGCCAACCTGGCTTTGAGGTTAACGAGGTCTTTAGGCCCGTACCCATGGCCGTCATTAGTGGCGATCTCTTCCCCCAATGGAACCTCACAGCGCAAGCCTTTTATCAATGGAAATGGCGACCCGTAGTCGCCGACCCCGCCGGCAGTTTTTTTGGCACCTCCGACCAACTCTATCGCGACAACTCTGTGGCGATATTTGGGCTCGGGAACTACCCCGAAGACCCCCAGGGCCAGAACCGCATCAGCAATGACTTTGCCGCATTGCTCACCAACACATCCTTTACCGCACAGGTGCGTGACGACCGTGCCGGCTATGCCCGCGATGACGGGCAATTCGGCCTCAAAGTAAGCTGGTTTGGGGACTTCTTGCTGCCAAGCACCGAATGGAGCCTGCACGCTATGCAGTATCACAGCCGCCTCCCTTATGGCTCCGCCATGGCGGCTGAAGAAACCTGCCTGCGCGATGCCGTCACCGATAATTTATTGGCCTATGTAGCCGCCTGTCAGGGCTTCCAGCTCCTGGGCGGTCAAGAGCCCTTACCACTCGATACCATTGAGCTGTTGATTGAATACCCTGAAGACATCCAGCTCTACGGCTTAAGCTTCAATACCAATTGGGGAAGCTGGTCCATTGCCGGGGAATATACCCATCGTCCTAATCTTCCCCTCCAAGTCCACGCGCCTGACCTCACATGGGCGGCCTTGAACCCGGCCTTTCCCGAGGAAGATATTGTCATTGGAGTTGAGGGGTTGCTAGGCGCCCTGGGCGGCGCGCTGGATAGCGCACTACAACCCGTCTTGAATGCGGCCTTAAGCGGCGTCACCGGAGGTTTCCCAATAGTAGTACCGGGGGCCCGCAATGCCCTACCGGATGATATCGAAACGGGATTTAGAGGAAACACTATTCAAGGCCGGCAATACATACCCGGCTTTGAGCGCTTCGCCGTGGACCAACTCCAAATCACGGGTATTCGCCTCTGGGGAGCGTCAGCACCCCTGCTCAAGTGGCTACGCGCCGATCAACTGCTGATGCTGGTCGAGGTAGGCGCCATGCATATCCGCGACCTTCCCGATGTGCAGGACTTGCAGCTGGAGAGCGGCACCCCCCGCGGGACGCATAACAACCCCGGCGCCGATGGCAGCGGCCAACCTGATGGTCAACCCGATACCCGCCTGCAAAATCCTACCCAACAAACCACTGGCTTTGTCACTGCCTGGTCCTGGGGATACCGCAGCCTCTTCCGTCTGGAATACAACGATGTGTTCGGCGGCATGCAGCTGCGACCATTATTGATTGTGGGCCACGACCCACAAGGGACCGCTCCTCGACCCATGCAGAACTTCATCGAAGACCGCATCGACATGCTGTTGGGAGCCGACCTGCAGATCAACCAACAATGGTCGGCCAGCTTGCGCTATCAGATGTTTCATGGCGACGGGGATTACGCCCTACGCGATCGGGACAATGTCTCGGCAGCCATCGCGCTGACCTTTTGACTCCCAACCGTCTGTCGAATGGCAATTAATTGGAGTCCAACACCGGCGTACGGCCCCTGCGCGAGCCCGCCTAGCCGTAGCTCAACGGCGCCGCCTTGCCCCGGAAGATGCGATAGACGAACACCGTGTACGCCAAAATGGTGGGAATCACCAACAAGGCGCCTCCGAGAATGATCATCAGGGACTCGGGGGCACTGGCCGCGTCCCAGATGGTGATGCGGTCCACCACCAGGTAGGGAAACAGGCTGTAGGCCAGCCCCAAGAAGGCCATCACGAACAAGGCCACCGAGCCGGAGAACGGAGCCCAGTCCCAGCGTGCCAGGCCACGTGCGTTGCCATGGGTGGTGTCCTGCTCCAGGCGCGCCAGGAAGATGGCCAGCAAAACCACCAGAGCCGCACTGATCAGGGGGATGGGCAGCAAGGCGAAGAAGGTCTGCAGCGAGAACCAGCGGGCGAAGATTTGTGGGCTGACTGCCGGTGTGGCTATCGACACCGCAGCAATCCCGGCAGCCGTCACAATGAGAGCGATACGGGCCCAGTGCACGGCGCGGCGCTGTAAGTCGTCTTCGGTTTTCATAATCAGCCAACCGGCGCCCAGCAAGGCGTAGCCGCCGGCCAACCCGATGCCGATACCCAGGGCAAACAGCCAAGCCCAGCCGTCGCTGCGAAAGCCGGTAACCAGTTGCCCCAGCATCACGCCCTGGGACAAGGAGGCCAGCAGGCTGCCGGCAAAGAAGGCCCGGTCCCAGGCCGGCTTATGCCGAGCGCGGGCCTTCACCCGGAAGTCAAACGCCACTCCGCGCAGGATCAAACCCGCCAACATCAGGGTTACCGGCAGATAGAGATTGGTGAGAATCACCCCGTGTGCCAGGGGAAAAGCCACCAGCAGCAGCCCCACCCCCAGCACCAGCCAGGTTTCGTTGGCATCCCAGAAGGGGCCGATGGAGCCAATCATGGTGTCGCGTTCGTGCTCGCTGCGGGCTTGGGGCAGCAAGATCCCCACGCCCAGGTCGTAGCCATCCAGCACCACGTAGATGAGCATGGACAAGCCCATCAGGCCCATGAAGATTAGCGGCAGCCAGAATTCGGCGCTGTTCATATCGGCGGGGATCATGCCGGCGCTCCTTGCGGCAGCTCTTGGGCCACCGGGACAAAGTCTTTGGCTTCAGGATCGTCAGCGCGGCGCGCCAAGTAGAAGATCACCGAGATGTAGGCGCTGGTCAGCACCACGTACAAACTTAAGTAAATGGCCAGCGAGGTCCAGATCAGGCCCGCCCCCACATTGGGGGCCGCCGCATCAGCCGTACTCAGTACGCCCTGTACCAGCCAGGGCTGACGGCCGATTTCGGTGGTGTACCAGCCCGATAGCACCGCGACCCAGCCGGAGAAACTCATGGCCACAAACACACGTTGTAACCAGGGCCCAATCTGCCCCTGCCGGCGCAGTTGCCACAGCCCCAACCAGCTCAGCAGCAGCATCAGCATGCCCATGCCCACCATGATGCGGAAGCTCCAGAACACCTTGGCCACCGGCGGGTGAACCCCATCAAAGGCGTCAATGCCCTGCACCACGCCATCCCAGTCATGAGTGAGGATGAAGGAGGCCATGCGCGGCACTTCGATGGCGTAGTCATTGCTCTGCGTCTCGGCGTTGGGAATCCCAAATAGCACCAAGGGTGCACCGGCGCGTGTTTCCCACAAGCCTTCCATCGCTGCCACCTTGGCCGGCTGATGTTCCAGGGTGTTCAGTCCGTGCATATCGCCAGCGAGAATCTGAATGGGGATAAGGACCGCACCCAGAATCACGCCCACTTTCAGGCCTAGCTTGGCTTCGCCGGCATCACTACCACGGCGCAGGCGGTAGGCCGAAAGCCCGGCGACCAAAAAGGCCGCGGTGAGACCCGAGGCCAACAGCATGTGCACCAGGCGGTAGGGCATGGAGGGATTGAACAAGATCGCCAGCCAATCGGTGGCGTGGGCCACACCTTCACGCATCTCAAAGCCCACCGGGGTGTGCATCCAGGAGTTGAGCACCAAAATCCAGAAGGCGGAGAAGCTGGTGCCCAGGCACACCAGCATGGTGGCGATGGTATGAACCCGATTGGAGACCTTGCCCTGGCCGAAGAGCATCACGGCGAGGAAGGTGGCCTCGAGGAAGAAGGCCGTAATCACCTCGTAGGCCAGCAAGGGCCCTGCGATGTTGCCCACTTTTTCCATGAAGCCCGGCCAGTTGGTGCCGAACTGGAAGCTCATGGTGATGCCGCTGACCACACCCATGGCAAAGGACAAGGCAAAGACCTTGACCCAGAAGCGGTACAGCCCATCCCAACGCGCGTCGCCGGTGGCATTGAAACGCAGTTTGAAAAACAGAAGCAACCAGCCCAGGGCGATGGTCAGGGTGGGAAAGAGAATGTGAAAACTGATGTTGGCGGCAAACTGAATGCGCGCCAAGCTCAGGGCATCAAAGTCCATGGTCATCCTCCACGACTGGAGTTGAGTGTGGTTTAGCGCCAGGGTGGCGCAGCCGGTCAGTCATCTCAAGCAGGCGCACAACGCCGGAACCCAGCTTGAGTAGTCGTTCTAGGGTACGCCTATCGAGCCGCTCCACTTCGCGAAACCAGGCACTGAGCAGATCGATGAGATCGTGCATTTCCTGCATACGTTCACGCAGATGTGCCTCTTCCGGGTTGTCTGGGTCTTGCATCAGCGCGTCGCGCAACATTGACAGCGTGGGCATGACCTCGCGCTGTAGTCGCTGGTCTGCCAAGCGACGGAAAATCTCCCAGACGTCCGGCGGCGTGGTAAAGAACTCCCGTCTATCACCGGGCACACTGCGACGGTTCAGGAGTTGCCAGTTATCCAGCTCCTTGATGCTCATGCTGACGTTGGAACGAGAGATCTGCAAGGCATCAACAATGTCGTCCGCGCAGAGCGGCTCCGGGCTAGCCACTAGGAGGGCGTAAACCTGCCCAACGGTGCGGTTAATTCCCCACCGTGAGCCCATTTCGCCAAAGTGCTGGATGAACTGTTCCCGCAGTGAATTCACGAACCCGCCTGTAGTTTCAGTAATTACTGAAATTTTGAACGAATATTAGTTCCAGCGCAAGTATATGCGGTGCCGGATATGGCCTGAGATATCCCGTGCAGGCAAAGAAAAACCGCGAGGGCTCAACGCCACTCGCGGTTATGTTGGGCCTAGTCTAGGCCCTCCCCCAAGCCTCCCCCGAGGCGTAGCGGTAGCCTGAGTGCGGTCATTCCACACCCAGGCCTAGAGATACGACCTTGCGGCCTCAACGCATTTGCGCAACCCGCGACATATTGTTAGTGCGGAAATGCTCTAGCTCGAATTCACGGGCTTCTGCCAAGGACTCTTCGTTACTCATTTCCATGGCCAGATAACGCCCGGATTGCAGGTCATACACTGTTCCGGCTGCTGGGCCCACAGCCGCTTCCCAAGGAATGGTGATTTGGTGATATTCCTGCACGCGCCAAAGCTCATCGCGCTTATCGTAAATGTCGGCCAACACAGCGGTCCAGGAATCTTCATCCACGTAGAAGGTGCGGCGCTTGTAAATGTGGCTGGTGTCTGGGTTCACTTCTGAATCCACCACCCAAACCCGATGCTTCTCATAGCGCAGGTGCTCGGGATTGAGATGACCTGCCATGGCAACGTCGGTGTATTTCAGACGATTGTCGCCCAGCTTGGTGGCGTTGTAGGGAATGAGCATTTCCCGCTTGCCAACGACTTTCCAGGTATACCGGTCGGTAGCGCCGTTGAACATGTCGAGCTGATCGTTGGTACGCAAGCCGTCTGAGCCATTGCCCGGGTTGTCATAGGC
This sequence comes from Oceanococcus sp. HetDA_MAG_MS8, assembly GCA_019192445.1. NCBI lineage: Bacteria > Pseudomonadati > Pseudomonadota > Gammaproteobacteria > Chromatiales > Oceanococcaceae > Oceanococcus > Oceanococcus sp. HetDA_MAG_MS8. The sequence goes on from JAHCMK010000004.1 coordinate 221,282, forward strand.
TACGTTCGGCGCCCGGCGCACACGGCGTTGGCCGGGGTTGAACAGCCAGGCCCGGCGTGCTTCCTTCACCTGATCCATGGTCTCGTGTACCAGCAGCACCTGGCCAGCCTGGCGCGGTGGCGAGGTGGTGAGCTGCAAGAAATAGATCATGACGTTGTCTAGATCTTCAGGCTGCGCATCCGGCCGCCCGTACGCAAAAAGCACATCTTCCCGCAGCACATAAGGGGTGAAGCTGCCATTGGTTTGTACGGCCAGCTGGGTATTGAAGCGGGTCGCACCAATGCCCCGGTACCGGGTTTTATGGTTCCACATGATTTCCTTGCCCGATTTGGGAATCGGGAAGGGGATGCCGTGAATGGCATTCACCAAGCTTTCGCCATCGTTCTTCAGTTCTGCTTGCAAGGCATTACGCTTGTTAGCCTCGTAAACCGACTGCGGCGCGAAGGCTGTACGGGCTGACTTGTACACCGGAATCTTGAAGGTGTCCGGATACTGTTTCAGCATGGCCTTCAGACCAGGCGTGAGCAGCTCGGCGTACTCGTCCATGTTGGATGCCGTGACGGTATAGAGCTGCTCGTCTGGCACGATCTCTGAGTAGGACTCCCAGTGACGCTCTTCGCCATCGGCTGGGCGTTTGAAATCGGTAGGGCCACCATCCCAAGCCGGAATTGAGCCATCCTCATTGGCCGCCTGCACGGCGCCCATGGGGGTCAAATCAGCGCCAAGGCGTTCCGCCTCTTTGGGGGATACCTTGGCGAATGCCAAACCAGGAATAACAGCGGCTAGTACCAGCCAGCGCGATGCGCGATGCAAAGTCATGAAAGTCTCCTCGGTGCTCCAAATGCCGCCGTCTGCGGTCGATTATGGGAGCAATGCTAACGAAAATTGTACGTCGTCTAAAGCTCTTGATCGAATCCTAATCGCTGTAGCAGGCCATCAAGCTCATCGAAGTTATGGAAATGCACAGTCAAAGCGCCTTTGCCTGCGGCGTTCCCTTCGAGATTCACCTTGGCATTCAAATGGTCTTCCAAGGCCTTGCGCAGGCGGTCCCAGTCGGATTGAGATCCCACTTTTGCGCTCTGCCTAGGCGGCTTGCGCAATCGCAACTCTAATTGCCGCACCGACCATTGCCCCTGAATGCAATCTTGTGCCCAACGCGGCTGATGGGATTGGGGAATCCCAGCGAGAGCGCGCGCATGGCCCATACTGAGCTGACCTTGATCAAGCCACTGCTGGACCTGGGGACAAAGGTTGAGCAAGCGCAAAAAGTTAGTGACATAGACACGCGACTTGCCAATCCGCTGCGCTGCCTGCTCATGCGTCAGCTGCATTTGTTCCGCTAAGACCTTAAGCCCGTGCGCAGTCTCCATGGGATTGAGCGATTCCCGCTGCAGATTTTCCACCAGACCCAAAATCAAGGCTTCATCATCGCTGACGTCATCGCGTATCACGGCAGGAACGCTGTGCAAGCCGGCTTGCTGCGCCGCGCGCCAGCGCCGCTCGCCGGCAAGCAGCTCGTAGCCTGATTCTTGAGCGCGCACCACCACTGGTTGGATCACGCCGCTTTGTCGTATGGACTCCGCCAAGCCCGCAATGGCATCGGGATCAAAATGCCGGCGCATCTGATGGCGACCGGGACGGATCTGATCGATATCTATGCGACGTATGGGGTACAGGCTAGAAATATCCTGCGTGCGATAATCGGAAGCGTTATCCGTATCCATTAACTGTTTCAAAGGCGGTATTTGTGCAAGAGCTGTATCGGGCGTTGCTGGAGGCTGTGGGCGAAGACCCAGAGCGCGAGGGTCTTAAAGATACTCCCAAGCGGGCGGCGGCGGCGATGGAGTTCCTCACCAGTGGCTACACCACCGATTTGGAAACAATCGTAAACAACGCCACCTTCGAGTCTGGCTCGGATGAAATGGTGATCGTGCGCGACATTGAACTGTTCTCTCTGTGCGAACACCACCTACTGCCGTTTATTGGCAAGGCGCATGTGGCCTATCTACCGAATGGGCGCGTGATTGGCTTGTCCAAAATCCCACGCATTGTGGACATGTTTTCCCGGCGCTTGCAGATCCAAGAGGCCTTGACCCGGCAAATTGCCAATACTGTCCAAGAAGTGACCAACGCCCGCGGGGTTGCGGTCGTCATCGAATCGAAACACCTATGCATGATGATGCGCGGTGTGGAGAAACAAAACTCCAGCATGACCACATCGGTGATGCTGGGCACCTTCCGTAACGACCCGCGTACCCGAGCGGAGTTTTTAACTTTGCTGAAAAACTGAGGCCGAGCCGCCTCGAGGAGACCTCCATGTCCACCTTTGACCCCGCAACCATCGCTCCTCAAAAAGAAGTGTTGGGAGCCATCGCCCCACAGGTCGAAGTTCTGGTACAGAAACATTTAGACAAACGTCAGCTCTGGATGCCCAGCGAAATTTTTGAGGATAAAGAGCGCGACGAACTCCGCGAGAATGCCCGTGGACTACCCGATGAAGTGCGCGCAGGATTAGCGCTGAACCTTCTCACCGAGGAGGGTTTGCCCCATTTTCACCGGCTGATCACCGTGCATATGGGCGAAGACGGCGTATGGGGGCGCTGGAACAACATTTGGACCGCGGAGGAAGACCGCCACGGCTGCGTCTTGCGGGACTACGCCCGCGACTCTGGCGTATTCGATATGGTGGCCTTGGAACGCCTTCAGTACGCTTACCTCGAAGCCGGCTTTAACCCCGACTGGGGCCATGACCCCTACAAGCTGCTGGCCTACACCAGCCTGCAAGAGAAAGCCACGCAGCGCGCTCACGGCAACCTCGCCCGAATTGCGGCGCGCACAGAGCCGCGACTGCAGACTATTCTTTCGCGGGTGGCCGGCGACGAAGCTCGCCATCATCAGTTCTATCGTGACTGCTTTGCGCTGATTCTGCGCGAGGATCCGGAGCGGGCCCTCAAAGCAGCGTGGTCGGTGATGCCGAATCTGGCCATGCCTGGTCATACCATTCCGGGTTACAGCGAATTAACCGACGTGGTCCGCCAGGCCGATATTTATGGCCCGCTGGACTACTGCAAGATCGTCTCTGATCTGCTTGAGATGTGGGGCATCGCGGCAGCACGTGGTTTGTCCTCTAGCGCCGAACGCATGCAAGACAAACTCATGGCCCTGCCCGCTCGGCTGGAGCGCTTTGCAGACGTCATTGCTCGCCGCCGCGCTGAGCGCCCTAGCCTCAACTTTGACTTTCTAACGCGAGCCCCCAGCGCCAGCTAATCTGCAGCAGGCGCGGCAACTCATCCTGGGCAGTTGCGGCCCTTCAAGCTGGGTCCAGCAAGGCCTTTAAGGGCCGCTCCTCAATGGCTAAGTCAGCAGGATCTGGCGAGCAGCCACGGTTCAGCAGCGCCTTGGTGGCCACAAAATCTGCAGGGCGATTGATGCAATCCGCGGCCAGTAGTTGCCCCTGACGTAAGTAAAACGCACTAAAGCTGCGCCCTGACTGGTGGTCACCGCGCAGCACCACTTGGTCATAGCCGCTATTCAACCCGGCGATCTGTAGCTTGAGCTCGTATTGATCGGACCAGAACCAGGGCAGACTCTGTTGCGCCAGCTTGTTGCCGCAAATGCTTGCGGCCGCAGCCTTAGCCTGCTCCATGGCGTTGGGTACCGACTCTAGGCGCAAGCTTTTCCCGTAGCGGGGGTTCCATTGCTTTGCGCAGTCGCCGGCAGCAACGATGTTGGGATCGCTGGTCTGGCAATACTCATCCACAACCACGCCGTCCTCCACCGCCAGTCCCGCTGTCGCCGCCAAGGCGGTATTCGGCCGCACACCAACGCCAATGATCACCATGTCTGCCGCGAAACTTTGGCCGTCGCTGCATAGCACATGGCGGACGCGGTCATCGCCCTCGAAGGCCACAGCGGTTGTATCGGTATGAATCTGCACCCCAGCTTCACGATGGATACGCGCATAAAAACTGGCCACAGCGGGCGCGGTAACCCTCTGCAATAGGCGCTTGGCGGCTTCCAGCACACGTACTTCTAAGCCCAACTTACGCAGCGAAGCGGCGGTTTCCAGCCCGATGTAGCCCCCGCCAATGATCACCACTCGCCGTGCACTAGCGAGCTGCTGACGAATACCCTCAACCTGAGCCAGGCTGCGCAAATAATGCACGCCCTTAAGCTCGTGCCCTGGCAGATTCAGCCGAACCTCACTGGCGCCGGTACACAGTGCCAACTTGTCATAAGCCAGTTGGCGGCCATCGCTCAAAGCCACCATCTGGGCCTGGCGGTCGATAGAACATACCTGCCCCCAGCACGGCTCAATGCCTTGCTTGGCATAAAACTCCGGCGACCGAATAGCCAGACTCTGCGCATCCTTGTCGCCTGCCAAAAAGGCCTTGGACAGAGGCGGCCTCTGGTAGGGCCAGCGGGCCTCGTCGCCAATCAGGGTGATGCCTCCGGTCCAGCCTTGCTGGCGCAGGCTAGGCGCCAGCTGGGCGGCGGCATGACTGGCCCCCACAATCAAACAGGTCTGCTCGGCGCCCGATCGGGGCTGCGTCGATGAAGGGCTCATAGGGCCTCCTTAAGCCTTGGCGCTCAGCTTGACCTGCATCCGCGAATACCCCCGCACGAAGTTGGACTGCACGTATTCAGGCTCGCCCAGAACCTCTATGGCGTCGAAACGGGTGAGCAGCTCTTCCCAGAGAATGCGCAGCTGCATCTCCGCCAGGCGATTCCCCATACAGCGATGCACCCCAAAGCCGAAGGACAAATGGTTACGGGCACCCTTGCGGTCGATGATGAAGTCTTCGGGGTTCTCAATGGAACGCTCGTCGCGATTCCCCGAGGCATACCACATCACCACCTTGTCGCCTTTGCGGATGGTCTCGCCCCCAAGCTCCACATCCTGTTTCGCCACCCGCCGCATATAAGCCAACGGGGTTTGCCAACGAATGATCTCGGACACCATGTTGGGAATTAGCTTGGGATTGGCTTTGAGCTTGACGAACTCCTCAGGGAAGCGGTTTAGAGCCAGCACACCTCCGGTCATGGAGTTACGGGTGGTGTCGTTACCGCCCACGATAAGCAGTGCGAGGTTGCCCAAAAACTCCATCGGCCGGTGAATCAGGTTCTTGGTGTCCTCATTGTTGAGCATGAGGCTGATCAGGTCGAAGCCTGGCTCTTCGCCGGCTTTTTGCCGCGCCTCTTTCTCCCGCCACAAGGTCGAAAAGGCTTTGGCCACTTCGGCTACGGCCGGGAAAAGCTGATCACGGTCAGCCAAGCCGCCCGTTGTCTCCGGGCTGGCAGCAGCAATATCGGACCATTCGATTAACTTGTGGCGCTGCTCATAGGGAAAATCCAGCAAGGTGGCCAGCATCCGCGCGGTGAGCTCCATCGACACGGTGCGCACCCAATCAAAGGGCTGGCCGATAGGCAGTTTGTCCAGCACATCCTGGGTGCGCCGGCGAATCAAACCCTCCATTTCCTTGAGGTTCTTGGGCGCCACTACACCCTGTACCGCCTGCCGCTGCTGGTCGTGCTTGGGCGGGTCCATGGCAATGAAGGTTTCCACCGCCAAGCCCGGAGGCCGATCTCCTAGAGTAATAATGGGCTCTGCCGAGAACAGGTCATGCCGTTTATCCACAAAGAGGATGTCTTCGAAGCGGGTGACCGACCAGAAAGGCCCAAAGGCACTGTTTTTCTGGAAGTGCACCGGGGCCTCATCACGCAAGCGCTTGTAGTAGGACGACCACAGGCCCTGACGCCAGAGGAAGGGGTTACTGAGATCAATGTCCTCCAAGGCCAAGCTTGACACATCAGGCAAGGGCTGCTCTGTGAACTGTGGCGAATGCGGGACTAAACCGGCGCGCTCAAGCGCCTGCTGGGCTAAATGCGCCGCTTTGACTTGCCAATCCATAGGAACCACAGGCGCGCTGAGGTTCATCACGGTGGTAGAAAAATTCATCAGGAAACCTCCAGGGCTTACATTTGGAATTCAGGAAGCCGAACAACCATGCCGTCCAAAGCGTCACTCACAGGAATCTGACAAGCCAAGCGCGAGGTCTTTGCCCCCTCCGGCGTCATTTCCAACATCTGCTTCTCCTCCGGGTTTATGGCGCCGGTTTGCGCAAACCAGTCCGCATCGACGATGACATGGCAAGTTCCGCAAGCGCATTCCCCACCGCAATCGGCGTCAATACCAGGCACCATATTCTCGGTTGCGTGCTGCATCAGAGACTTACCCGACTCTAGCTCTACCGTGTGTTCGGTACCGTCGTGTTCAATAAAGGTGAGTTGTCCCACAGGTTTTTCCTCGATGTCGCCAATGTGATGTCCAGGGCTCTCTCATTTGAGCCTTGCTGTGTGAGTAGAGTGCGCGCTGCGCTGCGCAGCAAACAGGTCCGGAATTGACATAAGGGGGTCATTTAAAGACACTGAGGGATCGTCAATGAGGAGACAGAGGCGTTGACCCACACCTTGGCCGCACGCGCCCCGGCTCGGGGGAGCATCCCAACGAATTACACGCGCCTGGTTGCACAAGAGTTAGGCATGCATACGCGAGATTTGCCTGAGCTGCTCCGCGGCACCTCGCTCACGCCTGAGTCCTTGCTCAATGAGGACACTCGTCTCACTGGCGCCGAACAAATTCGCATTTTGGACAATGGCTTACAGCTGGCAGACGATCCGGGGCTGGGTCTGAGGCTGGGCCGTCGCCTGACACCGGCTGCTCATGGGCCTATGGGTTATTTAGCCTGTAGTAGCCCCAACCTGCTGGATGCTCTACGCGCTTTTGATGCGTTTTTGCCAACCCGGCTGAGCTTTGCCCAATTACATCTACATCAAGACCAGCACATGGTGAGCATTGATTGTGTGTTCACTATCGCCATGTCCAGCGCGGTCAGCCGTTGTTTGGCGGACACTTGCGCCATGGCATTTTTCGCCTGCGCAGAGTTCATCATTGGCCGTCCTGCCCATGAGGTCGTTGTGCAGTTTGAGCATGCCCCACCGGACGATCTGCAAGGTTACAACCAAGCCATGCCCGGACAAGTTGCCTTCAGCTGCGACAAGTTGTGCATCCAAGTGCCATTGTCCTTGTGCGACATACCCAATGCCTCAGCCAACCACCAAAGCTATGCCCTCGCCCAGCAACAGTGCGAGGCCCTCATGGCGGATATCCAGCATCCTCCGCAAAGCATTAGGCGAAAACTCGAGTCCATGATGCTGTCCCATCCTACGGGCATGCTCAGCGAAGACGCCGCAGCATCGGCGTTGTTCATCAGCAAGCGAACACTGGCTCGGCGACTCAAGGACGAAGGCGTCGGGTTCCGGCAGATCAGAGACGATGTGCTGGCTCGCCAGGCCAGCAATTATCTGCTCGACAAGCGACTGTCCGTAGATGCCATTGCCACTCTGCTCGGCTATCACGACAGCTCCAATTTCCGGCGAGCATTCAAGCGCTGGTTCGGGATGAGCCCGGATCAGTTCCGTTCGCGCCGTGGCTCGGAGACGCCGACCAAGCTAAGTTCGGCACTCACAGATTGATGACGATGCTCGAGACAGATCCAAGGTTTTACGTGAGCCTGAGCTATGTTCGGCCGATCTTCGATTACCTGCGACAACGCGGTGAAGACCTTAGCCCCTACCTTGAGTGCTTCGGGATTAACCGAAAGGAACTTGGCAATACTGATCGCCTTGTCAAAGCGAGTGGAATCGACGAGGTTTTCGCGCTCGCTGAGCAGCGCCTCGAAGACGCCTATATTGGCTTGCACGTCGCGAGAAACACACAATTTCAGAACTTGGGCACCCTGGGCGTACTGATCATGAGCTGCCAGTACGCGCGAGAGATATTTGAGCTGCATAACCGCTATCAAATGCTCGTCGGTAATCCTCTCTACACCGAATACCGCCTTGAAGCTGAGCATGCCGTCCTAGAAACCAAGCCGGTAAAAGGGTTTCCTGGGTTCTCACGCCACGGCTACGACTTCATAATCGGTGGCTGGTGGCATATCAAGCAATCCCTGGTTGGCAACTCCTACATGCCGCAAGGGATTCAACTTCCCTACTCGCAGCCGGCTGATGCGCAACCGTTAGAGAGCTTTTACGGAGTGCCACTGAGCTTTGGGCATGTAACCCTCAGAGTTCTATTCGATGCCCACTTTTGGGACCTCGAACTGATGCCTGCCGACCCCGAGATAAAGACATTTCTTGAAGCCTTAGCGAAACAAAGGCTGAACCGCCTGCAGACGCTGCAAACAGATGCCAACCCCGACTTGGCCCGGCTCAAAAAATTTATCGCTGATCGGCTCGTCTCGGGCGTGCCGAATATCGAGAGCGTTGCAGAAGACCTTGGTGTATCGGCGCGTACCGTCCAGCGTCAGTTGGACGACCTGCAAACGAGCTACCGCAGCCTTCTAGAGCAAGTGCGCACCGACCTTGCGAGAAAACATATGGCCAACTCGGATCTTAGCCTGCTTGACGTCGCAATAATGCTGGGTTTCTCTGAGCAAAGTGCCTTTCAGCGCGCCTTCAAGCGCTGGTTCGGATGCACCCCTGGGGAATATCGCAAGCAGCTCAAGATCGAATAATCGGTCATCAAGAGCTTAGGAATCGCTGACCTAACATCTGTGCTTGCCACCTGGGCCGCCGGCGGTGCTCAAAATCCTCATGTCCATCCCCATGCAAGGCGGCTTCTGCGCTCCCGGCAGCGGCTCAGACTCACCTGACGGTTCTCGCAGAAGATATCAACCTTCCCCAAGCTGTCAGACTCGATCAATGCATGGCGCAATCAGGCAATACCCCAGCACTCGCTAGCGCACACACTGCGGCAGGAATTCGAGGAGACAATAGAATGAGCGCCCAAGGTCGACCAACAACGCCGGGGGCTAGCGCGTGCTGTATTGCGCCAGCCATGATGATTGCACTGACCATGACCTTGGCTTCGTGCGATTCAGCGATAACGAACGAGGCTACCAGTGTCCCCAGCCAAAACGGGGAGTCTCTGCGTCCACCCGACCTCCCGGGTACAGCACCAAACCGCCCCAAATTGCCTTTGGGCGCAGCGTGCGGATGGCAAATCGTCTCGGATATCGACACCGTCAATCTCTTCTACCCGGACGAGTCGGCCCTCTACTGGGTAGCACTGCTGCCGAAGATCCCGGGCACCCGCATCCGACTTGATGGGCGCTTCGGACATATGCGGTATTTCTCCTTCAACATTTACGACCCTGGCCTCAGGCCCATGGACGCTTTGGCCGATGTGGAATTAGTGCCCGAAGGCGGGCACACAAACCCCTTTGTGGAACAAACTGCCCCACTCGGTGGCAGCTACGTGGCCTATGTGGAGTACTCGGATGCGCCTGACAACCCGGCGCCAAACACTATGTACGGCGGTTCCTTCCCAACCGGGCCGGCCTCGGTTTCCAATGAGTTGGGAACAGCAATCTTTTATCGCAGCTACGTGCCCGAGAACGGCTACGACTTTGACGGCGGCGTGGGCCTGCCGATTATCACCATAGAAACCAATGACGGATCGCAGGAGGTCGTACCCTTCGCGGACTGTGACGAACCGCTAGTACCCAATGCCGGCGGCTTGGTGTCCTTGGAATTGAATGAGCTGATCCTGTCGCTAGATCCACCAGATGAGCTACTCGGCTTGATTAATTACCCCACTGCGGTCAATCCACCCAAGACTCAAGTCTTTTATGACTTGCCCAGCCTGCTCATCCAGTACACCGCAAATGTGCTCGGCACTCCGATCAGCAACGATCCCACCGGCCTACCCTTAACCGGGGGTGGCGGGCTCATGAGTAACCAGCACAACTCGTACACCATTACTGAGTTCTCACGCTTTTTCGGATCGACCTTCTTGGTTCGCGGCCGGGCACCCACATGGCGGGGCGCTCCGGGTGTTCCTTGGGGACAGGAGCAACTTCGCTATTGGTCAGCCTGCCAGGAAGAACACTTGACCCAGCGCTTCGTGGCCTGCGCAAGGGATGACCAAATGGCCATAGATGAGTTCGGCTTTTTTACGGTCATGGTCAGCGACGCTGCTGACCGCCCCGCCTGGGCCACCGCCGAAAATGGCATAACCTGGCTACCGTATGGCCCCTACAACAATAGCTGGTTTCTATACCGCCATATGCTCCCCAACGACGGCTTTGTAGAGACCGTCAGCATGGTCCCTCAAGGCACGGCCCCGGCTGACATTATGGGGGACTACCTGCCGACCGGCGCCTACTGCTACGCAGATCAGCTCGCTAGCCCTCCGGAGTCGGCTGCGGCCCTGTTCGAAGATTGTATGCAGGCCACGCTTTCCAATGGAGAGCAGACAGGCTTACTGCCCAGCCTCCTTCCGCCAGGCCGCTAAGCGCTCATCATGAAGCAACGGCCCTCCCGAATCGCATCATCAGCTTGGCGCTGGAGGCCATGGCCAGCGCTGGCATTGGCTTTTGCGCTGCTGGCGACAGGATGCTCAGACCGTTCCGCTGGCGGCGAAGGACGAGGCGCAGCACGAGGTGTGCAACCGCCATTGCCAGACCGGTGTAGCGTCGTGACGATGGACGATTTTGGCGAAGCTGTTGTCGCGAGCTGGGCGACCGCGCCGAGTGATGCTCTCGTCACGCCGCCGCTTGCGCAGATGACAGTTCGTCAGTTCATTACACCGCATTGGGATGCCCAAGTCATGCGGCTGCGTTTAAGCAACCGATATGCGCAACTGCCCGTGACCTTAGAGAACTTGTTTGTTGCCGAACAGGCCCTAGAGGGCTCTGCAGCGACCGTACCCGGCAGCGCCTGTGCCTTGTCGGTCAAGGGCCAGAGCCGGTTTACCATTCCAGCCGGCGGTTCGGTTGTTAGCGACGCCATCGTCTTTCCTGTTCAAGCCTTCTCCTCAATCGCAATTAGTTTCTTCGCGCCCCAGGTTGTTCCCCAGCTCACGCGTCACTTAGACGCAGTAGAAGTGCCCTATTTCAGTCTTCCTGGCGACTACAGCCAAGACACCAGCGGCGCTGCGTTTGTGCCAGCCCCGATTTCGCTGAGCAATAACTTTTTGCTACTTGAAGCCTTAGAGGTCGCCGCCCCATCCACAGTCGGCACACTGGTAGCGGTAGGCGACTCCATCACCGACGGCTCTGGGAACCTCGCCTTCACAGTCGCCGGACTCACCGGGGCCAACCCCGCCGTTGGTCAAGACCAAAGATACCCAGACTTTCTTGCCCGTCGGGTCCTGAACGCGGGCCTGCCCCTAAGCGTTGTCAACAAAGGGATCAGCGGCAACAAGCTGCTCAGCCCGGGCACGGTTCCCCAATTCGGGCCCGCACTGCTGGAGCGCTTCGATCACGATGTTTTGGCAACTCCTGGGCTGTCGCACATCCTCCTCATGATCGGCACCAATGACCTGGGTGTAGGAATACCGGCATCGGCCCAAGCCATTATTGATGGCTACATTGAACTCATCGATGCAGCCCATGCTGCCGGCGTTCAAATTGCTCTGGGGACGATGCCTCCGGCCAAAGGTGCGGTCAGCGGTGAACTCCCCCTAGGGCTGAGCGACTCAGTTGGCATTTTGCATGGTAGTCCGCAAGCTGTGGCATCCCGACTGCAGATCAACGAATGGATTCGCAAGCAATCACTCAGCGATGGATTCGTCGACTTTTACGCCTGCCTCGAAGATCCAGACAATGCGGGGTATCTGCACCCTGAATACAACAGTGGCGACAACTTGCACCCGAACGCGGCCGGCTACGCCGCTATGGCCGAATGCGTGGACCTGGAACTATTCAGGTGAAGTGCGCAGGCTGGCTGCGCCCCACCCCAGCGGCGACCTAGCGGCAATAAGCAACCAGCCCAGCCGGCATCCAGACCGCGGTGACCATCAGCCCCACGCCACAGGCGGTGATCCACCAACCGCGTCGCGTGGGCGCTTGCTGTAAGCGCTGCCACAGGCGCTTGAAAACCTGCCCTTGGATCAAAAACAGCGGCAGGGTTCCCAGCCCAAAAGCCGCCATCAGGGCCGCTCCCTGAGCCACCGAGGCCGATAGACTGGCAATGAACAGGGCCGCGTACAGAACCGGGCAAGGCACCAAACCCCAGGCTATACCCAGCAACCAGGGCGGCCAGCGTGACGATGTTTGTTGATGCACGGCACAGCCCTGCACGGGCCGGCTTTGTTGGCGACAGATGTGCAACACCCCGAGGGCCACCACGGCGAGGCCAATGCTGATGCGAACCGTTGTATTGGCCAAACCCTCGGGTAATTGCAGTAGCAACCAACCCCCGACTCCACCGGCAAGAGCGCCCAACAGCGTGTAGCTGAGCAGACGGCCTAGGTGCATCTGCCACCACGCCCATTGGCGCCCGGGCTGAGCCGCATTCATTGCCCCACACATGAGTACGCAATGAGCACTGGTTTGCACACCGGCCAAAGCTAGGGCCGGCAAAGACAGGTCAGTGAGGCTGAGCAATGGACGTCGCCTTAAGAGAAATCGTCGGGCATGCGGCCTTCAAATCGATCCAAATGATCAAACTGTCCGCGCCGAATAGCCGCAACGAAGAAAGCCAAAGCTAATCCCACCAAAATCATGGCCAGGGGAATCAAGAAAAACAGACTGCTCATACCAAGCACTCCTGTGGGGCGGAGGTCGTAACGGGGGGCTTGGGCTGGCGCAATAAGCGCAATGCATTGAGGGTCACCAGTAAGGAGCTCGCCCCCATCCCCAAAGCCGCAATCCAGGGGGCTACCCAACCCAACATCGCCAACGGGACCATGGTGAGGTTATAGGCCAGTGCCCACAGCAGGTTTTGGGTAGAAATGCGGCGTGCAAGCTCCGCTGTATGCGCCAAATGTTCTAAGCCATGCAGATCATCATTCAGCAGCAAGGCATCGCCCTGCCCCTGCGCGAGGGCCGCGCCCGAGCCCAGACTCACCGCCACATCCGCGCCGGCAAGCACCGGCCCGTCATTCAAGCCATCGCCGACATAGAGCACCGCAGCACCATTCTCCTGCAGCTTTTTCACCATGCTGAGCTTCTGCTCTGGCAGGCTGCCGGCTATGACCTTGCTAAGCTGCAACCGCGCCGCGACGGCTTGGGTGGCTGCAAGCTGGTCACCACTGAGCAGGTGTGGCTCCAAGCCTTGCTCGCGCAGGGCGGCTACCACAGCGGGCGCCTCAGGGCGCAACTGCTCATTCAAAGCCATGCGGGCTTTGAGCTGGCCGTCGACCCACAACCCAAACCAGCGCCATTGGCTATCCAGCTGGGAACTACAGGTGGGCTCTAGAGGACCAACTTCCACCACATGGTCGGCAATCCATCCCCGCACCCCACGCCCGGTTAATTGCCGGTGATCCACGGCTGGCAGGGGCTGCTCAGGACCTGCTGCAGCAGCCAAGGCCCGAGCCACAGGATGGCTTAAACCCACTTCCATGGCCGCCGCCCACTGCCTGGCTTGATCTTCGCTGAGGTCTGCCAAGGCCTCACAGCGATGCAACTGCATTTGCCGCGTGGTCAAGGTGCCGGTTTTGTCAAAGACGACGGATTGCAAGCGATGCCACTGCAGCAATGCACTGGGCCGCACCAGCAACACACCGACTTTGCCCAGGCGCGTCACCGCGGCGGCCAAGGTGGTTGGCACCGCTAGAGACAAGGCGCAGGGGCAGGTAATCACTAGAACCGCCAAGGCCGCTTGAATACCCGTTTCGGTATCCGGCCACCACAAGGCAAAGGCCAACACAGCGAGGAACAGCACCACAGGGACAATGTATCCCGCGATGCGATCCGCCAAATGAGCCGCCTCATGGCGTTCTAAATGGGCGCGTTGTACAAGCCGCCCAATTTGCGACAGCGTAGTGGCCTCTCCAGACACCTCCACCTGCAAGCGCAGCGGCTCCAAGCCTAAATGCGTGCTTCCGGCCAAACCCTTATCCCCCACAAGCTTGTGTTGAGGAAGGGACTCACCAGACAGCAAGCTTTCATCGAGGTCTACGGCACTGAGGACCACGCCGTCTGCCGGCAAGGCATCACCGGGGGCGACTTCTACGATATCGCCGCTGCGCAGTTCACTGGCCGATACCTCTGCCCACTGCCCATCACGGAGGCGTCTGGCAGTCGCCGGTTGGGCCGCAGACAGGCGCCGCAAGCGGTCGGCGGCGGCAAGCTGACCACGCTGCTGCCAGAACCGCGCCACCGACAGCAGCAGTACAAACATGGCCACCGAGTCAAAATACACATGACCCGCGCCCTGCAACGTATTCCAAGCACTCAAGCTATAGGCCATAACCAGCGCCACGGCAACCGGGGTATCCATGGTGGCGCTACCCTGCCACAGTGCTTTCAAACCGGTGCGCAACATGGGCCACCCGGCAATGGCAATCACTGGGGTGACCAAGACCCACTGGGCATAGCGCAGTAGTTCGCGTAGCCCCGGCTCCACGGTTCCAAAATACTCTGGCCCAGCCAGCATCATGGCCTGCATGCCCAATAAAGCAGCCAGGCCAATCCGGATCAAGGCCTGGCGGTGTTCTTGTTGCGCCTGGCTAAAACTTTGATCCGCAGCCAGTAAACGCGTTGGCATATCGGCGGCTTGCATGGCCTCCAGTAACACCGGGAGGTCGACCTTCTCGGGCTGCCAACGGAGCTCACAGGTCCCGGTTGGCAGGTCTACGCTCACCTGGGCATCGCGCCCGAGCAACTGCTCCAGCCGGCGCACACAGGCCCTGCAGTGCAAATTGCCCACATGCAGCAAGACCTCACGGGTGCGAGCATCAACCTGGGTGCTGGCCTCGAGAATGGCCTGAGCGCTGAACGGAGTCATGCTTACTGCTCTGGTTCTATGGCGGTGGTTGTAATGTGTGCGAAGCGGTCTTGTTTCACCCCAGGCTCTGGTGTGAAGCCCGCGTCAGCCGCTACTAAAATGGTGGCCACAATGGCGCCAATCACGATGAGTGGCAGGGCCACCACGACGGTCAGCTCGACGCTCCATGCGGAGCGATGTGTAGTTTGGCTCATGGGATCTCCTGTCCAATAAAGCGGGCTCGTGCCTGGGCGCCCGCACCCTCTAAATCGTCGGTCCAGTGGGCGCTGAAGCGGAGGCCCATGGTGGCAGCGCCAGCCAGTGGCGGCACGCGCACGCTAATCACCTCGCGCAAACTGGCATAAGGAGCCACGGTCCACAGTTCACGACTGAGTTGCACCTGTTGCCCGCGCTCGTCTACCGCGCTCAAGCGGACTTCACGCGGCGAACTGGCCTTGTTCGTCACCTTGACCGTGTAAATATTCTCCACATAGCCACCACCCACCTGGCGGGCCATGGTGTGCCGGTCACGAATAACATCCAGTTCCATATCTGAGCGTGTGAGCACCAGGGTGGCAAAACCCGCCACCACGGCTAGCCAGACAATGGCATAACCCACGGCTCTGGGCCGAAACAGACGGAGTTCTCCGCCTTCATCCCGATGCGTGCTGGAGTAGCGGACCAAACCGCGGGGTTTGCCGACGCGGTCCATCACTTCATCACAGGCGTCCGCGCAGGCCGCACAAGCAATGCACTCGTACTGCAAGCCATCGCGAATATCGATTCCCGTGGGGCAAACCTGCACGCAGCGCAGGCAGTCAATACAGTCACCAGCAGCGGTTTTTTCACGTTTGGCCAGGTGCTTACGTGGCTCTCCGCGCAGCGCGTCGTAGCTGATGATCAGGGTGTCCTTATCGAACATCACGCTCTGAAAGCGGGCGTAAGGACACATATACCGACAGACCTGCTCGCGCATGAAGCCGGCAAAGCCCCAGGTGGCAAAGCCGTAGAAAATGCTCCAAAACAGCGGCCAGCCACCGAGTTGGAGTTGCGCGGCATCCGCCACTAAACCCGGCATGGGGGTGAAAAACCCCACAAAAGTCAGGCCGGTCCACCAGGCCAGTAGCACCCACAAGAGATGTTTGCCCCCTTTGCGCAGTAGCTTATTGGCCGACCATGGGGCCTTGTCCAGTTTCATACGCTGGTGACGGTCCCCTTCTGTCCAGTGTTCGATCCACATGAACAGTTCCGTCCACACGGTTTGTGGACAGGCGTAGCCACACCAGAGACGCCCGGCCAGGGTTGTCACCAAAAACAAAGTGAGCGCGGCAATCACCAGCACACCGGTGAGCAAGAACAAATCCTGCGGCACCAGGGTCATGCCAAAGACATGGAAGCGCCGGGCCGGCAGGTCTAGCAACACCAAGGGGATGCCGTCCCAACGCAGCCATGGCGTCACGTAGAAAAAACCCAATAGAGCCCATACCGCCAGCTTACGTAAGCGCGCGAAGCGCCCCTGTACGCTGCGGGGATAAATCTTCTCGGCCGAGGCATAGAGTGACTCGGGCACATGGGCTGTGCTCGTGTTCATAGGGGCGTTATTCCTGCCGGGGAGGTGGAGCCACAACCGGTGGTTGTGGGCGTGGACGGGTCGCCAACGAAATCGCCATCGTGGCCACGACACAGGTGATTAGCCAGCACACCATGAAAACCACTGTTAAACCGGCCCAGCTCGGAGTCTCCAGGGCGAACAGCGCTTCCCAGCCCATGATCAAGGCCAGCAACATCAGCGCTGCGCCAAGAAACCCCGACCAGAGCACCGCCGCGGAGCGGCGCAACCAACCGGGCCAGCGCACCACTCCGGGGTACGCTGGCTCGGAGGAGCTCACAGGCTCCAAGGACATTACTGCGTGCCTCCGGACACCCAGATCACATAGGCGGCAAGCAGCTTACGCTCCACCTCTGAAAGCATGTCCTTGTGCGCTGGCATGTTGCCCTGACGGCCTTGAAGAATGGTGGTGCGAATTACCTCCGGACTGCTGCCATAGAGCCAAGCGTCATCGGCCAAGTTCGGCGCGCCCATGTAAATGTTGCCTTGGGCCTCGGCGCCATGACACATCGCACAGCTCTGCATGAACTGCGACTTCGCCGCTTGCAACCGATCCGCTGGCAGGTCTGGGTTATCCCAGTCGGCGACCAAAGCCACAATGTCATCCACAACCTCAGGCTTGAGCATGGCTTGCTGCGGCGGCATCATGCCGCGCCGACCATTGGTGATGGACGCCAGAATCTGCTCGGGCTTATCGCCGTACAGCCATGCGTCATCGGCCAAGCTCGGAAAGCCGCTGGCTCCCTGTGCTGAGGGCCCATGGCAACCAGCACAGTTGTCAGCAAAAAGACGCCCGGCAACCCGGATAGCCTCAGGGTTATCGGCCAAGTCCACGATGCTAGCCTGCTCGAATTGGGCAAAGTGGGCTTGGCGCTTAGCTTGGACCTCGGCTAGACGCGCATCGTGCTGATTCGCTTGCGACCAGCCCAACACGCCCTGGAAGCCACCAAGGCCTGGGAACAGAACCAAATAGGCCAAGGCAAACACGATGGTGAGCAAAAACATGTTCAGCCACCAACGCGGCAGAGGATTGTTCAGCTCTTTGAGATCGCCATCCCAGACATGTTCTTTCACCTCGCCTTCGGCCACATTGGAGGGCTGACGCTTCGCCGTCCACCAAATCAACCACAAGCAAGCCAGTACATTCAGTACCGAGACAATGGCGACGAAAAGGGTTGTTCCCATACTCATGACGACTCTCCCGACTGGTAGCGCTGGGCAACCGAGTCTTCTTCTAAGGGCAACCTGGAGGCCTCCTCAAAGCGATCGCTATTACGCCGGTCACAGGCCCACCAGACCACGCCGCCGAAGGCAGCAAAGATCATTAAGGTGATGATTCCGCTCAGCATTACTGCACCTCCGCAACATCTTGTGCTGCCGGTGGGTTTGTCAGCCCCTGTAAAAAGGCAATCAAGGCCTGCATCTTGGTTTTGTTCTGCACCGCATCGGGCGCAGCCAAAATGTCAGCATCGCTGTAGGGAACACCCACCGTTTTCAGAGCACGCATCATGGCCATGACCTCATCCGGATCGACCATTTGCTCGTCTAGCCAGGGATAACCCGGCATATTCGATTGCGGCACCACATCACGCGGATTTATCAGGTGCAGCCGATGCCACTCATCAGAAAAGCGCCCGCCTACCCGGGCCAAGTCTGGCCCTGTACGCTTAGAGCCCCACTGGAAGGGGTGATCCCAGACCGACTCCTCTGCGGTGGAGTACTGGCCATAGCGCAGAGTTTCTTCGTGCAGGGTCCGCACCATCTGTGAATGGCAGTTGTAGCAGCCCTCTCGGACATACACATCGCGCCCGGCAACTTCTAGCGCAGAGCGAGGTTGCATGCCTGGCAAAGGTTGGGTTCCAACACCTTCAGTGATCAGCGGCACGATCTGCACCAGACCACCCACACTGATGACCAGCACAATCAGCACGGTCATTAAGGAAATATTCTTCTCAACTCTTTCGTGACTCATGACGCCACTCCTACAGGTTGCATGCGAACCTGTGCGTCTGGGGCCGCTACCGTGCGCCAGACATTCCAGGCCATCACCAGCATGCCGCTAAAGAACACCAGCCCACCCAGTAACCGCAGGGCGTAGAAGGGATAGGTCGCCTCTAAGGACTCGATAAAGCTGTAGGTCAGCGTTCCGTCTTCACCAACGGCGCGCCACATCATTCCCTGCATCACGCCCGCAATCCACATGGATGCGATGTAAAGCACGGTGCCGATGGTTGAGAGCCAGAAGTGCAAGTTGATCGCTGGCACGCTGAACATCTCTTTTTTGCCGTAAAGACGGGGAATCAGAACGTAGAGCGAGCCCATGGTCATCATGGCTACCCAGCCCAAGGCACCGGAGTGCACGTGACCAATGGTCCAGTCGGTGTAATGCGACAGCGCGTTCACCGTCTTGATCGACATCATCGGCCCTTCAAAGGTACTCATCCCATAGAAGGACAAGGACACCACCATGAATTTGATGATGGGGTCTTCGCGTAGCTTATGCCAGGCGCCCGACAAGGTCATGATGCCGTTGATCATGCCGCCCCAGCTTGGTGCCAGTAGCACCAAGGAGAAGGCCATACCCAGGCTTTGCACCCAATCTGGCAAGGCGGTGTAATGCAAATGGTGCGGCCCGGCCCACATATAAATGGAGATCAGAGCCCAGAAATGTACGATCGAGAGCCGGTAGGAATAAATCGGCCGACCTGCCTGTTTGGGCACAAAGTAATACATCATCCCCAAGAAGCCAGCTGTGAGGAAAAAGCCCACGGCGTTATGCCCATACCACCATTGCACCATGGCATCCACGGCCCCGGAGTACACCGAGTAGGACTTGGTCATGCTGAAAGGAATCGCAGCACTATTGACGATGTGCAAGACCGCAACGGTCAGGATGAAGGCGCCGTAGAACCAATTGGCCACATAAATATGGCTCACCCGCCGCTGGAGGATGGTGCCGAAGAAGACTAGGGCATAAGACACCCAGACCACCGCAATCAGCAGGTCAATGGGCCATTCCAGCTCGGCATATTCTTTGCCAGAGGTGATGCCCAGGGGCAAGGTAATCGCAGCCGCTAGGATCACGGTTTGCCAGCCCCAGAAGGTAAACGATGCCAACTTGGGCAGGGCCAAAGGGGTATGGCAGGTTCGTTGCACCACCCAATAAGAGGTCGCAAACAACGCCGAACCGCCAAAAGCAAAAATCACCGCATTGGTATGCAGTGGACGTAAGCGCCCATAACTCAGCCAGGGCAGATCAAAGTTCAGGGCCGGCCAAAGTAGCTGCGCGGCGATTAACACCCCCACAGCCATTCCAACCACGCCCCACAAAACAGTAGCCAAGGCGAACTGCCGTATCACCTTATCGTGATAGCAGGGCTCGGCCGCGGGGTTTGCAGACATCAGTCACTCCAAGTCGTCCAATTCGACGCGACCGAGTCTGGAGTAGCCATGGGATGAGCATTTTGATCTGAGTCAAATAGCCACAGAACCAACACGGGCAGAGTCGGGGCCATGGAAATCCCTGCACGAGCTGCTTCATGACCGCCCCCCTCCCGGAACCCACCTCGCTCACCGCGTTGCGGGCACGCGAGCTGCGTGCGCCACGCTATACCTCCTATCCCACTGCACTGCAGCTCAAGGACAGCTTCTCCCCCGCGTTGTTCGAACGCGAGCTCGCCGCGTCCAACGATGATCTGGTTCCCAGTGCGCTCGCCCTGTATGTGCACTTACCTTATTGCGCGGCCGCCTGCTTTTACTGCGGCTGCCACCGGGTTATTAGCCGAAAGGCGAATACGCACAACGCCTATTTGGAACATTTGCTCAAAGAAATTGCGCAGACCGTCGACCGCATTGACACCGACCGCTTGGTGCAACAAATTCATATGGGTGGCGGCACACCAAACCTGTTGCGACCGGTGCAGCTTGAGCGCCTGCTTGAGGGGCTGACATCAAATTTCGCGCTGCAAGCTGGGTGCGAGGTCGCCATGGAAGTGGATCCGCGGCAAGCCCGCCCCGGTGACGCTCATGCCTGGGCCTCATTGGGCTTTAATCGGCTCAGCCTCGGTGTGCAGGACATCGACCCCGATGTGCAAAAGGCCATCAACCGTGTTCAGCCAGCCAGCGATGTGGCCCGCCTGGTCAAAGAAATTCGCCGGGCGGGTATTCAGGGCTTGAACATGGACTTAGTCCTTGGGCTACCTCGGCAAACGCGCCGCACTGTGGCGCAAAGTTTGGACTGGGTCATCGAGCAACAACCTTCGCGGATTGCCTTGTATCAATACGCTCATATGCCACTGCGCTTTCCTGCGCAGCGGGCCATCAATGATGCGGAGCTGCCAAGTTTGGAACAGCGCTTTGCCTTCCAAGACCTCGCCCGTGACCGCCTACAAATTGCCGGCTATGTGGACATTGGTCTAGACCACTATGCCCGTCCCGATGACGAGCTGGCGCAAGCCTTCCACGATGGTCGACTGCGCCGGAACTTCCAGGGCTACACCGTATTAGCCGATAGCGAGTTATTCGGTTTCGGGGTCAGTGCCATCAGCTGCGTGGGGCGTTGCATTGTGCAGAACCATAAGGACACACCGGTGTACGCCGAACGTGTCGAAGCCGGTCGCAGCCCTTTGCAGCGCGGCATGTTGCGCAGCCGTGAAGATTTGCGTCGAGCCCGCCTGATTGAACGCCTGATGTGCCGCCTGGAGGTAGACACTCACGCCTTTGGCGCCGATGAAGGGCTCAATTTTGACGAGCACTTTGCCGTTGCTATTGACCGCCTCAACCGCCTCGACCCCGAACAAGAATTCTTGGATCGTCGCCAACCTCTGTGGAAGGTGACTGCCAGCGGACGCCAGTTCCTGCGCTTACTCGCCTCCTGCTTCGATGAGTACCAACAACAAACACACAATGCTGGCGGAGCTAAGGTGGCCAGTCCCATGCGGCCAGATACACCAGTTTGACGCAGCCGCTCGGGAGTAAGCCCGAAAATTTGGCGCGGCATGTCCCCCACACTGCCCCCAGCCAAGGCAAGGGTTTACCATGGGTGATGGAGTTTGAAGACCAAGCCACGCCGGTGACGCCGCCCGAATTCACTGCCACATTCCGTCCCTCGGTGAGTGCCGTAGCTGCTCGCTACCGAGCCATACTCGGGGCCGCCGTGGACGGCATTATTGTGATTGATGCCAACGGCATCGTCCGCGAGTTCAACCCTGCGGCAGCCCGCCTGTTTGGCTATGAGCCCGACGAAGTACTAGGCCATAACGTGCACATGCTGATGGGCGGCCACTATCACCGCGAACACGATGAGTACATCGCCCGCTATAAGCGCACCGGTGAAGCCCGCATTATTGGGATTGGCCGGGAAGTGGTTGGCCGACGCAAGGATGGCAGCCAGTTTCCGCTAGAGCTGTCCGTGGGCGAGATTGAGGACGAGGGGCTACAGGGCTTTGTGGGCTTGATTCGCGATATTACTCAGCGTCGGGCCATCGAGAATCAGCTGGCGGAGCGGGAGGAAGAGCTACGCCTCACCTTCGAGCAAGCCCCCATGGCCATTGCCACCTGCGACTTGCGTGGACAGTTGCTCACCGCGAACCCCGCATTTTGTAAGCTCTTCGCCACCTGTGACCGTCCCATAGGAATGACCTGCTTGCGGAGTTTGGCATGGGATGATGATCGCCCACGCATCGATAGCGCATTGAAGGAGCTCAACACCGGCACGACCGACCACACGCAGTTTGCGGGACGGTTTCATAATCCGGCTGGAGGCACCCATTACGCCGATGTCGTGATGGCCTTGGTGCGTAATTCCCAAGGTGAAGCGGCCTTCGTGGTTGTGGAAATCATGGACCGAACCGCTGAGGTATTGGCGGCCAATGAGGCCGCGGCCCATCGCGAACAGCTCGCCCAGGTGGGCCGGCTAGGCACCCTAGGCGAAATGGCCGCCGGCATCGCCCATGAAATTAACCAACCGCTCACCGCCGTGGCCACCTATGCTCGCGCAGGCCAACGCTTGCTCAGCGCTCCTGACACTGACCCTGAGCTTATCGCGAACACCCTGGACAAAATTGCCCAACAAGCGGAGCGGGCCGGCTCCATCATTGAAAAAATCCGCCGCTTCGTGCGCCACCGTGAACCGGAGGTGAGCGACCAGCCCGTCACGGCGATCTTTGATGACATCCACACCTTGGCCGAAGTCGATCTGCGTCGCCAAGGCTTACGCTTAGAGCCCCAACTGGAAGACAACTTACCGGCGGTGCGCGTCGATCCAGTACAGCTGCAGCAAGTGTTACTCAACCTCATTCGCAACGCCGCCGACGCGATGCAAAGCCAGCGCCGGGATGACCGTATCCTGATGCAGGCTCGACGACATGGCAGGGACTGGCTAGAAATCGCCGTGGAGGATAGCGGCCCTGGATTGGACCAAGCCATTTTGGAACGTTTGTTCGAGCCCTTCACCTCCACCAAAGATCGCGGCTTTGGCCTCGGGCTCTCAATCTGTAAAAGTCTGATCGACGCGCATGGGGGAGAGCTCTCTCATGAAGTCGGTCAGCAGTGGGGCGGCGCTCGCTTCCGCATTCTGCTACCTGTGGAGACCCGCGATGAGCACAGATAAAAATTTGGTGCACATCATCGATGATGATGATGCCGTTCGAGACAGCCTTGCCCTACTTCTCACATCGGTAGGCTTGGAGAGCCAGCAATACGCCTCGGCGACCGAGTTTCTGGAGAGCACGCTGGACGACAGGGTGCCCGGCTGCCTGATTTTGGATGTGCGCATGCCTGGCATGAGCGGCTTACAGCTGTTTAAGGAACTGCATAAGCGCGGGCTGTCCTGGCCGGTGATCTTCATGACCGGCCACGGCGACGTCCCCATGGCTGTGCAGGCGATGCGCGAGGGCGCCTTTGATTTCGTCCAAAAGCCCTTTCGCGAGTCCGAATTGCTCGATCGCGTGCAACAGGCTATCGCCCAGGATCGCAATGACCGCACCCAAGACTCAGAGTTGGCCGCGGTGCAGCAGCGCCTGGCCGAGCTCACCGGACGCGAGCGCGACGTTTTAGATCGTATCGTGGCGGGCCAGGCCAATAAGGTGATCGCCATCGAACTAGACATTAGTCAACGCACCGTCGAGCAGCATCGTGCCCGCGTTATGCGCAAGATGAATGCCCGCTCACTGGCCCACCTTATTCGGATGGTGATTCATGCCCCGCAAACGAGTGACAACCCCTCCTGATCCCGGCAGCGGCTTGCCGACCAGGCTTGTCATGGACTGGGGCTACCAGCGCATGCCAAATCTGCAGTGCTGTGTTCGCGTGGACCTCAGCCGAGCTAGCGCATGGTCATGATCTATGGGCTCATCATCGCGCTTGGCCTCGTTCTAGGTGCCTGCAGCGATGACGGCGATAACGCCGCAGGCCTGGTGCGCGATCAAAGCATCAGCACCCGCTCCGGGCAGACGCGCTACTTTGACTACTACGCCCCTCGCAGCTTGGAGCCTAAGCCAGCGGTGGTGATGATCTATCACGGTGGCGGCGGGAGTGCCGCTGAACTGCAACAGGACCAGGCCGCGCAGTCGCACTGGTTCAAGATTGCGGATGATGAAGGGCTGTTGTTGCTCTTTCCCAACGGCACCAACATACAAACAGGCCAAACCCGGGGCGATAGCCTGAACTGGAACGATTGCCGCATTGGCCCAGATACCAGCGCTGCGGATGATGTGGGCTTTAGTTTGGCTTTGCTGGACTGGGCTCAGAGCCGTTTCAACGCCGACTCCAGGCAAATTTTTCTCAGTGGCGCCTCAAATGGCGGCATGATGAGTATGCGCATGGCCACTGAAGCAGCCCAGCGCGTGACTGCCTTTGCGAGCTTTATTGCTAGTCAACCCGACCCTAGCGAGTGCGCCCAGCCTCAGGTAGCCGTACCGGCGCTCATCCTGCATGGAACTGCTGACCCGCTCATCCCTTACGCAGGCGGCTGTATCGCCGGGGGTGACCGCGGCTGTGTGCGCTCTGCTGGCGATACCATCGCGCTATGGCGCGACCTACACCCCGTCGACCCTGCGCAAACACAGTCTGTAGCCTTCCCCGATCGCACAAGTAGCGATGACTCCAGAGCAAGTAGCCGTATTTACCGCGATGCTCAAACTCAGGTGCGTGTGCAATCCATCACCGTGCGCGGCGGTGGGCATCAAATTCCGAGTATCGAGCACCGTCGTAACCCGGCTCTTGCCCAAGCGCTAGGCCCGCAAAATGCCGACATCGAAGCCGTGGAGCTAGCCTGGGACTTCTTTGCACAATGGCGGCCTTAAGCCGCCGGGGCACGGCACTACGACCTTGGCTGATCTGCGCAAAGACCCGGTACAACGGGGGCCTACATCACGCATTGCCCCTAGACGACTAGGTATTTTCCCCTAGTTGCCACCGCTCAATTCCGGCTGTTTTTGCGGGTCCAAAAAACCGACAGTAGACCCACGCCTGTATCGGAATGCCTTCCGTGTCCAAACTGTCCACCAACCCCGGTTGTGCGCGTTGCGGTTTGTCTGCCTTGTGCCAGTCCAGCAAAGCCGACTGCCAATTACCCGCGCCGTCTCCTGTCCAGGCCGGGCGGCCGCTTGCGGCTGATGATCACCTGGTGTGGCAGGGCGATCCGGTACAGGCGATCTTTGTACTACGCAGTGGCTGCATCAAGTCCTATGTGGTTGACCCAGACGGCACGGAGCGCGTGCGCGGTTTTTACCACGCCGGTGAGGTGGTGGGCCTGGAAAGCCTATGCGATCAGGCCGCCAGCACCAGCTTGCAAGCTCTCACCCCAACCACCGTATGCCGAGTGTCACGGGGAGCCATTCTGAGCGAGAGCATGCCCGAGGTCGCCAAAACCGTACTGCCGTTGATTAGTAAAGCCTTGGATCAGGCCCAGACCCTGGCCGGCGACTACAGCGCGGAGCAGCGCGTGGCGCGCTTCTTACTGGACTTGCGTGAGCATGCCGATGACGCCGATCAGCTACAGCTGGAGATGGGTCGGCGTGATATCGCCAACTACCTGCGTTTGGTCACCGAAACCGTGAGCCGGGTGCTCAAGCGCTTCCAGGACGAAGGCCTGATTAGCGTGAAGCGAAAATCCATTCGCATCCTGCAAGCCAAGCGGCTCAATCAACTGGTGCAGTCGGCAGAGCCTATTCCACGGCTGAACAAGCGCCCCTCTTGCGCGCAGGCCGCCTAAGCCGCATGTCTCGTATCGCCCTCCAGGAGTCCCCCATGCAAACCGCTCCCCTGGCCGACACTGCCACCGTCAACGCCCCCATTGTTGACGGCTTTTATGACCCGAATACCTTTACCATCAGTTATGTGGTGACCGACCCGCAAACCGGCCTCGCCGCAGTGATCGATCCCGTGCTGGACTACGACCCCAGCAGTGGGGCGATCAGCAACCGCTCCGCACAGCGATTAATTGAGCACATCCGCGAAACTGGTGCCCAGCTACAGTGGATTCTAGAAACCCATGCCCACGCCGACCATCTGTCTGGGGCCCAGGTCATCAAAGACGCTCTAGGCGGGCGCCTCGTCATTGGTGAGCATATTCAGCAGGTACAGAGCACCTTTTCCGAACTCTTCGATTTGGGGGACGATTTCCCGACCGATGGCTCCCAATTCGACAAGTTGGTCGCCGACCGCGACGAGCTCCCATTGGGCGAATTGTCGATCAAGGTCATCCACACACCAGGTCATACCCCTGCCTGTGTCAGCTACCTGATTGACGATGCCTTGTTCGTAGGGGATACCCTTTTTCTGCCGGACTATGGCACCGCCCGAGCGGACTTTCCGGGCGGCGACGCCCGCGCTTTGTATCGCTCTATACGGCGGCTGCTCTCATTACCCGCAGACACCCGCATGTATATGTGTCATGACTATCCGCCTAAAGGACGTCTGCCGGCCTGGGAAACCAGCGTGGGCGAACAACGCGAGAACAACATTCATGTGCATGACGGCATCGACGAAAACACCTTTGTCGAGCAACGCTGCCGCCGCGATAGCACCCTGCCAGCACCCAACCTGATCCTGCCCTCGCTACAGGTCAATATCCGAGCTGGCAGTCTCCCCGAACCTCACGCCAACGGCGTGCGGTATCTACAGATTCCCTTGAACCAACTGGGTGGAGGCGACTAAGCGCAAACCTCAACGGAACGCCCCCTATTTCGTTGAGCGCCTTGCTCCAGGGAACGAGTCGGCTGCACGCATCCGGCTCGTTTTTTTTTGGCGACGCTGTAGCTCTTGAGGCAGAAGCTCTTTTATAAAGCCAGCATCGAGCGCAGCAGCACCAAGCCAGCCGCAGCGGCAAAAAACACGGAGAAGCCCCGAGCCCAGGCCGGCTGGCTCATGCGCTGAGCCAACCTCGCCCCAAGCAGGGCAATCACGGAATACCAGGCCGCATCGATCGCGGCCGCTAAAGCCGCAGCACAGATCACCTCCAGGGCTCCGGCTCCGGCCGGCACCATAGCGGCGAAGATGCCGGCGAAAAACAACACCACCTTAGGGTTGAGTAAGGCCACCAACATGCCGCTCACAAAACCGCTACGCGCTGACCGCGGCGGCGCAGATGGAAGATAATCTGCGGAGTCTTTACGTGGCCAGAAGCCATAGGCCAGCCACAACAAATAAGCCGCCCCCAACAGGCTGAGGCCCAGTTCGAGCGCAGGGTAAGTCTGGATGACCAAGGCCAATCCTGTAGCCGCAGCGGCGGCGTACAAGCCCACCCCCAGACCATGCCCCAAAGCCGCCGCCACAGCGGCCATTGAACCATCGCGCCCGCGTACCGCCAGAACAAAGAGCAAACTAGGCCCAGGGCTCAGCGCACCTGCCAGACATGCTAAGGCCAGCCCCAGCCAAGACATACTTATAGGCCGTAGATCAGTGTCGGCAACCAGGTTGCCAACGGCGCCCAAAACGCCACCAATGTCAGAACCAATAGCTGGATGAGGACAAAGGGCCATGCGCCTGCCCATATGGCCTGGGTCGGCACTTCCGCGGGAGTGACGCCGCGCAGGTAAAACAGTGCGAAGCCAAAGGGCGGCGTCAGAAACGAGGTTTGCAGATTCAGTGCGAGCAGAACTCCTAGCCACACCGGGTCAGCACCCAGCATAAGCAAGGCAGGCCCCACGATAGGAACCACGACAAAAGTGATCTCAATAAAGTCGAGCACAAAGCCCAGCAGGAAGACCAGCAGCATGACCGCGACCAAAGCCGTGCTTAAACCACCGGGCAGGCTCCCCAGCAATTCCTGCACAAACACATCGCCCTCATAGGCATTAAAAACCAGCGAGAACAACGAGGCGCCAATCAGGATCAAAAACACCATCGCCGTCATCTGCATCGTGGTCAGGGCCGTCTCAAACAACATCCGCACCGCTAAACGCCCACGCGCAGCAGCGAGCAGCAGCGCGCCTAGCGCCCCCAAAGAAGCGGCCTCGGTGGGAGTCGCCACCCCTCCTAGGATTGAGCCCAACACGGTCAGGATCAAGAGTAGAGGGGCCACCAACACCTGGAGAAGTTGGCCCCAGTGCGCGGACTGCTCTGTGGTGGGCACCGCGGGAAGTGTGCGACTGCGCCAGGCAAAGTAGAGCAAATACACAGCCACCAAAAGCAAGCCTGGCAACAGTGCGCCGGCGAACAAGTCGCCCACCGACACAGTTTGGGTGCTGAACACGCCCAACCGCAGTTGCGCCTGCTGATAAGCCGAAGACAACACATCGCCGAGCAGCACCAGCACGATAGACGGGGGAATAATCTGCCCCAGCGTTCCGGCCGCTGCGATGGTTCCTGCAGCCAAGCTAGGCGGGCAGTTCTGGCGCAGCATTACCGGCATACACAGCAAGCCCAAGGTGACCACAGTGGCACCCACAATTCCGGTGGAGGCGGCCAACAAAGCGCCGACCAGAATCACGGTATAACCAAGCCCGCCGCGGCTGCGGCCCCATAACTGCTGAAGTCCGTGGAGTAAGTCTTCGGCCAGACGCGCCCGCTCTAAGACCACCCCCATCAAAATGAACAGGGGCACCGCAATGAGCGTCTCATTGCTCAGGGTCCCGAAGAGCCTAGAGGAAAAATCCAGCAAATCCACCGGGCGGAGTGCGCCCTGCGCCACACCGCCCAACGCAAACCACAAAGCGACCCCGCCCAAAGTCAGCGCCACCGGGAAGCCGGCCAAAAGAATGGCGCACACCGCCACAAACATGATTAAGGCGATCATGCGCTGGGCTGTTCTTGCAGTGGCCGAAACCAAAGGACAACAGCCGCCAGAAGCAACTGCGCCGGCAGCACAAGCAGGCATGTTTTGAGCAACCATAACCAGCGCAGCCCACCCGGCTCAGCCGAAGCTTCCGACCGCGCCCAGGCCACGGCTACGTAATCCCAGCAGGCCCATCCCATGAAGCCAAACATCGGTATCGCTAGGAGAGCAATGCCTATGCGATTGACACGCTGCTGCAGGCGGGGTGACCACCGCCGATACCAAATATCAATGCGCACATGACCATCGCGCTGCCAGGTTGCCGGAATCGCCAGCACCACAGCGAGACAGTGCAAATAAATCAGCAGCTCTTGGACGGCGATGGCGCTCCACCCCAGAACATAGCGGGCAAGAACGGCGGCTGCGCACACGACTAGCAGAGCCAGTACGCAGTAGGCTGCAACGCTCAGCGCGCCTTCGTTCACTCGCGCCAGCTGGGCCGGCCACCGGACTTC
The DNA here is from genome assembly GCA_019192445.1 of Oceanococcus sp. HetDA_MAG_MS8. NCBI lineage: Bacteria > Pseudomonadati > Pseudomonadota > Gammaproteobacteria > Chromatiales > Oceanococcaceae > Oceanococcus > Oceanococcus sp. HetDA_MAG_MS8. The sequence continues at coordinate 250,404 of JAHCMK010000004.1, forward strand.
GGATGGTTCGGGGGTCATGACTCGCCCCCATGCAGCGGCACCGGGTGCTCCCGATGCCAGCGCAACAAGCGCTCGAAATCCATGGGGTCTTTGCGATATGTGAGCTCCCCATCGCGGGGGAAGTGCCAGTCCTGTAGGCGGCTCAGCCAGAAGCGTAAGGCCGCCCGGCGCAAGGCTAGAGGCCACAGTTCGCGTTCTTGCGCCGTGAGTGGCCGAGCGTGCTGATAGGCGCGCAGGAAGGCCGACCCCACAGGCCCTGTAGCCGGATGCCCGGCATTGAGCACCCAATCGTTAAAGCTGACGGCAAGGTCATACACCCAAGCGTCATTACAGGCGTAGTAAAAGTCGATCAGACCAGTCAGCCGGTCTTCATCGAATAGGGCATTGTCGCGAAAGAGGTCGGCATGAATCACTCCTTGCGGCAACTGCGACCAGGCTGCATGGCTTTGGGCGCGCATTTCGTCGGCCAACAGCTGGGATGCACTCGCGTCCAACACCGGCGCAACTTGCTCCGCCGTAGCCTGCATCCAATCCAGTCCACGATCAGGCAATCGCGACTGCGGCAGATCATCTAAAGCAAGATGCATCTGCCCCATGACCGAGCCTAGCTGAGTCACCTGCGCGACGGTGGGCACCACGACTCCGCTTCCGGGCAGACGGGCAACCAAAGCGGCAGGCCGCTGATTGAGCTGCCCCAAGAGTTGTCCATCGCGACGCCGCACCGGCGCGGCGCTGGGCAAACCCGCCGCGGCCAAATGCTCCATCACACTGAGAAAAAACGGCAAATCCTGCGCCGGAGTACGCTCAAACAGGGTCAGAACAAAACGATTGGTCGTGGTGCGCACGAAGAAATTGGTGTTTTCAATACCTTCAGCAATGCCCGAGTAGTCGAGTAAATCGCCAACCCGGTACTGGCCTAAAAACTGCGCCAGCTCACTGGACTGCACGGGAGTAAACACGCTCATTCGCTGCGCTCCAATCGCTTAAGAAACACCTGAATCTGCCGTTCGATTTGTTTGTCGCCCTGGGCCTGTGCTTGAACGAAGCCCTCTTGGAAATATTGGTTGGCCTGTTCCAGGGCCTGAGCTTCAACCGCCGCGCGACCGGCCCAGAGGTAAGCCGCCGAATAATCGGGTTTGAGTTCCAAAGCAGCACGCGCGTGCTCGGCTACAGCCGGCCAGTCCTTCTCACGCGCGCAGGCTTGGGCCAATGCCAAACGCAAATCTGCACGCTGCGGAAAGCGCGCAAGCTGCGCCTCCAGCTTGGCCCGCATCGCGCTCATCGCTGCCAAAAAGCCGGGGTAAACACCACCAGCAAGGTAAAGATCTCGAGGCGTCCCAGGAGCATGCCCAGGATACCCAGCCACTTGGCCGCTGTCGGCGCGGAGGCAAAGTTAGAGCTCAGCTCACCCAGACCTGGACCCAGGTTGTTTAAGGTAGCCGCCACCGCGGAGAAGGCCGTCACCTGATCCAAGCCGCTGAGCATAAAGAGCAGCGTCATCGCCACCATGATGGCGGCGTACACAGAAAAGAAACCCCATACCGCTTCAACCACCTGATTAGGCACCGCGCGACGTCCTAGTTTCACCGGCAATAAAGCCGCCGGATGAACCAGGCGATTGACCTCGCGTGCCCCCTGCTTGGTGAGCAAAAGCACGCGAATCACCTTCAGCCCCCCAGTGGTCGCACCAGCAGCCCCGCCCAAAAAGCTCACCAGAATGAGCCCAAACGGCAGTAAAGACGGCCAGCTGGCAAAGGGCGCAATGGCAAAGCCGGTCGTCGTGGCATGTGCAACAACTTCAAAGGCGGCCACACGCAGGGCTTCAAGCGGATCCGTATACACCCGATGCCAGAGCAGCAATGCGACGGCAAACAAAATGATCCCAAAATAGATTTTGAGCAACGCGCGGCACTCTGGGTCACGCCAATAGCGCCAAATACCGCCATAGCGGCCGCGGATGCGCCACACGGCAAAGTGCAGACCAAAATTGATAGCACCGGCCAACATGAAAACGATGGCGATCCAATGGATCCAGGGATTATCGAAATAGCCCAAACTTGCGTCGTGGGTGGAAAAGCCGGCCGTTGAGACTGTGCTGTAAGCATGCCCGATAGCATCAAGGGGGCTCATACCCGCCAGCCAATAAGCCAAGGCGCAGCACAGCGTGAGCGCCATGTAGATTTCCCAAAGCGCCTTGGCTGTCTCGGTGATGCGCGGCGTGAGTTTGGTGTCTTTCATTGGACCCGGCGTTTCCGCTCGGTAGAGCTGCATTCCACCGACGCCCAACATGGGCAACACCGCAACGGCGAGCACGATAATGCCCATCCCGCCCAGCAGCTGGAGCTGTTGGCGGTAGTACTTCACCGCGATGGGTAGCTCATCAATTCCGACGATGACCGTAGCCCCGGTGGTGGTCAGTCCAGACACCGATTCAAAGGCCGCATCCGAGAAGCTCAAGCCGCCGCCACTCTGCGTCATAAACGGGATGGAGCCATACAGCCCCAGCACGCTCCAAAACGCGCAGACGATCAAGAACCCGTCGCGCACCCGTAGCTCTCGACGCAATCCCTTCACCGGCGCCCAGACTAAAAGCCCCGTCACCAGGGTCAGACCGAAGGCCATCGCGAATGCATGCACCGCGCGGCCCTCCGCCAAAGCCAGGAGCAAGGGCACGAGATGGGTGAGCGAGAACAGCATCAAGAGCACACCCAACACACGTTGCACCGGAGCAAAGCGCTGCTCTCTCACGATGCGCAACAGCTCCTGCATAGGCTAGATCCCTACTTTCCAGGCGTCGCTGAGCCACACCTTGGGCCGCAGCCCTGGCATGGCTTGGCGGCGGGCGCGGGGCATGGCACCAAGCCACAGCGCGTTGTGCACACAAAACATGGTCAACACCAGCCTATATAAAGGTGGGCTCGGCCTGGAACAGCTTTTCCAGCTCGGCCATGTGCTTGCGGTTCACGATGAACAAGATCACATGATCCTCGGCCTCGATCACCGTGTCGTGGTGGGCCATCAGCACCTCATCTCCGCGCACAATCGCACCGATGGTTGCCCCCTTGGGTAAGGGGATTTCTTCTACGGCACGCCCGACCACTTTAGAACTGCGGGAGTCGCCATGAGCCACCGCCTCGATGGCTTCCGCAGCGCCGCGACGGAGGCTATGCACGCGCACCACATCTGCGCGGCGCACATGCGCCAGTAGGGCACTCACGGTGCTCTGCTGAGGCGACACCGCAATATCGATCACATGTCCCTCAACCAAGTCCAAATAAGCCGGGCGGTTGATGAGCGATAGCACTTTCTTGGCGCCCATCCGCTTGGCCAGCATGGCTGAGAGGATGTTGGCCTCATCGTCGTTAGTGACGGCGCAGAACACATCGGTGTTCTCGATGTTTTCATCGAGCAGCAGACCCTCATTGGCCGCGTCCCCCACCAAGACGATGGTGTTGGACAGCCGCTCAGACAAAATACGCGCTCGCGCACGGCTGCGCTCGACCAAACGCACGCGGCAGCGACCTTCCAAAGCTTGGGCTAAGCGCAGACCGATATTGCCGCCACCGGCAATCACCACCCGGCGCACCGGACCATCTTGCGCCCGCAACTCGCCTATCACCTTCCGGATATCTGGACTGGCGGCGACGAAGAACACCTCATCTTCGGCTTCGATGAGCGTATCGCCCTCGGGGATGATGGGCTGCCCGCGGCGGTAAATCGCAGCAACACGGGTATCCACATTGGGGATGTGCTTCGCAATTTCGCGGAGCTCACGCCCCACCAAAGGACCACCGTAATAGGCGCGCACGCCGACCAGCCGAACTCGGCCTTCGGCGAAATCCACGACCTGCAGTGCACCGGGGTACTCGACCAAGCGCACGATGTAGTCGGTGACCAACTGCTCCGGGCTGATTTGCATATCAATGGGCAGAGCTTCATTGCAAAAGAGCATTTGGGCACTGCGCTGATATTCGCTGGCGCGGACTCGGGCGATCTTGGTGGGGGTTTGGAACAAGGTGTAAGCCACCTGACAGGCGACCATGTTGATTTCGTCGCTGTCGGTAACAGCAATCAGCATGTCGGCATCGCGCGCCCCGGCGCGGATCAACACATCAGGATGCGAGGCAAAGCCCTGCACGGTGCGGATATCCAGACGGTCCTGCAGCTCCGCTAGGAGCTGGGCATTGGTATCCACAACGGTGACGTCGTTGTTCTCACGCGCCAGATTATCGGCCAGCGTGGAGCCGACCTGGCCTGCCCCTAAGATGATGATCTTCAAGCCGCTTCAACCTCCCCATTGGTCGGCGGATTGGATGACTCTGCACATTGTCGCAGGCGTGCATAAAAAAAGCCGTCCCAATCACCACCGGGTCGAATACGCCAGCCCGGTGCGACCCATTCCCCGGCCGGCAGCTGCAATGAGTCCGCCTGCACCTGGGGATGCGCGCGCAAGAATGCCTGCACCACATCGACCGTCTCGGCACGCAAAATCGAGCAGCTGGCATAGATGAGCACACCACCCGGTTTGAGCAGGCTCCAAGCATGCTCTAGCAAGGCAGATTGCTGCTTGACCAGCGCGGCAATGTCGGCGGAGCGGCGCAACCAGCGAATATCGGGATGCCGGCGCAGGATGCCCGTAGCACTGCAAGGCACATCCAACAAAATGGCATCCCAGCCACTTTCCTCGAACTGCAGTAAGTCACTGGCCACACAGCGAGCATTGAGCCCCAGGCGCTCCAGCCCTCTTCGCACATCGGCCAGGCGCTGGGCATCACGATCCAGCGCGGTGAGATTCAGCTGCGGCTCCAACTCCAAGAGGTGCGCCGTTTTCCCACCCGGGGCGGCGCAGGCATCCAGGACCTTCATTCCCGGTTGTAAGGGCAATAAGGTCGCGGCTTGTTGGGCGCTGGGGTTTTGTACCGAGACCCAGCCCTGCTCGAAGCCCGGCAGTTGCCGCAGCTCTCCGGGTCGCGGCAAGACCAAGCCAGCCGCGCCTAGCGGGCGCGGGGCTTGCAGGTCTTCAGGCCACTGCTGCAAGTAATCGGCCTGAGTCGTTTTTTGCAGGTTCAGGCGCAGGCCCCAGGGCGGCGTTTGGCGGGAACCTTCAATGACCGCAGGCAGTTGTTCGCCCCAGTCAGCGCTCAAGCGTTGATATAACCATATGGGCAGTCCGGCCTGACGCGCCTGCACGTCTACGGGCTTGCCGGAGTCTGGCGCAGGCAGTTGCCCGCGGCCGGCTTTGCGCAAAATGGCGTTAACCAGCCCACGCAACTTCGCCGGGGCAGCCCCCACGGTCGCGGCGACGGCGGCATGATCTGGGCAGTCGGGGTCCTCCAGCTGCACCAGTCCAACCAGCACCAACTCACGAACCCACGCGGGCTTAGGCGGGCGCTGGAGTGCGGGCTGCACCCGCGCATCGAGCAGGCTGCGCTGCTGCAAGACCTGCGCGGCCATGCGCCTGGCAAAAGCCACATCAGCATTGGAGATCGCCGGCGCCTTATCCCGTGCGTTTTTCAAAGCCTCCGGCAATGCCCGGCCCTGACGCACTTCGGCCAGGGCCAGCGCCGCCAACCGGCGTGCAGCACTCCCCTCAGCCATGCAGACGATCTCCAGCCACCAACTTGCGACTGCGTAGGGCCTCGGCCGCTGGTAGACGCTTACGCCCTGGCCATTGCATTTCAGGCACCCACAGCGCTCCTTCACCGCAGGCAATAAGCGCTCCAGAATCGCAGCAAGGCAGCAAAGTGCCGGCTTCTCCCGGCGCGGTCATCGCTAAGGCTTTAGCGGCGCCAAATAAGCGCAAGCGCTCGCTGCCTAGAGAGAGATAAGCCACCGGCCAGGGGTCGAAGGCACGCACCAAGCGAGCCAGCTCGGACGCGGGCCGCTGCAGGTCTAAGCGAGCCTCCTCTTTACTCAGCTTATGCGCGTAGGTCACACCCTGCTCGGGCTGAGGCCGCGCTTGCAAAGCGCCCCCTTCGAGTTGCGCTAACCACTGTGGCAATGCAGCGCAGGTGCGTTCTACCAACACATCATGCAGCTGGCCGCCGGTCATGTCTGCAGCGATGTCCAGCTCCAAGCGGGCCAGCTCAGGGCCGGTATCCAACCCAGCTTCCATTTGCATTAAGCACACACCGCTGCTGGCATCGCCGGCAGCAATGGCACGCTGAATAGGCGCAGCGCCGCGCCAGCGCGGCAACAAGGAGGCGTGGACATTGACGCAGCCTAGGCGCGGTATATCCAAAACGGCTTGCGGCAGAATCAACCCGTACGCAATCACGACCATCAGGTCGGGCTTCCAATCCGCCACAATGGCCCGGTTGTCCGCGCTTTTGAAGTTCACCGGCGTCGCCACAGGGAGCCCTGCATCGGTCGCGACCTGGCGAACAGGGCTGGGCATGAGCTTGCGCCCCCGCCCCGCGGGCCGGTCAGGCTGGGTCAGAACACCGACGATGTTGACACCTGCGGCGATTAAGGCCCGCAAAGGCGCCGCGGCGAACTCCGGCGTCCCCGCAAAAACCACACGCATAGTGGCGGACTCAGATTGATGGATGCTCAACGGCGTTGTTCGCGTTCGATTTGCTTACGAATCCGATTGCGCTTGAGCTGACTGAGATAGTCGACAAAAAGCTTGCCATCGAGGTGGTCAATTTCATGTTGTATGCAATGCGCCAATAAGCCATCGGCCTCAAACTCAATAGGCTTGCCGTCACGGTCTAGCGCACGCACCCGCACTTCGGTGAAGCGCCGCACCTTCTCTTGGTGCCCAGGCACCGACAAGCATCCTTCTTCTAAGTCACAGGCATTGGTGCCGGTGATGATTTCGGGGTTGATCAACACCAAAGGATCTTCTCGCCCATCACTGACGTCGATCACCGTGAATCGCTCATCAATACCCACCTGCGTCGCAGCCAAGCCTACGCCGGGCGCGGCGTACATGGTGTCGAACATATCGTCGAAGGTTTTGAAATAGCTGCGATCAAAACGGCCCACCGGCTTGGCGACTTGCCGTAGACGGGGGTCGGGGAACTGCAGAATCTTGAGTTGAGCCATAGCGCGCGTTCATGTTTCCCTGACGGCAAAGCTGCTACATTCGCGTCTTGCGAGACAGACAGGTCAGTTAGGGAGTGATGAAATTGAAGGTCCATTTTCGCATGTTGCTGGTCCTGCTGCTGGTTCTAGGCAGTGGCTGGGCGCGGGCCGAGGTCATCACCCTCAACCCCGACGTGCGTGCTGAGTATGTGGTGGAACGTGGCGATACACTTTGGGATATTGCCGATTACTACCTCGCGCACCCCTGGCAATGGCCGCAGCTGTGGCAGGTCAACCCCCAAATTGCTAACCCACACCTCATCTTCCCCGGGGATGTGCTGGTTTTAACCTGGGTAGACGGCCAACCTCGATTAGGTCTACGCCAAGACAGCATTGAACGCCGACTGTCACCGCAGGTGCGCCGCTCGGCGCTCGATACCGCGATTCCACCCATCCCCCTGGATGTCATTGGCGCCTTCCTGCAGGGGCCACGGCTGATTGATCGCCGCTCCTGGGACCAGGCCCCCTACATCCTGGCCTTTGCCGACGAGCGCCTACTGGGGACCATTGGTGTTCCTACCTATGCGCGCGCAGTCAACACCACCGAGGAACGCTATTGGCGCGTGCTGCATCGCGGGCAGACCGTCGTAGACCCCGAAGATGGAAAAACCCTCGGATACGAAGGTATTCCCGTAGGAGAGTTGGAATTACAAGACTTTGAAGACCCTGCCCAGGCCAGACTGGTCAGTGCCGACCGCGAAGTCTTGCGGGGGGACCGGCTCTTCTTAGATGCCGCGCCGCCCTTGCCTGGAAGCTTTATGCCAGCCGCTCCTGACACCGATGTCGCTGGTCGAGTCGCGGCGATTTACGATCAATACACCCAGGCGGGGCAGTTCCAAATCATTGCGATTAACCGCGGTGATGAGGCCGGATTAGAGCCTGGTCACGTGCTACGCCTGCAAATTGCTGGGGCCAAGGTTATTGACCCGACCCGCGCCTTCAAGCCGCGTGTACAACTCCCACCAGTAGACGCCGGCTACGTGATGCTCTTCGATGTGGGGGCCCAGCTCTCCTATGGCTTGATTCTGCAAAGTACGCGCGGGATCAAGCGAGGCGACCTGGTCCGCACCCCACAAATCTGACTCTGGACGCAGACACCCTACAAGCGTGGCTGGGGCTGAATCACTGCCCCACCCCACTGCGCGATCAGGCACGCGAACAACTCAGCAGTGGCCACGCCGCCACCGCCGTGATTCAGGAGCTTCGCCGCCAAGGGCGCGCGCAAAATATTGGCAGCCGCCGTTTTCATGAAGACTGTGAGCACGCCGTCTTGCAGCGCTGCCTGGAGTGGTTAAGCAGTAGCGCCAGCGCTCAATTCATCACCTTCGCGCAAGCGCCGTGGCCCTCTGCGTGGAAGCAGCACACCGACGCGCCCTTTGCCCTCTTCGCCTGTGGTGATACCGACTTGCTACGCATGCCCATGATCGCGATTGTGGGCAGCCGAAACCCCACGCCGCAGGGAGCCAGGCATGCTCGCACCATTGCCAAAACGCTGGCGGGACGGGGCTTGGGCATATGCTCGGGCTTGGCTATGGGCGTCGATGCACAGGCCCATCTGGGGGCCCTCGACGCCAACGGCGCCACGGTGGCTGTATGCGGTCGCGGCCTGGATGACATTTACCCCGCCCGCAATCGCAATTTAGGCCAGCGCATCGCACGTGAGGGCTTACTGCTCAGCGAGTACCTGCCCGGCGAGCCTCCGGAGCGGCATCATTTCCCCGAGCGCAATCGCCTCATCGCCAGCCTAGCGCAGGCCACTGTCGTCGTTGAAGCCACCCCCAACAGCGGCAGCCTGATCACCGCACGTCAGGCCGGCCAGTACGGCAATGAAGTGCTCGCCATCCCAGGCTCGGTAGATAACCCCCTGGCCCGCGGCTGCCATCAACTGATTCGTGAAGGGGCTGTGCTGGTAGAAAATGCCACACACATTCTCGAGGCCGTGCTTCCGGGCCTGCTACAATCCCAAGATGCCGACTCATCCAACGCGCGGCCATTGGCTCACACCAGCGAGGCCGAAGCTCCCGCCGAGCACCGCTTGGTGCTGGATGCCTTGCGCGCCGGCCCCGCCACCATGGACACCTTGGTCGAGGCGACCGGCATGAGTGTTGCCGACCTTTCTTCCATCTTACTGATCCTGGAACTGCAGGGCACCGTGGCATTAGTACCCGGTGGCGGTTATCAGCGAATCAGCTCCTAATCCCTTGATGCAGCCAAATGTACTTGACGCCCTGCTCTACATTTTTGATGTGGTGCTGGACGAAACTCCCGGTGAAGATCTTGCCAGCGACCACATCGAGCAGGCACTGACCGCAGCCGGTTTTCCGCGCAACCTCATCAATACCGCTATTGATTGGCTGATGGACTTGGCGGATTGCGAGGGTCTGCAAGCACCCAGCACAGCTTGGCGCCTGTTTTCTGACGAAGAAGTGCGCCGCTTAGACGCTCCCTGCCGGAACCGCATCCTCGAGCTAGAGCGCCAGGGGATTCTCTCGGCGCAGAATCGTGAGCGAGTAATAGCGCGACTTCTGGCCTTGGACACACCCGTTGTGGGAGCTGATGAAGCCGAATGGGTCAGTCTCATGGTCTTGCAAGCCGATCGCGCATCAGAGAACGAATTCAATGCGCTTGAAGGCTTAGTTTTTGACCCTACCGGGCACTGCTTGCATTAAGCCGCGCGAGGCTAGGGCGCAGCCCATACAGGCCTGCCTGAGACTCGTTGCACCAGCTCCGCCCCGTGAAATTTATGCCTATGGGTCAAGGGCGTAACTTTTTGCGCACGCAGGAAAAATGAAGCAGGGCTGAGCGCGCCGGGCTCCACTGGGTAGGGCTGCTTGCAGGGAATCACCCATGTGGTCGTGGCGAGCACTCCCTTGGGTGGCGAATAGGGCTGGCACAAGTCCTGCAGAGCGACTTCGACGGGCAGTCGCTTTGCAAACGGAGTTGACTTCGCCCCCCAGGTTCAGAGCAAACTGCGCCCCCCACCCCTAGACTGCCGAGGGCATGTCCCAACATCTCGTCATCGTCGAGTCGCCCGCCAAGGGCAAGACCATCAAAAAATATCTGGGCCCGGACTATGAAGTTCTGGCCTCCTACGGCCACGTTCGTGATCTGGTACCCAAAGAGGGTGCTGTCGATCCTGACGCGGGCTTTGCCATGCGCTACGACATCATTGATCGCAACGAAAAGCATGTTGCGAAAATCGTCAGCGCTCTGAAGAAAGCCGACAGCTTGCTGCTGGCCACTGACCCCGATCGCGAAGGGGAAGCCATTGCTTGGCATCTTTTAGAGCTGCTGCGCGAGCGCGGTATGCTGGATGGCCGCGATGTCAAACGCGTGGTCTTCCACGAAATCACCAAGTCTGCTGTGCGCTCGGCCGTGGCTAACCCACGCAGCGTGTCCGATGACTTGGTGAACGCGCAGCAAGCGCGGCGCGCACTGGACTACTTGGTGGGCTTCAACATCTCACCGCTGCTGTGGCGCAAAGTGGCGCCCGGCCTATCGGCGGGTCGCGTGCAAACACCGGCACTGCGTCTTATTGTGGAGCGCGAGGATGAAATCGAAGCCTTCGTTCCGCGCGAATACTGGACCATCGATAGTGCGCTGAGCAAAGACGACCAGCGCTTCATGGCCAAGCTCACCCAACTGCATGGCAACAAGGTGGAGCAATTCAGCATTACGGACGACGCCACAGCTACCCAGGCGCGCCAGGACTTGCTGAAGGCTGCCAATGGTTCGCTGGATGTGGTGGAGGTTAAGAAAAGCCAACGTCGGCGTTTTCCCGCCCCACCCTTCACCACCTCCACCTTGCAGCAGGAGGCCTCGCGCAAACTCGGCTTCGGCGCCAGCCGCACCATGCGTATTGCACAGCAGCTCTACGAAGGTATTGCGGTCAGCGGCGAGACAGTGGGCTTAATCACCTATATGCGGACCGACTCTGTCGCATTGGCTCAGGACGCCCTAGACGAGCTGCGCGGCGTGATCGAACAGCGCTACGGGGCCAAGGCCCTACCGGCTGAGATTCGCCGATTTAAGTCCAAGTCCAAAAACGCGCAGGAAGCGCACGAAGCTATCCGTCCCACCAGCGCCCTGCGCCACCCGGATGAGCTTCGCAACGCCCTGAACCCCGAGCAGCACAAACTGTATTCGCTGATCTGGAAGCGCACGGTTGCCTGTCAAATGGAGGCCGCGGTCTTCGATACCGTCGGCGCAAACTTGGCCGCAGGCCAAGTGGGCGTATTCAGAGCCACGGGCTCGGTATTGGTGAGCCCAGGCTTTATGGCCGTGTATTTGGAAGGCCGTGATGATGACAAAGGCGACGACGATGAGCGTCGACTGCCGCCTTTGGAAGAAGGCCAAAAAGTCTCCTTGGAAGACATACTGGCCGAGCAACACTTCACCGAGCCGCCGCCACGTTACAGCGAAGCCAGCCTAGTGAAGACCTTGGAGGAGTACGACATTGGCCGTCCCTCCACCTACGCCAGCATCATTAGCACGCTGCAAAACCGGGAATATGTGGAAATGGACGGTAAGCGTTTCATTCCCACAGATCGTGGCCGTGTGGTGGCCCACTTCCTCAATGAGAACTTCCACGACTACGTCGCCTATGACTACACCGCAGGCCTGGAAGATGAGCTGGATGCCGTTGCCCGCGGAGAGAAAGACTGGCAATCCCTGCTACAGGGCTTTTGGGATCAGTTCTATCCGCTACCCGATCCTGAGCGTCCAGAGTGGCGCATCATTGGGCAAGACCCAGACAGTGGCAAGAATGTGCGAGCTGGCCTGGGCAAATACGGTCCCTTCGTAATGTTGGGTGACCTCGATGCCGAGGAAAAGCCTAAGTACGCCAGCCTGCGCCCCGGCCAGTCCATTTTCAACATCACTTTAGAGCAGGCCATGCCGCTGTTCTCCCTGCCCCGCGAATTGGGGACCAGCGAGCGCTTCGGTACTCTGAAAGCCAATATTGGCCGCTTTGGGCCCTATGTGCAGTTCAAGCACCCCAAAGAAAAGAAAACGGCATTTGCAAGCATCAAGGAGCCGGACGACCCCTACGAGGTGGACTTCGCGCGAGCCGAAGAAATTGTGGCGGAGAAGGTCGAAGCCGATGCCAAGAAGTTCATTAAAGACTTCGACGATGGCGCCATCCGCGTTTTACATGGTCGCTGGGGGCCATACATTACCGATGGCGATAAAAATGCCAGGGTGCCCAAAGATGTGGAAGCGGAAAGCCTGACCCGCGAGGCCGCCGTGGAGTTGTTGGAAAAAGCTCCAGCACGCAAAGGCCGCGGCCGCAAGACTGCGACGGCGAAAAAGACCACGAAAAAAGCGCCGGCCAAGTCCAAAGCAAAAACCACCACCAAAGCCAAGGCCAGCAGCAAGGCCAAGACCACTAGCAAAAGCTAAGACCGCACTGACAGGACGACCCTATGACCGCAGCTTCATCGCGCCCGTGGCGCTTTAGGGTGCTCAAGACCGCCACGGTTGTCCGCCGTGGCGGCGTGGTTTTGTATCCCACCGAAGGGGTTTGGGGCGTGGGCTGCGACCCCCGTAATACCAAGGCCATTGACCGGCTACTCAAGCTTAAGCGTCGGCCATGGACCAAGGGCATCATCCTACTAGCCCATGATCGAAAGCCACTCAGCCCCTGGGTTGGGAAGCCCACACTGCCTACGCCTCCGCAGGATGGCCGCGCGACGACATGGGTGATACCTACTCGTTTGGGCGTCAGCCCACTGCTGCGCGGCAAGCATCGCTCCTTGGCAGTGCGCATCACCGAGCATGCCCCGGCGCGTGAGTTAGCCGCAGCCTGTGGCGGAGTCATTACCTCGACCAGCGCCAACCTCAGCGGTTTCCCCACCCCACGCAGCCGCTGGGCTGTGCAGCGGCTCTGGCGCGGCCAGGTCGACGGTTTTCTAGCTGCCCCATTAGGCGGGCAAAATCGACCCAGCCGAATATTTGATACCGTCTCGCAGCGGTGGATTCGCGACTAAGGCAGAGGTGACAACAAGGGTCTGAAACTGCAGACTGTTGTGAGCACTTTGGGTCACATTCAAGATGTAAGGGAGTTTCATGCTGTCTGACCGCGCCAATCATGTGGCCCAGACCCTGCGCCAATTACAAGACCTCATTTGTACGCATTTCGAGGCGGTGGAAACCGGGCCTGAAGTGTTCGTAGCGGATGTATGGGAGCGCCCTCAAGGCGGCGGTGGTGAATCCCGCGTTTTGGCACAGGGCCAAAGTTTTGAACAAGGCGGCGTGAACTACTCTTTAGTCCACGGCGATGCCCTACCGCCCGCAGCAACCGTGCGCAAACCGGAGCTTGCCGGGCAGAGTTTTGTGGCCATGGGCGTCTCCGTGGTCATGCACCCGCGCAATCCCTATGCGCCCACCTCACACTGCAACGTGCGCTACTTTGAAGCTGGCGACACTTGGTGGTTTGGGGGCGGCTTCGATCTCACTCCCTACTACGGCTACGCCGAAGACTGCCGGGCATGGCATCAGGCTGCTCAGCGTGCGGCCGGCTCTTACTACCCCGAGTTCAAGCAGGCCTGCGACGAGTACTTTTACCTGCCCCACCGGCAGGAGGCGCGGGGTATAGGCGGCATTTTTTTTGATGATCACAATGCGGGGGGCTTTGAAGCCGGATTGGCGCTCATTCAGACCACCGCCCGCGAGTATGCGCAGGCCTACAGCGCCATTGTCGCCAAGCGCCGTGATACCCCCTACGGCGACGCTGAGCGCGCATTTCAAACCTACCGACGCGGGCGCTACGTGGAATTCAACCTTGTACACGATCGCGGCACCTTATTTGGCTTACAAAGCGGCGGGCGCACCGAGTCTATTCTGATGTCGCTGCCGCCCATGGTGCGCTGGGAATACAACTGGCAGCCGCAGCCTGGCAGTGCCGAAGAACAGCTTTACACCGACTTTTTGCCGCCACGTGATTGGCTGAACGAGACCAACGCATGACCCTGACCGAACTCCGCTACGCCGTCGCTTTGGACGAGACCCGCCACTTCGGTCAGGCAGCGAATCGGTGTTTTGTCAGCCAGCCCACCCTATCTATTGCGATTCGCAAGCTGGAAGACAGACTGGGGGTTACGTTGTTTGAGCGCCACCGAGGGCGCGCCGAAGTCACCCCCGTAGGCCGCCGCATTTTGGATCAAGCGCGCCGCGTCTTGGCCGAGGCCTCTTTGCTCGAGGAAATTGCCGCAGGCGCCGTTGATGAACTCAATGGCCCGCTACGCCTGGGCGCCATCTTCACCGTAGCGCCCTACCTACTCCCCAATCTGGTCCCAGGGCTATCCAAAATTGCTCCGCAGATGCCGCTGGTTATTGAGGAGAACTTCACCGACACCCTCTCCGAGCGCCTGCGCCAGGGCGAGCTTGATGTGATCGTCGTGGCCGAACCATTCTCACCCCCAGGGGTGCGAGTCTGGCCGCTGTATGAGGAGGAGTTTGTCGTGGCCATGTCACCGCGCCACACTCTGGCCGACGAAACCAGTATCGACCCAGTGGAGCTGGCCGAAGAACGTCTGCTGATGCTGGGTCCGGGCCATTGCTTCCGCGACCAAGTCTTAGCCGCTATTCCGGCTGCCAAGTCGCATGCTGAGCTTGGCAACCCCCTCCAAGGCAGCAGCTTGGAGACCATCCGCCATATGGTGGCCAGCGGGCTAGGCGTAACAGTGCTGCCGGCCAGCAGCGTAGACCTGCAATCACAAACCAGCAGCGGGCTGCTGGTGCGCCCCTTCAAAGACCCCGTGCCCCGGCGCCGGATTGTCTTGGCCTGGCGGCGTAGCTACCCGCGCATGCGCGCCATCGAGGCCGTGCGCGAAGCCATTCTGGCCTGCCCGACTCCGGGCGTAGCCTTGCTGCCGGATAACGACCCCAGCGAATAATGCCGCGTCCAGACTCGCCTCAACCCCCTGGCCAGTGCTATCTGGTGGGTGGCGCGGTGCGCGACCGGCTGCTCGGAAGGAGCAGTGCTGACCGCGACTGGGTGGTGGTCGGCAGCACCCAGCCGGCCATGGAACAGGCGGGTTTCAAAGCTGTAGGCCGCGACTTTCCCGTGTTTTTGCAGCCCGGCAGCGGAGAAGAGTTTGCGTTGGCACGAACCGAGCGCCGCCAAGGCCTTGGCCACCGGGGGTTTGTGGTCGACGCCGCGCCTGATGTGAGCCTAGAGGAAGACTTACTCCGCCGCGACCTCACCATCAACGCCTTGGCGGAGGATGCCCAGGGTCAGGTCATCGACCCCTATGGCGGCCTCAAGGACCTTGAGCAACGCGTGTTGCGGCATGTGTCGCCGGCCTTTGCCGAAGACCCTTTACGCATTCTTCGCGTGGCCCGCTTCGCCGCAAAGCTTGGGGAGTTTGGTTTTGTAGTGCACCCGAGCACCCGCATCTTGCTGCGCGAAATGGTGGTGGCCGGACAATTAGAGCAACTCAGCCCGGAAAGAGTCTGGAAAGAACTCTCCGGAGCTTTACTCAGCAATCACCCCCAGCGCTTTTTTGAAGTGTTGCGAGAGGTGGGTGCATTGCGCGTGGTGTTACCCGAGCTAGACGCCCAATTTGGGGTGCCCCAAACCGCCCGCTACCATCCGGAAATTGATGCGGGCATCCACACTCTGATGTGCTTGCAAGCCAGCGCTGCCGCCCAAGACAGCCTGGCAGTACGCTTTGCCGTGTTGTGCCACGACTTTGGCAAAGGCATTACTCCGCGCCCGGTTTGGCCCAGCCATAAAGGCCATGAGTCACGGGGCATTCCCTTAGTCGAGGCTGTCTGCCAGCGACTACGCGTGCCCAAGACCTGCAAAGAGCTCGCCGTGAAGGTCTGCGAATGGCATCTGCATGGCCACCGCGCCGCAGAGCTACGTCCGGCCACCTTGCTCAAGGTTCTGGACGCCCTCGATGTGTGGCGTCGGCCCCAACGGCTGGACGACTTTTTGGCGGCCTGCACAGCTGATGCGCGGGGCCGCACTGGCTATGAGCAGACCGCATACCCGCAAAGCGAGATTTACCGCCAGGCCATGCAGGCTGCCCTGCGCGTCAACACGGGCAGCATCGCCCAAGCCTGCCCGCGCCCTGATCTTATTCCCAAGCATATTCGCGCGGCCCGCACCCAGGCTATTGCCGCCGCGCTACCCGCCCAGAGCTAAGGGCGCACTGGCAGCAGCTTTAGCTAAGGGCACCCTGCGCGAGTAAACCAAAGATCACGCTACCCAGCACCAACCGGTAGGCCACGAAGGGCCAAAAGCCCACGCGGGCAACGAACTTGAGCAGCCCCGCAATACAGATCCAGCCCGATACGAAAGCAACACTCACGCCTACACCCATGGCTGTCCACTCCACGGAAGCGGGGTCTTTAGCCAGCTTCAGGCCTTCATAAGCGCCAGCAATGGCAATAATGGGCACGGCCATCAGGAAAGAAACACGCGCGCTGGCGACCCGATCCAAACCCAACGCCAAACCCGCTGTCATGGTGGCGCCAGAGCGGGAGGTCCCCGGAATGAGTGCCATGGCCTGCGCCAGCCCCAGTAGCGCATAGCCCCACCAGCGCGTATCACCAAGCTGACGATTCCGACGCCCATAGCGATCAGCCAGCCCCAGTAACACGCCAAACAACATCAGATTCGTGGCCACCAAAGCCGGAGAGTCAAACTCCACATCGAGGAGTACCCGCAGCAATGCGCCGAGAATACAGGCCGGCAAGGTGGCGATAATGAGCCCGCGCGCCAGGCCCACCACAGGATCATGATCTGTGGATAGGATGCGCGGAGTGACCTGCAGCAACTGCCACAAGTCGCGCCAGAAATACACCACCACGGCCAGCAAGGTGCCCAAATGAACAGCGACATCGAACGCCAGGGATTGATCAGTCCAGCCCATCAGCCAAGGGGTCAACACCAAGTGCCCGGAGCTGGATACAGGCAAAAACTCGGTTAAGCCCTGAATCAGACCAAGAACGGCCGCCTGCAATGCATCCATGAATACTGAGGACCTTATGGCCAAGCAAAACGCGCATTCTACCCAGGCTCAGGGCTTAGCCATTGTCACCGGTGGCAGCAAACGTCTCGGCGCTGCGATCGTGCGTGAACTTCACGCCGCCGGCTGGGATGTGCTGATCCACGCGCACCGCTCCATTGCTGAGGCGCGCAGCTTGGCCGCGCAGCTCCTCGACCAGCGCCCCAACTCGGCCCGCGTTGTGCAAGCTGACCTTTGTACCGATGGGGTCGCCGGCCCCATCTTCGATGCCGCCTTGGACTGGCATGCGCAGGGCGCTAATGTGCTGGTGAACAATGCCTCCAGCTATTACCCCACCCCTCTGGCAACGATCAGTGCCGCGCAATGGGAGGACTTAAGACGCAGCAACCTGGACGCCCCTCTGTGGCTGAGCCAGGCTTTTGCCGTGCAAGCCCCCAAGCACAGCAACATCATCAACTTGGTGGATGCCATGCTCCCGCATGGGGTGCCTGGATATGCCGCCTATGCAGCTGCCAAAGCCGGATTGGAGAATCTCACCCGCAGCCTGGCCAAAGAACTCGCCCCGCATATACGCGTGAATGGCGTTGCCCCGGGAGCCATCCTTTGGCCCCAGCCGGAGCCACCGCAGGCGGAGCAACAGGCCATCTTGAAGGGCATTCCTTTAGGCCGTGTGGGGCTGCCTGAGGACATTGCTCAAGCCGTCCATTTTCTCGCCAAAGCCCCGTATATCACTGGACATATCCTGGCGGTTGATGGGGGGCGCAGCCTGTAGGCGACCATGGGCGAACAGGCTTGAGAATTGAAGCTGTGGCGGGGGCCGTGTCGCGCGGTAGCTGAGCGCCGGTCTGCTGTCGGACCAGGCCGCGTAGCGGTGACGGACAGGACGTCCGGCACTTGCGAACCCCACGTGATGTGGGGTTTTCGCAAGCCCCGCCAGCTGACCGATTAGCGCGATGCGTGCGCGACACGGTCCCCGTCGCAGCCTCGACCGTAGCTAAGCGGCCGTAGACTCATCCCTCAGAACCCGCTAGTCGGATTCGCTCGAGTTCGGAGAAGCTAGCTGTACGAACTGCTACTAACTCTTGGCAACCAGAGGCGTTAGCGGATCTTCGCGTAACACCCGCCACTCTAGCCAATGCGCCCCTAAACGACGGCCGGTTTGGGGATGCACCCAGTCAGGCTCTAGCTCCGCGCAAGGCCGCAGTACAAAAGCATGTTCCAGCAATTCATCGCGGGGAATGCCAGAACCCTCCTCGATAATGGCGTCGCCGTAGAGCACCACGTCGATATCGAGAGTGCGGCTGGAGAACTTGGGTGCATTGCGGTCCCGTGCGGCCCGGTCTTCAAGCTCTCGGATCACCAACTGCAGCTCGGAGAGTTCCCCTAACCACTCCCCCACGCTGGCGCAGTTCACAAAATCGGGGCCATCGAAGCCCACAGCTGGAGCCTGATACCAGCGCGACGTCCGTAAGCCGCGTAGGCCAGGCAGCTGCTTCAAGGCATCTAAAGCCGCGCGTAAGTTGGTTTGCGGCGCAATATTGGACCCCAAACTCAGCAACACCTTAGGCATAGTCGGCTGCCACCCGCTCAATCATAAGCCCCACACCATTGGCCCCGCGCAAGGCCCCGCTTTTGTCCACGCGCAGCTTCAACCTCGGCAGGTTGAACTCGATGATGAGGGTGCGCGCCACCAACTCCATAATCGACTCCACCAGCTCGTACTCACAGCTGCCCACCAAACTGATGATGCGCTTGGAAACTTGCTTGTAATCCAAAGCGTCCGCCAAATCGTCGCTGGCAGCCGCCGGCCGAATATCGGTTTGCATATCTACGTCGAAGCGCAGTTTTTGCAGTATTTCGCGCTCCCAGGCAAAGGCTCCGATGCGCGTTTGCACTTCTAAACCGCGGATATAAACCCAATCTTGCGCCATGCTTATCCTTTCAAGCTGTCTAGTGGCCAGCGCGCGTGCACGGGAACCGTGTCTGGCGCAACTTGCAGCATCCAGCCACGGCGAGAGGCTAGGTGCGCGATCATGGCGCCATTATCGGTGCATAGCCTCAGTGGCGGGCAGTCCAGGATGGCTCCCATCGGCTGCAACGCCGTCTGCAAGGCCGCGCGCAGGCGTTGGTTAGCTGCCACACCGCCCCCAATGATGAGCCGCTGACAATCGACGGCCTGCAAAGCCCACACGCATTTGCGCACCATGGTGTCGACCACCGCTTCCTCAAAACTCCGCGCCAGTGCAGCGCGGGTGGCCGGCGTGCCATCGTCATGCTTCTCAAAAGCAAGCGCAAAGGCCGTTTTCAGCCCACTGAAGCTAAAGTCCAAACTGCGCGATTTGGTCATGGGCCGTGGCAGCACCACACCATCCAGCCCCTGCTCCGCTTGCGCCGCCAACTTCGCCAAAGCGGCGCCACCCGGATAAGGCAAACCCAACAAGCTGGCGCATTTATCGAAAGCCTCGCCCACCGCATCGTCCAAGGTTTGGCCGAGCAAGGTGTAATGGCCCTCGGCCTGACAATGCACCAACAGGGTATGCCCCCCCGACACCAGCAAGGCGACAAAAGGAAACGGTGGCGGCTCTGCGCTACCCATGTACGGCGCGAGCAAGTGCGCTTCCATGTGGTGCACCGCTAACAGCGGTTTATCCCAGGCCTGGGATAAACCGGCGGCCGCCGAAGCTCCGGCTAATAAAGCACCGACCAAACCAGGGCCAGCGGTGTACGCCACGGCATCGAGTGCATCAGGGCTGAGCTGAGCCTCGTCCAAGGCCTCGGTAATGAGCTGGGGCAGTCGGCGCTGGTGGTCCCGCGCAGCAAGCTCAGGCACAACCCCGCCGTAGGTGGCATGTAAATCCACCTGGGAATACAGCCGCTCAGCAATTAACCCGCGTTCGCGGTGATAGATGGCCACTCCGGTTTCATCACAGGAGGACTCAATTCCCAGCACAGTCAGACTCATAGCAACAGCATGTGTTAAAAGGCGATGTTTTGCATTCGCGGGCTGGCAGTCGTACAATCCGCGCCCCGACCTTCGTCTGGGCCAATTTGGCCCCCAACCCACAAAGATTACATGCCTTCAGTACGCGTTAAAGAAAACGAGCCTTTCGAGGTTGCGCTGCGCCGCTTCAAGCGGTCCTGTGAAAAAGCCGGTGTTGTCACCGATGCCCGTAAGCGGGAATTTTTCGAAAAGCCCAGCCAAGAGCGCAAGCGGAAAAAGGTTGCTGCCGTGAAACGCGCTGCCAAGCGCCTGTCACGGGATGTGACACGCCGCCGGCGGATGTACTAAGGCCATGAGCCTCGGCGTCCGCGGTCAACTCAACGCGGACATCAAGTCCGCCATGAAGGCCCGCGATAGCGAGCGTCTTACGCTGCTACGCACCGTGAGCGCAGCTATTAAGCAGCGGGAAGTGGACGAGCGCATCACGTTGACCGATGCCGATGTTATTGCGCTGATCGATAAGCAGATCAAACAGCGCAAAGACGCCGCCACACAGTACCGGCAAGGCCAAAGAGAAGACTTGGCGGCCGCAGAGGAGCGCGAAATTGACTTGCTCAGCGGTTATCTGCCCCAGCCCCTCAGTGATGCTGAAATCCAGGCGCTCATCGATGCGGCCATGGAACAAACCGGCGCACAAGGGATGCCGGATATGGGCAAGGTGATGGGAGTACTCAAGCCGCAGCTCACTGGGCGCGCGGATTTGGGGCAAGTCTCATCTAAGGTGCGCGCCCACCTCCAGGGCTAGGTCGAGTATCGGCCCGTGAGTATTCCGCAGGCCGTTATCGACGAAATCCTCGCGCGCGTGGATATCGTCGATGTGATTCGCCAGCGCGTACCACTGAAAAAAGCCGGGCGGGAATGGCAGGCCTGTTGCCCTTTTCATAACGAAAAAACCCCCTCCTTCACGGTATCGCCGAAAAAGCAGTTCTACTACTGCTTCGGCTGTCATGCCAGTGGTAACGCGCTGAAGTTCTTGATGGAATTCGAGCGTTTGGAGTTCCGCCCTGCGCTGGAAACGCTGGCCAACATTGCTGGCGTTGACATCCCCGATGATCGCCCGGCCGACAACAAAGCCTTATTGCTACGGCGTGAAGAACGCGACGCCCTAGAGCAGGCTCAGGTGTGGTTTCGGGAGCAGTTTCCGCTTAGCCCTGCTGCGACTTACATGGAGCATCGCGGGGTGAATGCGGCCATGCTGGAACGGTATGGTTTGGGCTACGCGCCAGAGCGACCCAACCTGCACCAGAAGCTTTCTGCCGCTGCTGCCGAACGTGCTGGCCTGTTGCTTAGCCGTGACGATGGCAGCCACTTCGACCGCTTTCGCAATCGGGTCATGTTTCCCATTCGTGACGGTCGCGGGCGCATCGTGGGTTTTGGCGGCCGCACTCTGGGCGATGACAAAGCCAAATACCTCAACTCACCAGAAACCCCACTCTTTCATAAAGGCCGCTTGTTGTACGGCCTGTACGAAGTACGACAGCACTGCCGCGACTTACCTGGTTTTGTGGTGGTGGAGGGGTACATGGATGTCATCAGCCTGGCCCAACACGGCATCGACTATGCCGTAGCCACGCTGGGCACAGCCGCGACAGCCGAGCATATTGAGCAGTTGCTACGCATTCACCCCCGGCTCAACTTCTGCTTTGATGGCGACAAAGCCGGACGCCGCGCCGCGGCCCATGCGCTTGAAGTCGCACTACCATTGGTCCGCGACGGCCACGACATTCGCTTTTTATTTTTGCCCGACGGGCATGATCCAGACACCCTGGTTCGCGAACATGGCCAAACCGGTTTTGAAGCCTTGCTCGAAGGCGCCGAGCCCCTGTCCAAGTATTTCCTGCGCACGCTAGAAACCGGCCTCAACATTGCCACGGTTGAAGGTCGCGCGGCCCTGTCCCAACGTGCCGCCGAAAAGCTCAAGGCCGTGCGCGCCCCGGCCTATAAGGCCGCTCTGGAACAGTTGGTACGGAGTCGCACGCGCATCGACCTTCCCACCCCCGCATCAGCACCCAGTCCCTATCCCGACGACTATGGCCGCTTTGAGCAGCAGGCCCCGCGCAGCCGCCCTCAGCGCCGCTATGAAGACCTCAGCCCACGCAATGATGTGGAGCATGCCTTTGTGCTGTTACTGAACTGGCCAGAAATGGCTCAGCAAATTACCGACATTGAAGCCCTTGCAGAACTCAATGCCCCTGGCGCAGAACTGCTCTCGCGCGTGCTCGACACGCTGCATGAAGAGCCTGACTTGAATTGCGGCGCCCTACTTCAGCGGTTTGCGCATGAGCCTGAGGCGCCACGCTTACATCAGTTGGCGCAGTGGGACCGAGAGATTGGAGCCGAGCCAGCACGCAATGAGCTGCAGGCCATTGTGGGCCGACTACTGGAGCAAGAACGGGATGGTGCGGCCAGAGTTGCGCGAATGACCGAGCTAGCGGCCAAACCGTTTTCCGAGCTCAGCGCAGAAGAACGCCGTGAACTCAAGGAACTTACGCTGGCCAAAGCGAATCTGAACTAGCCCTAGCCGCTGCTGCCCCGTATACTACCGGGTTTACTCAGACTGCGGTTTCTGCACGCCGGACTCGGCGGGCACACCATTTGCGCGGAGCGTATGAGCCAGGAAAAGCAATCTAAACTGAAGTTGTTAATCGCAGAAGGCAAAGAGCGGGGTTACCTGACCTATGCCCAGATTAACGACAATCTTCCCGACGATGTGGTCGACCCTGATCAGATCGAGGAAATCATTGCGCATCTGAATAATCTGGGCATCGCTGTCCATGAGGAAGCTCCAGATGATGAAGCACTGCTGCTGTCGGACTCGGTGGCCGTTGAAGTTGATGACGACGACGAAGACACCGAAGAAACCGTAGCAACACTGGCCGCATTAGACGATCAGTTCGGCCGTACCACCGACCCCGTTCGCATGTACATGCGCGAGATGGGCAGCGTGGAACTGTTGGACCGGCATGGTGAGGTTCGCATCGCCAAGCGCATTGAAGAAGGCTTGGCTGAAGCCATGACCGCACTCTGCGCACACCCTGAAACCGTCGCCATCGTGCTGGAGCAATGGGGTGAGGTTCAAGCTGGCAACCGCCGTTTAGCCGATTTCGTCGTAGGCTTTTTAGACCCGAATTCTGGCGACCCGCTTACGGCTCCAGGCGCCAGCTTGGACGCCGACGCCGAGCCTACAGACACCGCCGCGCAAGCCGACGACACCGCCGACGATGATGACGATGCCGACGGCGATGATGACGCCGACGACAGCGTGGAAGAAGAAACACCGGATTACTCGGTGGACATGGACGATGTCAAAACCGCCATGGAAAGTCTGCAGGTGGGCTTTGATGCCTATATTGCAGCCCTAGAGAAAAACGGCGTTGGTCACAAAAGCACCGTTGCTGCGCTAGAGACGCTGGTATCGCAGTTCATGGGACTGAAGTTCCATGCCAAGCTCATCGACGAAATGATGAGCAACCTGCGCCTGCACATCGAAGGCATTCGCAGCACCGAACGCAACATGATGCGCCGCATCGTTCAAGAATCGGGCATGCCGCGCAAGGACTTCATCAAGCAGTTCCCTGGCAACGCCACCAATGAAGAGTGGCTGGACAAGCTCATCCGCGCCAAGCGCAAATACTCCTCTTCCATCGCCGGCCAGCGCGACGAGATCGTCGAACTCATGGCCAAGCTGCGGCAGATGGAAGCGGACACCTTCATGTCCATTGCCGAAATCAAGGAAGTGAACCGCCGGGTGTCCATTGGTGAGGCCAAAGCCCGCCGCGCCAAGAAGGAAATGGTGGAGGCCAACCTGCGCTTGGTGATCTCCATTGCCAAGAAATACACCAACCGTGGTTTGCAGTTCCTGGATTTGATTCAGGAAGGCAACATCGGCTTGATGAAAGCGGTGGACAAGTTCGAATACCGCCGTGGCTACAAGTTCTCGACCTACGCCACCTGGTGGATTCGCCAGGCCATCACCCGCTCTATTGCCGACCAGGCCCGCACCATCCGGATTCCGGTGCACATGATTGAGACCATCAACAAGCTCAATCGCATCAGCCGCCAAATGCTGCAGGAAATGGGTCGCGAAGCCACACCCGAAGAGCTGGCCAAGCGCATGGAAATGCCCGAGGACAAAGTCCGCAAGGTATTGAAGATCGCCAAAGAGCCGATCTCCATGGAAACCCCCATTGGCGACGACGAAGATTCGCACTTGGGCGACTTCATTGAAGACGCCAACGCCATCGCCCCCGGCGAGGACGCCACCAGCGAATCCCTGCGTGAAACCACGCACGAGATTCTGGCCACCCTCACCCCCCGCGAGGCCAAAGTGCTGCGCATGCGTTTCGGCATCGACCTGAACTCCGACCACACCCTTGAGGAAGTGGGCAAACAGTTCGACGTCACCCGCGAACGCATTCGCCAAATTGAAGCCAAAGCCTTACGCAAGCTGCGTCATCCCTCCCGGGCGACGCACCTCAAGAGCTTCCTCGACGAACTCTAAGGCGACAAAACACAAACCCCGGCTCCATGCCGGGGTTTGCACGACTGCCCTTCCCCGCCGCTAGTGCGCGCGCCGCTCATCGGCCACCTGGGGCAGAATACAGAAGGTTTAGTGCGGGCCTATAGCTCAATTGGTTAGAGCAGCGGACTCATAATCCGTTGGTTCCAGGTTCAAGTCCTGGTGGGCCCACCATTTCTCCTCAAACAGCTGCTGCCGCCTGACACCCATGGCGGTTCCAGGTTACTCAGGCCTTCCTGGCCCTCGCCCTTCGGGCTCCCTCCGGTCGTGTGAATCGGCCGTCCTGGCCGATTCATCAAGTCCTGGTGGGCCCACCATTTCTCCTCAAACACCTGCTGCCCACTGGCATCGATGGCGGTTCCAGGTTACTCGGGCCTTCCTGGCCCTCGCCCTTCGGGCTCCCTACGGTCGTGTGAATCGGCCGTCCAGGCCGATTCATCAACTCCTGGTGGGCCCACCACTTCTCCTCAAACACCTGCTGCCCACTGGCATCGATGGCGGTTCCAGGTGACTCGGGCCTTCCCGGCCCTCGCCCTTCGGGGCTAATTGGATCTTCGCGCGAACGCCTTAGAGCAGCTCCAACACATTCTCCGGCGGGCGGCCCATCGCGTAGCGGCCCTTGATACACACCACCGGACGCTCAATCAGTTTGGGGTGTTGATGCAGTAGCTCGGCCCACTCCATCTCACTACGCTCGTCTGCCAATGACAGCCCCAGCTCCTTGAACAAGGCTTCTTTGCTGCGAATCAGATCGGTCACGGGGCAACCCAGCCCTTCGGCGGCAGCCATGATGGCGGTGGCGCTGGGCGGCACTTTCAGGTATTCCACCACCTCAACATCCATTCCGCTCTCACGCAACAACTCCAAGGTTTGGCGGCTCTTGCTGCAGCGAGGGTTGTGCCAGATGAAATCCGTCATTTCTATGATTCGCAGTCGAAGTGGCCGTGGAGCCTAATGACATTCGCTCGGGGACTCAAGCAGCGCATCCCCTGGGGTTTTTCTGGCTGAGCGCTACCAATGCTCCCTACAACGGTTCCCCGGCTTAGCGGGATGATCCCGCCTATGTCCCATGCACCGCGTTCGGATTGCCGAAGTCTTGCACCCACAGAAGAACTGCTAGAGCATGCGCACACCTTCAACGGGATGTTCGTAGATGCAACGGCACGGCTTTTGGCTACAGCTTCGACTGTTTTTGCGGCACCGAAGTGCGCGCACTCATGTGGTCCTGGGCTACTCCATGTATATGCTCTTGGGCTGGGCCTTGCTCGCGACACCATGGGCCCGGGAGGACGGCCAGACCGTCGCTGCCATCGATCACCTGTTCATCGCTGCATCAGCCGTATCCACCACAGGCCTGGTATCAATCAGCCCGGCAGATAGCTACAGCTTTTTTGGCGAAATTGTCATTTTGCTTCTGATCCAGGCCGGAGGCATTGGCTACATGACCTTAGGTTCGGTGTTCGTCCTGTCCATCTCCCACCACTGGCACCGCCGCCAAGACAATCTGGTACGCACCACATTCACATTGCCCAAAGAGTTCGACACCCGGCGGTTTGTACTGAACGTCGTCGTGTTTACGCTGGTCATTGAAGGGCTTGGTGCCGTCGCGCTCTGGGCAATGTTTCGACATCTCGAGGTACCGAACGCGCTTTGGCAAGCCCTTTTTCATGCAGTCTCTGCTTTTTGTACGGCGGGGTTTTCGCTATTCAACACCAGCCTTGAAGCCTTTTCTGATCATATTGGTGTGAATATCGCCATTATGAGTCTCAGTCTTCTCGGCGCAGTAGGCTTCATTGTGATGAGCGACTGGTGGCTTGCGCTCACCCGCCGGGGTGGGCAGGTGGGCATTACAAGCCGAATCATTTTGCGAGCCACCTTTTGGGGCATTGCAATTGGCAGTGTGGTTCTGCTTGCTACTGACTCGGCACTCGCCCAACTTCCACCAACTGAGCGACTGCTGGCGGCAGTTTTTCAAACGGTTACCGCGTTGACCACGGTGGGGTTCAACACCTACCCCATCTCAGGCCTCACCGCCAGCTCCTTGCTGATTCTGATCATCGCGATGGTGATGGGTGCCTCGCCCAGTGGCACGGGTGGAGGACTGAAGTCCACCACAGTCGCGAGTATCTTCTTCACAACCCGCGCACAGCTACGTGGCGAAGATGAGGTTCGGGTTTTTGGGCGCACACTGACCACGCCTCAACTGCGCCTGGCCTATGCGGGCCTCGGCTTTTACTTGGGCTTACTGCTGCTTGGAAGTTTTCTGCTGCTTCTGGTGGATTCGCAGGATTTTCTGAGCTTGGTTTTTGAGGCCGCCTCCGCCTTGGGCACCGTGGGATTGAGCTTAGGTGCAACCAGCGACCTCTCGACGCTGAGTAAATCCGTACTCGTCTTCTTGATGTGGGCGGGGCGCATCGGGCCAATCACCCTCGGGATGGCTCTGTTTGCCATGCGCAACTCATCCGACCCTCGGGAGAGTGATGGAGGTCCAGCTGATATCGCTCTGTGAATCTTGGACATGCTGAAATCCACGCCGGAGTGGCAATGGCATAGCGCACCATCCTGCAAAACACAGATCCGTTTGTATGGCTAGACTCAATGCCCGCCTGCACATTTAGCCCTCATGCTGTCGCTGCCTGATCTGTCGAGTTTCACACCGCTGATTGTTGCGGCCTGCATTGCCGCGCTACTGCTCATTGGCTTGCACCTGTGGCTGCGGCGGCATGCGCCCGCCAACCCTGAAGCTCACCTGCCCCGGCAAATCACGGTGATTGTGGCTTGGAGTGCGGCGGTCATTCTGCTGGTGCTCACGCTGCCTATTTCGGAGTCGACGCGCGGGCAGTTATTGAGCCTGTTGGGCTTGATGTTAACGGCGCTGATTGCGTTGTCGTCCACCACCTTGGTGGCCAATGCTATGGCGGGTTTACTGCTGCGCATCATCAACAGCTTCGGACCGGGGGACTTCATTCGCGTGGGCGAGCATTTTGGGCGGGTTTCCGAGCGGGGCTTGTTCCATACCGAAATACAAACCGAAGACCGCGACCTGATGACTCTGCCCAACATGCACTTGATCACAACGCCCGTGACGGTGGTGCATGAGGAGGGCACGATTATTTCCAGCACGCTCTCGCTGGGCTATGACCTGCACCACCAACAAGTAGAAGATTGGCTGTGTGAAGCGGGTGCGCAGGCCGGGCTACTCGACCCCTTCGTGCAAATTCTGGAGTTGGGCGACTACTCTATTGTGTATCGCGTGGGTGGGCGCTTGGATGATGTCGGAAGCCTAATTACGGCGCGCTCGCAACTACGGGCAAGTATTCTCGACACCTTGCATGGAGCGGGAGTCGAGATTGTGTCCCCTGCATTCATGAACCAACGCCCGCAGCCTCCGGAACAGCGCGCCATTCCGCAGCAACCTGCGGCGAGGCAGGTCAAAACCTCAAAGGCAGAGTCGGCCGCAAAAGTCGAAGATATGGTCTTTGACAAGGCGGAGCAGGCTAGCCAAAAGCAACAACAGCAGCTGCGGATCGATGCAATCCGTACTGAGCTAGAGGCCCTTCAAGGCGATGACCCTCGCAAACCGGCTCTTGAGGCGGAGCAACGCAGTCTGGAATTGTTGGTGGCCTCTGCCTCACCCTCTGAACAGCCCTCGCCCAAAAGCTAAGCTCGCTCGTCCTTGGCAGACTCCATGACCACGAAAGTGCTGATGGAGCTCACCTGCGGCAGGGTGCCGAGCAGGTCGGTATGGAAGGTTTTGTAGGCGGCGAGATCGGCAGTTTCCACGCGAAGCAAATATTCAAAGGCGCCAGTGACGTTGTGACATTCCAGCACTTCGGGGGCCTGTACGATGGAGCGTTCAAAGCCAAGCTGGGACTCTTTGGTGTGATTGGATAACCCAACAGCGATGTAGGCGGTAAAACCCACCCCCAGTGCAGCACGGTTAACCACGGCGCGATAGCCCTGAATCACCCCCAGGCGCTCTAGCTCTTGAACCCTGCGCAAACACGCCGACGGCGAGAGGTTCACGCGCTGCGCCAGCTCGGCATTGGTCACTCGGCCATCAGCAAGCAGCTCATGCAATATTTGGTTGCTTTTTCTATCCAAATTAGCTGTTTGTTGCATTTTACTCCCGTATTTGCACAACTTTGCAAGCACATTCTGCCGTTTATTGCAGACAATATGTGCATGGACATGCACATTCTCTGGGGCCTCGTCGCCTTTTCCTTGGTCTCCTCCATCACGCCAGGCCCGAATAACCTCATGCTGATGGCCAGCGGAGCGAACTATGGTTTTCAACGATCCATTCCGCACATGCTGGGCGTCGCCATAGGCTTTGTGTTTATGGTGATGATGGTGGGGATGGGCTTAATGCAGCTCTTTGATGCCCTGCCCGCCAGCTATAGCGTACTGAAGGTTTTGAGCGTGACGTACTTGATCTACCTCGCCGTACGCATAGCAACGGCAAGCCCCAGCAGCTCAGCAGAACCCGCACAGGGGCGTCCTTTGAATTTTGGCCAGGCCGCGGCTTTTCAATGGGTCAACCCCAAAGCCTGGACCATGGCCCTGACCGCCATTTCCGTGTATGCACCCACGCGTGACCTGGGGGCTGTATTGCTTGTCGCCGCCGTTTTCGGCCTCGTCAACCTACCTTCGGTCAGCTTATGGACGGTACTGGGTTACCAGCTCCAGCGCGTACTGGCCCAGCCCCGACGCTTGCGGGCGTTTAACGTGGTGATGGCCATTTTGCTGGTGGGGTCACTTTACCCTGTACTCGAGCTGTAATTGCTGTGCAGAACTTTAAAGCGGGGGCTGGCAGTCCATTGGCAGCGTGCATAGCCAGAGACCGCCACACCGCTGCGACGCCAACCCTCATGATTGCTGTGGGCGGGCAGGCTCCACTACCAAGGTGCCACCCTCCACAGCGACTACAGTCACGGTCGCGCCCGCGGGCATGTCCGGCCCTTTGCAACGCCAACTGGTATCGCCGGCTTTAACCCGCCCCTGTCCGGCGACAATGGCTGTCTGTACCACTAGCGTGCTGCCAACAAAGCGAT
This sequence comes from Oceanococcus sp. HetDA_MAG_MS8, assembly GCA_019192445.1. Taxonomy (NCBI): domain Bacteria; kingdom Pseudomonadati; phylum Pseudomonadota; class Gammaproteobacteria; order Chromatiales; family Oceanococcaceae; genus Oceanococcus; species Oceanococcus sp. HetDA_MAG_MS8. Next base: position 280,044 of record JAHCMK010000004.1, read on the forward strand.
CCTGGAGAGAGTTCACGGCTTTGCCGCTGGTATCCAGGCCACCTTCTGGAGGATGCTTACGCTCCCATAAACGGTAGCCGACCACAAAGCCCACGCTGATCACAGCAAACAAGAAGACCTCAGCCATCAGGCTTAAACCCAAGGCTGCGGTGATCACTCCTACCAGGGCCGCCGCGAGGCCAAACCACATTAAGTACACGCCGGGAATCAAAGCCTCGGCAGCCATGAGCAACACGCCTAAACTGAGCCAGGTCCAGTGCGGGTGGCTACTCAACAACTCGATCATGCTGCCTCCGGGGCGACATTGAAGGGGACCACATGCCCCAGCGTGCAACTACTGCTTGGCATCCAGCAACTCTTTGATGCCATTGACGGAGCCAATAAGGTTACTGGCCTCCAGCGGCAGCATGATCACCTTTTGATTCTCGGCTGCGCCGATGGTTTCCAAGGCCTTGGTATAGCCCTGCGCAATGAAGTATTGGATGGCGGTCTTGTCGCCATTCTTCACGGCCTCGCTCACCACTTCGGCGGCCTTGGCCTCGGCGGCAGCCAAGCGTTCGCGTGCCTCGGCATCTCGCCTCGCGGCTTCCAATCGGCCATCGGCCTCCAGAATTTGAGCTTGCTTCTCACCCTCAGCCCGCTTGATTTCAGCCTCCCGTAAACCTTCAGCCTCTAAAATTTGAGCCCGCTTCTTCCGCTCCGCCTGCATCTGCATGCTCATCGCCTGCACCAGCTGAGGATCGGGCTCCAGATCAGAGATTTCGACGCGGCGCACGCTGGTGCCCCAGGGGTCGGAGGCTTCATCCAGAATTGCCAGCAAGCGGGCATTCATGGTGTCGCGCGAGCTCAAGGCCTGGTCCAGATCCATCTCGCCAATCACTGAGCGAATGGAGGTAATGGCCAAATTGCTCAAGGCCCGATCCAGATCATTCACCTCATACGCGGCGCGGCTGGCATCGTTAATCATGTAATACACCACGCCATTCACCGACACTGTGGCGTTGTCTTTAGTAATGACGGATTGAGCCGGAATATCGAGCACCTGTTCCATGATGTTGATCTTGCGACCTACGCGGTCCACAAAAGGAACAATCAAAGCTAGGCCCGGCTGCAAGGTGCGGGTATAGCGACCAAAGCGCTCTACGGTATAGCGATTACCCTGCGGGACAATTTTGACCCCTGAGGCGATAATGACGACGGCCAGAACCATAACGGCCAGTACAAAAACTTCCACGGATAACTCCTCAGTCATGAGCCAGGGCAAAGCGCTCCCTTGCGCCATAGATTACTTGCTGAGCCATTTGCGCATCCAGCGACAGCTCCACTGGCCCGCTCGAGTTGTTATGTGGCTCTGCCCGCCGGAATGACATCAAGCAGCGACAACTGGTCCCACGCGCTAAAGGAGCTAGGCCAGTGGTTAGACGCTCACGGCGAGCTCTGGCGGCCATCGCCCTTTGTGCACCCCAATCCAGCGTGGTTGCGGACACATCCGGAGCTGGGGCAGCAATGCATGGAGTACTCGGCGGAGCAGCTGGAGTCGCTGGCGAAGCGGCCCTACAGCGAGCTGGATTGGCTGCAAGACCAGCTGCCACAGCTGGGCCCCCTACCCGCAGCATTGTCATTGGGGCTCAGAGAGCCTGCCCACCATCAGCCGCCACAAACCCGAGCCGCGTCCGGCATTCCGGGGCGCAAGTGGGCACAAATTTGCGCCTTCGCCGAGCAGGTCCCGGCCGATGATCAGCCATTGCTGGACTGGTGCAGTGGCAAAGCCCACTTGGGCCGCCACCTCGCAGCAAGGGATGGCAGCGCACTCCATGCGGTGGAGCGCAACCCGGCGCTCTGCGAGCAGGGTCAAGATTTGGCGCAGCGTCAGGGCCTGGAGTGTTCCTACCAAGTCGCCGATGTGCTGAATCAGCCCACAATCATTCCCGCTGGGGCCCATGTTGTGGCTTTGCACGCCTGTGGCGACTTGCATCGCAGCCTGGCCAATCACCCACAACTGGATCAGGCCCAACACATCACGCTTGCTCCTTGCTGCTACCAACTTTGGCTACAGCAGCAATACCAACCTCTGTCAGCGGCTGCCCAAGGTCATGACCTACGTCTTAGCCGGAATCAAGTGCAATTGGCCGTACAGGATTTAGTCCATGCTCCTGCCAGGGAGCGCCGTGCTCACCAGACCATGGCCGCTTGGCGGCTAGCCTTTGACAGCCTGCAACGCGAACTTCGCGGGGTTGATGCTTACTGGCCGACACCTTCGCTTCCCCACCGGCAACTCAAGGATGGCTTCGCCGCCTTCATCCGCCGCTTAGCTAAGCTCAAAGACCTGAGTCTGCCAGCCTCACTGGACTGGGCGGCCTGGGAGACGCAGGGTTGGACGCGCTTAGAGCGTGCCCGCCGCCTACAAGTGGTCCGCCATGCGTTTCGCCGCCCCCTGGAAATATGGCTGGTCTTGGATATTGCTCTGCGCTTGCAAGAGCGCGGCTTTAGCATGGAAATAACCACCTTTTGCCCGCGCCAGACCACACCAAGAAATTTACTTCTGCGTGGATATAGGCCGGACTAAGACACACCATCCTGCGCCAATCGGGAGTGGCGCACGGGCTTAACCTGGCTTAACCCGGCCCAGCTCATCCCGGCAATCAACCGCTCAATCAATACTGGCCTTCGCTTGCATCAGCATTTTGTAGATAGACGACTCATTGGCCATCCGCTATTTTTGTGATTGGAGAACAACTGCAGGCCTTAGGCATTGCAAAGCGGAGGGAACCTTGACTCGTTACCGCCCCAACTATTGGCTGGCTCTCGTCTGCATCACGCTGCTGAGCGGCTGTGACAACAATGAAACCGCGTCCATCGTGAATAGCGGTTGGCGTAGCGCCAGCAGCGGCGAGATCCGGGTGGAGTTTGAAGGCTTCTCGCAATACTCCCAAAGCTTTGAACACTTTCGTGCGCTGTTACACGCCGAGGATGCCAATACAATTCTGGCCGACATCGACCTACTGCAAACGGGGGGCATCGCCGATTTTGGCAGCCCGCCTGAAGGTCCTGTTCATCTGAGTATTGCCGTGCAGTGGCGTGATGCCGACGCTTGGCTTTTGCAAAGTTTGCTGGAGTTTCCGCGCGGCCGCTATCGGGTGCCAGCCCCCGCTATTTCTCAGCTGCAAAACAGCGTGTTGATTGACGTAGACGTCGATGCTCAGGCCATCAATGGCGGTGCTACATCGGCTGGCGTGAGTGCTTCCGATTGGCTAGCCTCTCGCTCCTGGGCCATTCCCAGCAGCACCTCATTTACTTTTGAGGATTTCCCGGCGCGCCAAAGCCCGGGTGTGATCCTGGCCTGGGCTGCGGATGCCCAAGCGGATGAGGTGCTATTCAGCTTGCGGCGGGAAGATCAGCTGATTGCGAACAACCGCTATGTGATGGTTGTCGACCAAGCGGCCCAAGGCATTGATGTGAGCGAACGCGGGCCGAATACCGACGTTTACGGGTTTAGCTTCCTGCCCGACCTGGTCTACGGCCCCTTTGTATTTTTGGACAGCGGCTCGTCCACTGCCAGCCTGAACATTTTGACCGCTGAAGCCGGCGAACAAGTGGTCTTGTCTGCATCCCGACCAGCCGCCGAATCCGAGTTCAACTGGCTGCGCTTAGAGGGGGCACAAACACCCCCGCCCGTCTACACGCCATCCTTCTGGGAGGCGGCTGTGGACCTCGGCGACTACGATTCCAGCACCTACACCTTAGCCTTCAATCAAACTGCGGCTGAGCCCGCGCTGTCTGCGTCTAGCTGCGGCGTGAGCATTCGCAACGACGTTGCCACGTGGTGCCTCTATGCCCCAGCCACACGGCAAGAGATCACTGTCCCCCGTCTGCCAGCGGATTTAGCCGCCCAAGTCGACCGAGACCAATTACAGGGCATGCGTGAAAGCTTTCAGCTGGCGAGGGAGGATAACTATTCGAACTACTCGGCCTGGGTCCGCGACGCTGTGCAGCGCCGTGACAACATGGGCGGCGCCTCCTTACTCAGCGTCGCAGCGCAAATGTCCGCCGACATTCAGGAACCGAGCTGCCTAGTTGAGCTTCCGGCGCTTGGGCTTTGCCTCAACCTGCCCAGCACCATCGAGGCCCCTACGGCGCAGCGCAGACAAATTCCCCCGCACATTCACCGTCCCACGCTATTCCCCAGTGATGGCTATGCAGACGGCAGATCAGGACGGTAGCCACTCAAGAATTGGGCAGCACTCCAAGCTGCACAGGACATTGCCCGGCTAGGCGGTAGCAGCATTCGTATGCGGCGCCACACCGACCAATAAGTGGCGCTGCAATTGCGGCATGCGGACGGGCTCCACCAGAGCCTCGTGGGCACCAATGGCGCGCGCCATTTCTGCATAGGCGGCGGCGGGTATATCGCCGTGGCGCGCCAAGGCCACCACCCGAGCTCCGGGATTGTGATGACGGGAAGCCTTGATGACCTCCACACCGCAAACGTCATCTAGGATGATCGATACCAAGACCAAATCCGGCTGGGTGGTTGCTGCCAAGTACACCGCCTCAGCGCCGCTATTGGCTTCGACTAGCTCACAATGATTCGCCCATTCCTGTCGCAGGTGGGCGCGCAGCTCTTGGTCGGTGACTGCGATAAGAATGCGCTTCATGACCGATCCTGCACAGCCCAGAGACGATGGGCAGTGACTCTGCAGACGGCGAAATCATTCTGTGTCATGCCAGCCCTCCATGGCCGGTAGTGAAATGTCGCTCATGCCCAGGCAAGGCCCAGGCTTTGAGTATCCTGGCGACTATATTGCGCCCTGCCACCTACCGTTTTCGCGAGCCCCTGTACGGAGGCCTTGCCCGCCGAAAGCGCCGATTCAGGTACGCCTGTTCCTACATTGTCGACTGAGGTTGTGGTCCTTGGCCCAGGGCTGGACATCCGCACACCAGTCACGTCATCCTCTAACGAAATTTAGTCTAACGCTTTGCTAGCAGTGGTGCTTGTCGTAAATACATAGGGCCCGTTTACGACTACCATGGGCTCGTCTTCACGTATCGGCAGTCCGAATTCGCTATGGATGCCCTGAGTCAGTTATTCACCAGCCTGAACATCCGTACCAAGGTGTTCCACAACGCCGTGCAATGCGGTCGCTGGAGGGTGAGCGAGCCCGCTTTTGAGCAAGTGCTCTTCCACTGCATTAGCCATGGGCAGGCGCGCATTGAGGCTGCTGAGCATGGTCTGCGCTACCGGCTCCATGCGGGCGACTGCGTTTTTGTTCGCCCCGGCGTGCGGCATGCCTTGCAGGCCGATGTGGACGACGCAGACGACTTCGACCCCACCCAGCATCTACGCAGCGATGGATGCATTAATGCGGCTGATGATGTGGGCATGATGTGCGGGCAGCTGGCCTACGATGGGGCTCTGGCTGCACCATTCCTAGCCGGCTGGACTCCATTACTGGTTCTCCGCGGTAGTGAAGCGCCACTCGCAGCACGCCTACAGCCTTTGATGCAGCTATTACTGGCCGAAAGCGGCGAAGCCGAACGTGGCAGCGAGCTGGTTCTCAATCGTCTGGGTGATGTGTTGATGATGCATGTGTTTCGGCATCTGCAACAGGCCACCCAAACCGACGACAACACCCTGCAGGCCTTTGTCGACAAGCGCCTGCGCGGTGCGCTCACGGCGCTTTATCTGGAGCCAGAACGTGAATGGCAACTCGACGACCTGGCCCAATGTGCGCATATGTCGCGCTCGGCCTTTGCAGAGCAGTTTCGTGCGCAAATCGGTCAGTCGCCTCTGGAATATCTACGGACGGTGCGGATGCAGCGCGCCTGGCGCTACTTACGTGAATCGCAAGAAACCATTCAGCAAATCGCCTTACAGTGCGGCTATCAAAGCGAATCGTCCTTCTCTAAGGCCTTTCAGAAAATCTTTGGCTGCCGGCCTGGACAGTTGCGCACACAGTCCGGTCGCTAGGACAGCAGCACCGGCACCATGAACATGCCGGCCAGCCTCAGCGCCAACTAAGCTGAACTTCGGTTTTGCTGGAGCTCCATCCCATGGTCGCCAAACTCTCTCAATCACTGCTTTTTTTCATTCTGGCCAGTCTTAGTGGCCTGAGCTTGGCCCAAGCCCCGATCAACACCTTGGGCGAAGACCCCGGCTTTTTCCGTGACCCAGAACCGACCGGAATTGCCATTCGTGGTTACGACGCCGTGGCCTACCACCTGCTTGGTAAGCCCACACCCGGTTTGGCCGAACACAGCCTGGACTATCAAGGGGCCACTTGGCACTTTGCCAACGCCAAGCATAAGGAGTTGTTTGCCAATGACCCCAGTGCCTACGCGCCGGCATATGGTGGCTACTGCGCCTATGGTGTATCCAAGGGCTACCTGGTCAAAATTGAGCCGGACCAATGGCAAATTGTTGATGGCCAGCTATATCTGAACTACGACGCCAGCGTCTCCAAAAAATGGCGCCGCGATATCCCCGGCTATATTGCCGAGGCCAATAAGAAATTCCCCACCTTGTTTGAACAATAAGTCGAGGTCCCGGTCATGTCCGACACCAAACTTCTGCACCGTGCACTGCCCTGGGCCTTGAGCCTATTTGTGAGCTTTGTTTTCATCCAAAGCCTGTTCTTCAAGTTCACTGGCTCCCCAGAGACCGTTTACATCTTCGAAACCAAGCTGGACCCCTGGGCGGCAAGCCTAGGGTTTGCGGGGGTGTTTGCACCCGGCGGCATCTTCTCCGCCAAAGTCATTGGTAGTTTTGAGCTCATCGCCTCGGTGCTGTTGCTGCTGGGCATGCTGATTCCCCGCCTTGCCATCCTCAACGCAGCAGGTGCCTTGCTTGGCTTGGGCGTGATCTCCGGGGCCATCGGCTTTCACCTATTCACTCCCTTGGGTGTGGCGGTGCAAAATGCCGACGGCAGTAGCGATGGCGGCGCGTTGTTTGCGATGGCCTGCGGGGTGTGGCTGAGCTGCGCCGGACTGCTTTACCTCCGCCGAAAAGCTTTGCTGGGCCTGGTAACAGGGCGAAGTCGTTTAGCAGCCGCTTAGCTGCTCTGTGGTGGCAAACAATCACTTTTTGAGGCTAGCCCATGCTTGAACTCAGACAGTGCTGCGAGCACTGCGGAGTAGACCTACCTCCACACAGTACGAATGCGCGCATCTGCTCTTTCGAGTGCACATTCTGCGCGGCATGTGCGGAAGGCTTGCTCGACAATATTTGCCCCAACTGTGGCGGAAACTTCTGTCCCCGCCCCATACGACCCGCCAATGCGTGGCTTGGTGATAACAGTCTGCAAAAGCACCCCCCGGTAGAGACCAAGCTCCACCGGCCAGTGGACCTGCGCCGCCATGCTGCGCTCGTGGAGCGCTTAGGCCAGTTACCGCCCCACAAACGCTAAGGGCTTTTTGCCGATGGTCATCCAGTCGTCATAGGACTGTCTTAATCTTTGGTGCTTGAGAACCTGACCAGAATCCGCCATGGCCCCTCCACTAAACCGACGCGAATTTCTCTCCACAGTCACTTTGGGAGCAGCCGGCGCCAGCTTTGCAGCCTTGATGCCCGCCCGGGCCCAGGCACAAGCCCAAGCCTTTTGCCGGGAACTGCCTGGGGGCGAATGGCACTTCCCCGCCCGCGAGGAACTCTTGCCCTTTGGCCATGCGGTGGCTTCCGGTGACCCGCTGCAGGACCGAGTCATCCTCTGGACCCGCATCACGATTCCTGATGCGCGCGGCTGGGACGTGACCCAAGTGCCGGACCCACAGGGCTTTCAAAGCGTGGATGTGGGCTGGGTGATTGCCAGCGACCCAGAGCTGCAAACCATTGTTAACAGCGGTGTGGTTAGCACCGACGCCAGCCGCGATTTCACGGTGAAGGTGGACGCCGACGGCCTGCAACCCGGCACCACTTACTGGTACGCCTTTACCGCCCTGGGCTTTCGCTCTCCCATTGGCCGTACCCGCACCGCACCCGCCACCGGCCAGGGCATTACTGAGCTCACCATTGGTCATGTGTCCTGCACCTCCTGGTGGCAAGACTTCTTCAACGGCTATGGCCGCATGGGTGCGCGCAACGATATCGACCTGATCACCAATGCCGGCGACCATGTTTACGAAGTGTCCGGCAACCATATGTCTAGCCGGCAATATCCGGACAAGGACGGCAACCCCCAAATTCGTGGTTACGAGGACATCGACAACCGCGACTGGCGAACCATTGGCGAAAACCGCCGGCGCTACGCCCTGTATTACCAATGTCCGAACATGCTGGCCGCCCACCTGGCCGCCCCCTTCGTGGTGTTGGGCGACAACCATGACTACGACGCCACCCAGTTCAGCGAGGATGCCTTCATCACCCTAGAGCAGTCCGGCGAAGTCTTCCACGAGTGGACGCCGCAACGGCCTACCTTGGCCGATGGCTCAGGGCGCTGGCGCCCCTTCACTGGCCCTAACGAACAGGTGGACATCCCCCGCGGTCTGGAGACCTTCAACCAGTATCGGGTGCTGGATTTTGGCGATGTAGCCCAAATCATCGTCATGGATGTGCGCTACCAACGCGATGAGAATGCGGTGGAGAGCAAACTGCTGGGCGACAAGCAATGGAACTTCCTCACCCAGACCCTGCTCGATGGCAAGGCCCGCGGCGTTCGTCACAACGTTCTGATTAACCAGCACAACATGTCGCAGCTGGGCACGCTGAACACCCCCTTCTATACCCAATATCAAGAGCAGTTCCAGGAGATGTTTGGCATCGACCCGCGCGGGCCCGAGCTCTACACCACCTCCTGGGGCGGCTTCCCCGAAGAGCGGCGCAAGTTCTACCAATGGCTACGCGATAACGAGATTCGCGACAACATCGTGCTCAGCGGAGATTCGCATGGGTGGTTTGCCTCCGACCTCACCGAAGACCCGCAGCTGCCCAACTACCTGCCCCGCACCGGGCTCTCCCCGCTGCCCGTGGTCGGTGTAGAAATGGTGGGTACCGCCATGGGTCGCCCCGGCGCCCAGGATGTGGTGGCCGACACCCTGTACTGGCAGGCCAATGGCGGCCGCCAGAATGCCCCCTTTGACGATGCCGAAACCTATGACGCGGTGTATAGACCCGCCGCCCTGCCCGCCGCCATCGCCATTGAGGCAGCCGCCCAAGTGGCCAACCCCAATCTGATTTACTTCAACTGGAAAGCCCAATACGGCTACACCATGGTGCACCTGCGTGAGTCTGAGGCCTTCCTAGAGGCCTGGACCACGCCGCAGCGCGAGATGAGCGAGGAACAAACCCTACTGATCAAACTGCGTACCCCGCGTGGCAATCCGCACCTCACCCCCGTGGAAGCCGCACCGCTGGCCACCGGGGAGCAAGGCTCGCGTCAGGATCCGCCCATCATCGCACCGCAGACAGTGCTTGCCGAAGAAAGCCTGAATCCGCCCGTCGAGGACAACAACACAAGTGGTGCTGATTCGGGGAACGGGTCCGGCAGCGGTTCGCTGGGTGTGGGTCTCGGCGCGATTGCCGCCGCCGCAGCCTTGGCACAAGGCCTGAGCCGTCGCCGGGCAGCAATCTCCGTAGATGCTAAGGCCTCCAACTCTTCTGCCCCGACCTCCAAGCCCGATATCGCCGAGGATTAAGACCCGCAATCGAGGGCATTTATGGCCTAGGCTCGGCAGGATTTGGCCATGCTGGGCAGTCTGCACCGAGAGCCACGGCGCGCACGTCGATCACCCGTCCCTGCGGATGCAGGAAATGCGACTGCTGGCAGAAGCTGCCCGGCGCATCACGTGGGTAAGAGTGCGGGTCGCGATCATCCTTCCAGTTGGGGGGAATGTTGGCCAAGGGTGGGGCGGCGGTTTCGCCTTCGTCCCAGACCATGAGTGCGGACTGTTGCTGCGCGGCCAATGACGCCGACCCACCCGGCTGGGCGTAGCTGACCTCGCGCCCCTCTAAGGGCAAACCCCAGAGCAGGTCCACGTCGACCTCGCGTTCGCGGGCCCATTGCGCGCGCGAGCTGTAGCAAAAGCGAACGGCCTCGCCACATTGCTCCGGGCTGCGAAACATCACATCCGCTAGGTCCACGCCAATGGTGCGCGCCAGGGCATAGGCCGACCAATGGGTCACCTGATGGTCGGCCCAGGCGGGACGCAGCAAGACCTGATTGTCGGGCCCCGCCAAGACCTGGTTGTTCGCGATGTGATGGGCGTAGCCGTTGTTTTCGGCGCGGTCCCAGAGCATCTGAATGAGACCAAAGGCCAGGGCCCGATCCAGATCGCCGGTGTAGGCCGTATACAGTGGGGTTGCAAAACTCAGCGGGATGGGGTCCACGATAGAGCCCGTGAAGCCGGTACTGCGTTGCAGCAAGATGCTGTAGGCCATACCCGGAACGCCCAGAACGCCGCGGGTGATGTCCTTGCTCATGGCCACCACCACACCACCCAGAATGCCGCCCTGGCTGATACCGTGGTAGTACACCGGCTCGGCCAGAAAGCGCGGCCCATCCGCATCACGGAAGGCGGGGTGCGCAGACAGCCCTTCGGGGTGGCGCAACAACCGGGCCAGAAACAGCATGTTCAACATGCCCTGTTGGGAGCCATCCGGAACGGCCGGGAACAGCGACAGATCCAGTAGCATGGCCGCCACGTTGGGGATATCTCCCTGGGCGAAGCCAAACCAGTCCACCGCGCAGAACAGGAAGTTGCTGGCCCGACTGAACTGGGGCACGCGGTCGTAAGAGACGGCCTGGCGTGAGTCCAACAAACCATGACCATAAATCCCGGCCCGCGCCGGGTTGGCGCTGGTGGATTGCTCGTGCAGTCGGCAGAAGAAGGGCACATCGATGGTGCCGCTTTGATCAGGCAAGCCGTCGCCCCACAGCGACAACGCTAGGTCATCTGGGTAAGTGGCGTCCGGCAGGTAATTCAGCCGGTTAGGCGGAATCGAAGCGCTGCTGCCGATGCGCAACACCTCACGCAGCGGACCCGCCACCTCGTTCAAGGGTTCCTGTTCTTCCAGAGCCGTCAGTACCGCGTCCACGGCATTGGCCGGGGCAGACTCTTCCAGCGGCGAGGGGTCGGCCGGCAGCACATAGCTGGGCACTTGCAGCGTGCCGCGAATCTCCAGGAAGTCATCATCGACAACTTGGGAGTCCACAGTGAAGGTCGGCGCCGCTCCTAGTTCCAGGACGCGGCCTTGGTCATCTTCCACCTGGCCGAGTACACGCCCAAAGGCATCATCGCGCATATGTTTAAGCCGACCACTGGTACTGGCTGCACTGGCCACGGTGAAGTCCCAGGCCAGGTAGAGGCCGGCATTGGCCTCGACTGCGATGCCCACGTCCTGCAGGATCGGGAAGACCCGTTGCTCCAGGTTGGCGCAGCGCGCAGCCAGTCCTGGCCAGTTAGCTGCCAGAGCGGCACTGCCATGGTCACGACAAGCGGCAAAGACGGCTTGCGCGGCAATGGGCTGCCCGTCCTGCGTGCGGAGGTCACGCAACACCACGATGTAGCGCCGCCCCTCCCTGAAGTTCTTCGCCGGCCGAATAATCACCGCCGGTTCAGCCGCCTGATTACTGGGTTCTCCGCCGGGTGGCGAGCGGAATCCGGCATTGGCATCAATTTCCGCCCACACCGGGTGCCGCGCTCCGGTTTCGGCATCGATGACCAGGATGCTCGCCGCAGGCTGCAGATACGCTCCGGGATCGTTCACGGAGGGCGCATTGGGCAGCGGCCCCAGCGCGTTCCCGTCGACATCACGCAGGATGGCCACATTGGGCACACGAGCTAGCAGCAGCTGGCCTGGCGAATAGCCATCACTGCGGTTCCATTCCCAAGGCTGGATCGGCGCGCCGGCGATGTTCCTGGGCATGGCCGCCAAGGGGAAGTTGATCAGCTGCCCTGTTCCTGCCCGTTCCATACTGCCCGGTGCACCGGCAGGCGCTGGCCGGGTGAAATGGTCACTGGGAAAGGGAAACAAGCAATGGGCAGGGTCTAAGGGGTCACAACCGCGCTGCTGCAACTCCGCCTCCTGGGCATCTAATGCAGCGGTATCCATGGGTTCCATGCTGCGAGAGCCCGCTGCCGAAGACAGCTCGCCTCGACCGCCTTCACAGGCGTACAGACCAAACGCCAGAAAAAGCATGATTAGCCGGTGGCCCGGCAGCCGTTGTAAATGCATGTTGTCTCCTCGCAGCCCCTCGGTCGGACAAATCTCTCCGACATGGGCAGGTTCAATGGCGAGTGTAACGACTCAGGAAACTAAGGTCTGTCGCAATTTTCTGCGCACCTTCGCATTCAGGGTAGATATCACTCACATCTCCGGGCCAATGCCACTCATCGTCGTGACGTTTGGCCATGGTCTGGACCCTGGGCCGGAGTGCTTGGAAAGATTGGAGCAGCATTTCGTTTGGGGGATTACCAGATAGAAGGAGTGCAGACTTGGCTCTTTCTATTGCCTCATCGAGGCTCTGGCTGATTCCCGAAGTACGGCCTGGCAAACGGAGCAAGCAGATCCTCAGGCACAATGAGCAAGGAACACATCGGGGAATGGACGCGTGCAACACCTCAAGTCACTGTTTGTTTCTGCATTTTCCAGCGGTGCAGTTGTGCTGAGCCTTGTCTCAGCGTGGATCATCATACAAAACGGTTTTGGGCCGACACCGTGGTGGGGCACCTTGATTGCGGCTGGAGGTGTGGCGGTGTTTTTCGGCTGGGTCTTCACCGGACGACACGCCCGCACTCCGAAGCGCCTTTGGCATGTACTCCTAGCGGGCGTGCTCGGCAGTCTGATTGCCGGCATGCTCGGCGGGGGCTGGGCCTTCGTACTAGCGGTACTCGTCGGCGTCGTAGGCACCCTACTCTACGACCTATGGTATTCGCGCTTTAACCAACGTGATGACTCGGTGCTGCGCTCCGGTCAGGCCTTGCCAGAGGCCGAGTTGTTCGACGTCGACGGCCACGCCCATTCTTTGCACAGCCTGAGTCACCAACCCACCGTGTGGATGTTCTACCGTGGCAACTGGTGCCCTTTTTGTATGGCTCAGATCAAAGAGGTGGTTGCGCAGTACCAAGAGCTGGCACGCCGTGGGGCGCAGGTGGTGCTGGTGAGCCCGCAATCCGACGCGCAGACGCGCAGTTTGGCGCAGAAGTTCTCCGTTCCCTTACGATTCATGCGCGACCGCGACAATGCCGTGGCTAAACGCCTGCGAATTTTCGCTGCAAACGGTCTGCCGACCGGCTTACAGGCGCTGGGCTACGACAGCGACGTCCCCCTTCCTACGGTCTTCATTACCAATGCCTCGGGCGTTGTCCTGTACGCCGACCTCAGCTCCAACTACCGTATTCGTCCAGAGCCCGCAGATTTCCTCAGGGTGTTGGATGACCATCTCACCGCATAAGCTCAGCCATTGAACATGCATGCCATAGCACTCAAGCATTGGCGCCAGCCAACTCGCTTACATTCAACCGTCAAAGCTCCACCACAACCGCGTGGCCTTGAGGTTCAGGTGCGGGTTCATGCCACTTCGGTGAATCCCAAAGACTGGAAACTCAACTGGAATGCGGCACGAGCTTTGGCGCCTGTGCCGGAGCGGTGGCTGCCACCGCTATTCGGCGACGACCTCGCGGCAGAAGTGATTGGCGTTGGCGATAAGGTCAGCCAGTTTGAAATTGGCGACGCTGTATATGGCATGGATATGCGCCCACGGACGGCCGCCCTCGCAGAAGTAGCCGTCATCAACGAGGCCCGCATCGCGCACAAACCACCTAGCCTCAGCTGGGTAGAGGCTGCGAGCATGCCACTGGCTGCGCAAACAGCCCTGCAGGGCCTGAACAAGGGCCAGGCCAAGTCGGGTTCGCGGGTACTCATCATCGGTGCCTCGGGCGGAGTTGGCACTTTTGCGGTGCAAATTGCAGCGGCCTGGCGTTGTGAGGTCACCGCCGTATGTAGCGGTCGAAACCGTGAGTTAGTACAAAGCCTTGGCGCCCAGCATGTCATCGATTACACCGTGGGTGACGAGTGGCGAAGTCAGGGCCAATATGACCTGATCTTCGACGTCACCAGCTTTGAGACTCCGCAGAGCTGTCATGCTCTGCGCGCACCGGGGTCCTGGTTCGTTTCCACAGGGGGTAATGCCCGTGCTTACTGGGGAGTGATTCGCGCGCGTGACCCGCGGAGTCAAATTGTGATCGTGGAATCTCATACCCAAGATTTGCAGACTCTGAATTCCTTAATCGCCGCTGGCAGCCTCGCGCCAGTGATTGATAGCGTGTACCCGCTGAGCAATGCTCAGCAAGCCTATGAGCGTAGCCGCTCCGGACGAAGCCGAGGCAAGGTTGTGATCGACCTGGACTAAGTCAACGGTCTTTACTCTTCTTTCACGGCCTGACATGGAAGCTGTTATTCGAAATCCATCAAGCGTGTGAAGGAGAAAGCGCGTGTGGCGGCGCTGGCAACCATGACCAACCACCATGGCAACGTGATGCTACGCCCCGTATGCGACCAAAACGCCTGGGTTAAAAATACCAGCTGCTGGTCGTGGTACTGAGCAAACTACCCCTGCATTGGCGCCTGGGCCTTCTTATGGGAGGCGTGGTCGTGATTGTGGCGGCGCTCACCACGGCCATACTCAGCAAAGAAATTGCGCATCAATCACAGCGCATGCTGGAAGGCGGGGTGCAGTCCCAGCTAAGCGCGCACGCCGAACGCGTCCGCGGCATCTTGAACGAGATTGAACGCGACCTGCAATTGCTGCATAGCCTGCCAGCGATGCAAGAGCTGGTTCACACTCAGCCCCTACCAAGTGGGGGAATCAATGCCCAAGGGCTTCCTCAAACCACGATGGATAGCATCGCCGAGGTTTTTCGCGGGCTACTACTGAGCCGCCCGCATTATCTGCAGCTGCGTCTGCTCAATGCCAACTCTAGCGGTGCAGAGCTCATTCGTCTGGAGCGCCCGCATTTCGATTGGCCCATTCGCAAGCCTGCAGCGCTGCAACATAAGGCGCACCGTCCTTATTTCCAGGCGGCAGTGGAGCATCCGCCTGGAGAAGTGTGGATGGGCAGCCCCTCGCTCAACCGAGAGTTTGCGCAGTTACAGCAGCCTGAGCAGCCGGTGCTGCGGGCAGGTATTGCCCTAGGCCCTAGTGACTCTCAGAAGGCCGTGGCTGTGTTGCTCATTAACGTGGATGCCGACTACATCCTGCACGGAGGCGAACATGCTCCTCCTCCTGGCTACTTGCTGAGCGTGGTTAATCAGCGTGGCGAGTATTTACTGCGTGCCGATGATGGACCACGGTACGCCTTCGACCATGGCCGTACAGCGACGGCAACAAATCTCGTACCTGAGCTGCAGTCTAAACTGACGCCCTCGGCGCATTCCGACGGGCCTAGCTTATATCAGCAGGGTGGCTTCTTAACCGGTGTGCAAACCTTGTTGTACGGCACTCCGGAACAGCGCCAGCTGTTGGGACTAATTATCCAATCTCCCATCCAAGCATCGAACCTGGTGTTGCAGAGCATCCTGCAAAAAAGCACCGGAAGCTTATTGCTGATGCTTGCGCTCACCAGCCTAGTCACATGGTTATTCGCCCGCAGCATCACCCGCCCTATCGGGACCCTGGCGTCAGCACTACAAGACCTCGAACTCGAACAGCCCTCTCTTCCCCCACTGCATGGCTCAGCTCCTGAAGTGCGTCAGCTTTATCAAAGCTTGGAGCGCCTACTGCGGCGACTACAAGAAAAACAAAACCAGTTGCTGCTTAGCCATGATGAGCTGGAGCAATTTGCGGTCTTCGCCGGAGAGGAGATCAAACGCCCTACCAGGGCTATTCATCGGCAGCTCGCGACTATCACCAATAACGTCCAGAACCGCCTTACTCCAGATAGCCGTGAAGCCTTAGGCAAGATCGAGAGCATGATCCAGCGACAGGTCCGCCTGCTCAGCGCCATGCTCAAACACATGCGCCTGGGTGCAGACAGCGTCATTGAGCCCATTGATCTCCACTTAGTGTTTCAAGGTGCCCAACAAGACCTCGCAGACGACTTAGAGCAAGCCGGTGCCAGTATTCATATCCTGCACACGCTGCCGACAATTCACGGCTACCGTGATCAGCTAGAGCTGCTCTTCTTCAACCTGCTGAAGAACGCTCTGCAGTTTCATGTTCCCCCCAGCAAACCCATCATCGAGATCGGGTGTCGCTCCATAGAGCCAGGTGAGTGGCAATTGAGCTTTTGCGATAACGGCCCCGGAATTGCGCCCCAGGATGTGGACAAAGTATTCACCGTATTTCACCGCGGGAGAAATACCGCATCCACACCAGGTGCTGGAATCGGCCTAGCCAGTTGCCGTAAGGTGGTCGCGATGCACCATGGTGAAATTTGGCTTGATAAAAACGACCAGACTGGAGCCTGCTTTCATATGACCTTGAAGGATCTAAAGCATTGAGCGCATTGCATGAAATTCTGCTGGTGGATGACAACCCGGCAGATAACTTTATTCACAAGTCGGTCATAGAACGTCTACACGCCGCGGGCAAGATTACCGTGGCCGAAGATGGCGCCCAGGCGTTGGAATACCTTCAAGACATTGCGGCCTCGCCAGAGCGGCGCATGCCCGAGCTTATCTTCCTCGACATCAACATGCCCCGCATGAATGGCTGGGAGTTCTTAGACCAGTTGGAAGCCATGGAAGACGCCATGCAAGGCACCATCGTGGTAATGATGCTGACCACTTCTCTGCATCCAGACGATCAAGCTGCCGCCGACCAACGCAAGGAACTGGCTGGTTTTTTGAACAAGCCTCTCACCAAAGCTGCACTGGGAGAACTGCTTGAAGAGAAGTTTCCTGGCCGGTTTTCGCGGGCAGACTAAAAAAGCCGACGTCGGCTGATGTGATTCAGGGCTCGGGTTTGCGGCTACTGAAAATTCCCAAAGGACATAACCGCCTCGTTGTAGGGGTGCTCATCGAAGCAGTCATGCTGCTCCTCACACTCGGGACACACCGCCAACCTCAAAGCCGACTTCACCAAAGCAGACGCGCTTACTGGTTTATCCGCTGCCTCATTGAGAGCCACGGCATAGATCTGCTGGGTGCGGTCACGCTGCAGCCGCTGCGCATTGCGGGTGGAGGCCAAGAGCAGGTACTCACCGGCCAGGACTGGCCAGGTATTCACACCGGGGCTGGGGATCAAACGCCCCTCGGACCAGCCATGCTGAAAATCCGCCACCATCGCGCGCCAGCGCCAATCTGCACTGCGGCTATCAAACCAGGTCATGCGCATACCGAAGGACGCTTGAGCCGCTAAACGAGGCCGGGTCGCAGAGCTGGCCGGCTGCCGCGACACCGACACGGGTGCCGAGAACTGCTCGTCTTGCGGTTTGCGATGACTGGCCACAACTTCCAAATTCGCCCCCGCAGCCTGTAGCGGCTTGCTATCCCAGGCTAGGTGCACGGTGCCCAGCGTATCCACGGCGATATCTACGTGACGGTCGGCGCGATCGGCCGCTCCCAGGTAGCGAATGGGGCTGCCTTCGGCCAAGCTGCGTACAGCGATTTGCCAGTCGTCGGGGTTGGTTCCTTCGCCGTAGCTAGCCTGCCCGGTCCACAGGGGATCCAGATCAAAACGGTTGTCTTGCCAGGCCACCCACACGCTGCCATCCAGCGCTGCGGCTACAGCGGGCTTCACCGATGCCGGGAAGCGGGCGCTGCGCGCATCCAGCGGGTTGGCTTCATTAAATGCTTTATCGCTGCGACTGAGGTTACGCGGCGCGGACACCGCCCCCGACGGGTTCAGGCTAGCGGCAAAGATGTCGTAGGGCTGCTCCGGCACGATTTGCTGCCAGACCACATGCACCACTCCAGCGGTGTCGATGGCCACATCCGGATGCATGGCCTGCCCATCGGGAGTGGCTACCGCAATCTCCGGCCCGAAGCTATGTCCGGCATCCTGACTGAGGCGGGCATAGACCGCCGGCTGGCGTGGAATCTGTCCCGCACGCTCGTCTTGCCAGACCACCGCCACCAGATCCCCGCGGGCGGCAATGGCAGGAAATCGTCCGCTGCTGAACTGATTCAATGTCAGGCTGGACTGCCAGCGACCATCTCCATCGCGGCGGCGGTAGTGCACTGTTGTTGCACGGTCACTATGTCGCTCGGCGACCACATGTAAAGTGGCATCCACAGCGACCGCATCAGGAAAGCCTGCAAATTCGCCCGGAGCGCCCAACACATATTCCGCCGCATCGGGCTGCCCCCCATCGGGTGGGGGTGTGGCTGGCCCGACCGGTGTGACGGGGGCTTCCGAGACAAAGATGGGCGATGTGATAGCACGCAGTTGATCAAACAGCTCTTGCGAGAGATTCTCGAAATCGTAGGGTCCCAAGGCCACACCAAAGAGGATGCTCGCCGGCTCCGTCAAACCGATGCTGCGCGCTTCAGCCCGATACCAGGTCGGCGTATCCGGCGTGGTCAGCTCCAGAGTGAAGACTTCGCTGCCCACAGACGTCGGGAAGAACTCGGCAATAGGGCCGGCTGACCGCCCAGGCGCGGCGTACACCAGAATGCGTGTGCCGATGCCGTTAACGGCTTCAATTTGCAGGCGCCCACTGCTGCCAGTCGGAACAAAGACCTCATCACCGGCTTGAAATTCGAAGTCAGCCTCATCATCGAAGTCGGCCCGCATCCGCAGCCGTACCGAGGCCTGCTCGCGCGAGAATATGGAGGTGCGCGCGCCACGCATGGCGTCCAGCAAGGCCCGCTCACTGAACGCTGGCGCCAGCACTTCGGTGGCCGGGCGCCCCGGAGTCCCACCCAGCGCCCACAGCTCTTTGAAGTGATTGTCACTGGCACCCGCCACACCAAAACGCCAGCCGGCATTCCAGCGATTTTCGGCGTAATCGATTTCCAGCTCGGCGTTTTCGGCCCGATTCCAGACCTCGACCAGATCCACACCAATGGCGTCGGCACGGTCCGTGGGGTTGTTGTCATCGTCGGTGGAGTCACGATCCGGATGCGCTGTCACCCAGGCCGCTCCCTGACTATGAGCCATCCAGATCGACTCCTGAACCACGCGGCTTTCGAGGGCCTCGGCCAGGCTGGCGTTTTGATCGATCATGTCGACCGCGCCGTGTACGGTGGCATGCGGCCGCCCGTTGGCCTCTTCGCCGGGGATGAGCAACAGGCGCTCGGAGCGCCAGTTGGGGTCATAGTGGTGGTCGTAAGTCCGGTGGTCGGTAAACGGCAGGAAGTCCAGAGAGCCCAGAGCTTCCACCAGGGTAATGATGTCCTTGAGCGGCATATTGCCGGGGGCTGCGTCATCAAAACCTTGGCGAATCAAACTGCCGTCGCTGGAATGATCGGAATGTGTATGCATATCCCCAGAGTAGCGTTGCCCGGGGGCCGCTTTGGGCGCGGGAACAAAGCGCGCGGTGACCCGCGCCTGCGGACCGGCCAACTGGCACTGCTGCGCTTCCGTGCTCTGGCAGTCGCCCTCCCAGCCCGCAAACTGCCAACCGCGCGCAGGCACCGCTTCCAGAGTGGCGGGCTCGGCAAGCGGCTGCGTACAACTGTTCAAGCAGTCCAAGCCGCGTGGCGATGAGACCACCTGCCCCTGACCCTGAATGGTCAGAGCCAGACTCTGGTCAGGAGTAGTCTCGCGGCCTGGGGCGTTCAAGTCGACCGCATTGCGACCGCCCTCGCAGGACACCAGTGCGGCCAGGACAAACAACCCCGCCCCGTATCGAACAGTACTAGTCATGCCCTGCTCCAGCTCAACTAACGAATGGGCGCCGGGCAGCCGAAATCCGTCTCGCTAAGTACAGCCCTATAGCGGTCCGGATAATCGGTAAACAGGCCGTCCACGCACAGGCTGGCGGCACTGCGCAGATCCTCTTCAGCATTGATGGTGTAGGGGTGAATAGCCATGCCGAGCTGGTGCGCCTGATCGACCGTGAAGGCATTCAGCTCGGCCCGGTTGGGGCCAATTCCAAAACTGTAAGCCGAAGCCAGGGGCGCGGCGATATTGGTGCCTGCTGCAAACAGCTGGATCAGTGGAACCTGAGGATCCAGCGCAAACATGTTCAGCAAAGAGGTGGGGATAAAAGACTGCACCAGTACCTGCCGCTGTTCCACCATGCCCTCATAGAGGTCGTAGGCCTTAATCAAATCTAACAGGGTTTGCTCTACAGCCCCACCCGTGGTGATGTTGGGCTTGATCTCGATGTAGTACTTGGCCGCCTGGCCATAACGCTGAAACACTTCTTCCAGCGTGGGGATGGGCAACCCCACATATTCCGGCTTGGCCTTGTCTGGATAGCGCTCGTTAAACCATGAGCCCATGTCACAGGTCTTGAGCTGCTCCAGGGTTTTGTCGGAGACATTGCCGCTGCAGTTTTCGGCCGGGCCGCGGGCTGTGCGATCCAAAGTGTCATCATGGATGCAGACCAGAACTCCGTCCGCCGTGGGCAGCACATCCTGCTCGATGTACTCCGCACCCATCTGGATGGCCAGGTCATAGGCCGCCAAGGTGTGTTCCGGCGCATGGCCCGATGCACCCCGGTGCGCCACGATGACTTGGTCGGTCTTGAGCGGAGCTAAGCTCGGGTTCGGTGTGGGCATGACCGCCACCGGGCTCGGCGATGGCGTGGGTGCCGTATCTGTTGCCGGGTCGTCATCACGACCGCCGGTAGTACTAGAGCCACAAGCTGTCAGCAGTGCGGCCACTGCCACCGAATAAAGAGCGCGCATTGGGAGGTTCTCGGAGCACGGGACTCACAAGCTTAGGCTGCAAAGATGACAAGCTGATGAGCGCAGCTCAAGCACCCACAGCACCTCAGGGCGAAGCCCATGCGCCAAGCCCAACGCCTGCCTGACTCCCCGACTGCATTCGACTCTGAAGCAGCGCCGGCCTCGCTATAGTCGAACACCCAGGCAGTATCAAAGCTCTCCTTCCAAACCCCAACGGGCTCCTGCACCTCAGCCCATGCCCTAAAACCAGGCCGGATAGCCCGGACACTCGGATTGTGGCCCGTCCACGGTAAACACCCGACTCACCCCGCTGAAGCTCTGACGCTGCCCCGCATCGGCTTCGATAAGGGCCGGCACAGCCGTGCCGGCATAGCGGATGCGGTACTGGCCTGCAGGCAGGTTGGCCGGCAGATGCCAGATCACCTCAATCTCGGACTGACGTCCAGGCAGGGTTTGACCGGCCACCGGGCTTTCTGGTGTGGGCCGCCAGTAGAAGATCAGGCCGGGGTCCCAGTCTTGGGCGACCACCTCCCATTGCTCTGGCCCCACCTGACGCTCGGCGAAGACATAACCACGATTCAAGACCTCGGCGGTGTCATTGCGCGGATGCGCGCCGGCAAAGCGAACCTCCACAGTCTCTCCTGGCGCGTAGGCCTCCGCTGCATCCTCGAGCACGGCGCCAAACTCGGCGCCGCCGGGCCGGGCATCGGCCGCGATATACGGCAAACGAGCAGGAGGCGGCGGCGTGGTGCGTGGCGCGGGCACGCCGGCGGGTGCGGGCTGACCGTCGCGCAGGCTGATGGCCAACTGGCGCAGCTCCTGGCGCACGGCCGCCAGGGTCCAGGGGCCAAAATGGGTGGACGCTGCTTCGTATTGCTGAGTGGCGTATTCCTCACGCGTGGTGAGGTACTGCACGAAATCATTACTCAAGGCCGCGACCACCACATAGTCGATGCCCGCTCCGCGCAGCTCAGCCATCACGGTCTCGCGAATTCGCCGAGCGGCCATGGTGGTGACCTCCCAGGGCAATGCCACGATAGCCAGTTGGCCCAGACTCAGGATCTGCAGGGGCAAATCGCTATTGGAAATGAAGTCGGTGCTGCCAATGGGGAACAGGATGGGTTTTTCGGCATGGCAGCTGTAATCGGCATCGGGCAAGCCCGGCAAGGCACCCAATCCCCCCGTCAGCGCACAGCCCAGACTGCTGCCCACGGTTGAGGCCGGAATGACCGGGTAACCACTACCGCTGGCATTGGCGGCTGCGGTTTCCAAAGCCAGTGCGATATCGGTGGCCAGGGCATCCAGTAGATTGACGTCGGCGCAGGTCACCCCCTCTTGGGAGGGGCCACGCTGGTCTTCCGCGCCGGCGGCCATGGAATATCCCAATGCTGCGCTGCAGGTGCGCTTGTCGGCGTCGTCCAGCGCGGCGGGATGCTGCAGGCTGTCCAGAATCACCGGGTCGCTCACCTCGATGCTGTCCATGGGGGCGTGCATCAGACGGCTGTCGAGCTCGCCGCGAATGCGTACACCGCCGCCGTCGTAGAGCTCAATCGCCCGCGCCAACTGTTTCACCCCATGGGCGGCATTGGACTGCAAAGTATTCTCACCGCAGCCAATACGAGGATCGGGAAAAGGATGCTCCCGAAAACACAGATTGGGGCTGGCATCGCCTTCATCCGACTGGGCGAAGGCCGCAACGAAGCGATCCTGGCCATCCGGCGCCGTATAGTCGGTTTGCATCATGGCCTCGAAGGCCCGCGCCGCTAGGCCTTTGTTATCCGAACTGATCAAAGGCTCTGCCGTACCTACGGACACGGTGTGCACGCCGAAGAAGTTGAGCAAGCCGATGGAACGGCCGTTGGCCCGGTCGAAGCGCAGTTGGAGCATGCGCTTGTTCACCCGCACCTCGTCACCACTCTGGTTCAACCATTCCTGGCGCTCACTCTCGGGGTTATTGGCATAGGCCGGCTCGGAGCGGTTGTCATTGGCGTTGAGCAGCTCGCCCAGCGCCAGGCGAATGGTGCCCGGCTCGGGGTGGGCTTCGAGATTCACATGCGCCTGCCGGATGGCCTTGTAGATCGCCTGCGTATACACCTCGTGAACCAGGGCGTCGTACCCCAAACGGAAAAGATTGAAGGCGGTGTGGTGCGCCTCCCCACCCGGTCCGGAATGGGTATGGGTGGCGCTGAGCATGATGTTATCGGGGCCGTAATGCGGAGCCAGCTCCGGGTCTGCGGCCACCAGGTCCAGCACAGTCTGGCGCGTACCCTGAGTCATGAAGCCCGTTTCGGTCACGGCGATCACCTGGCTGCGGCCGCTGCAGGGGTCGCGCAGGGCGAAGGCCCGGGCAAATTGACGCAAGTGAATACCGCGCAACACATGATCCGGCGCTTCATAGCCCGCCGAGATGCTGTCACCGGCGGGACCGGTCATGTCCTGCACGCCGCTGCCCATCAGGTACTGCTCGTTCTGTGCGCAGGCCCCCGAGTTAAGGCTGGCCGATGCCGGGCGTTCAACCAGCGCAGCCGGCTCTAAATCGACCCGCCCTGGCAAGTCGCGCCCCGGCCCCAGCTCGCGCAGCGGGCTTTGCAGGGCGCAGGCACCCAAGGTGGTTTTGCTCGCTAACTGCGCCTGCAGCGGAGCTTGGCCTCCGGACGGCTCCTGGGCTGAACCAGGCCGGCCACCGCCGCAACCCGCGGCCAATAGCAAACTTGCAATCGTGATGAGTAGCGCCCGCACCGGGCCGCTTCGCTTCGTCATGGGGACTCCTTTCGCACCATGCGCCCACTCCCGGCAGGCGCTCCCCATTATCGCAGCTTGGGACTACGCCCTCCCGTCGTAATTTTTGCTTCGACGGTGTGGTTTGGAGTGGTCTTCGTTTGGCAACGGTTCAGAGAGGCGTGTTGGTCTGTTGGGGCCGCATTCCGCAGCGCCGTAGGCGCCTTGTAGCGACTGTGGTCAATCGGCCATGGACGGCCGATTGAGGCTAGCCGCGACAGGACGTCGCGGCAAGCCGGCCACTACCTGAGCGCAAGGCGACGGAGGACACCGCGCAGCGGCGCGAAGGACAGCGGACCCAACAGACCAACATGCCTCTGGCTTGGCTCTGAACACTAAATCTGCAGCCAATGTCCCTCGTACAGTACCTGGTACCACACCCTAGCGAGGGCGCGTGTGGTTATGAGCCGAGGTAATCCAATGTCCTAGAAAAGACGGCAATTACAAAAAAAGGGCGTAGCAGCTCACGCTGCTACGCCCTTTTCTTAGGAGCTGAGGCTCCGGCTTAAACGCGGTCGAAACGACCCTGGTTCATGACCTTGACCCAGGCTTCTACGAAGTCCTGCATGAAACGTTGTTGGCCATCGTTCGCGCCATAGACTTCGGCAATGGCCCGTAGCTCGGAATGGGAGCCCACCAACAGGTCCACCGGCGTGGCCGTCCAGCGCAGCTCGCCGCTGGCGCGGTCGCGCCCTTCGTAGAGATAAGGAGCTTCGGCCGAAGGCGTCCAGACCACACTCATATCCAACAGGTTGACGAAGAAGTCAGTGCTCAGCGTGCCCACGCGGTCGGTGAACACGCCATGCTCCGCTCCGCCCGTGTTGGCGCCCAGCACCCGCATGCCGCCCAGGAGTACGGTGGTTTCGGGCACGTTCAGACCCAGCAAGTTGGCCCGATCCACCAGGGCATGCACCGGCGACAGACGCGCTTCGTTGCTGTAGTAGTTACGGAAGGCATCAGCCTTGGGCTCCAGCTCGGCAAAGGAGGCCACATCGGTTTGCTCGGCCGTGGCATCGCCCCGGCCCGGCGTGAAGGGCACTTCGATATCCAGCCCAGCCCGGCGTGCGGCTTCTTCAATCGCTGCCCCACCGCCCAGCACGATCATATCGGCCAGCGACACGCGCTTGTTGAACAGGCGGGAGTCATTGAACTCGGTCTGAATGCCTTCCAGAACTTCCAACACCTTGGCCAATTCCTGAGGGTTGTTGGCCGGCCAATTGTTCTGCGGGGCCAAAGCCACACGCGCGCCGTTGGTTCCGCCCCGCATATCGGTATCCCGATAGCTGGCGGCGGAGGCCCACGCCGCACGCACCAGTTCCGGCACGGTCAGCTCCGATTCCAGAATCTGCCGCTTGAGCTTGCGTGCATCGCGTTGGCTGATCAGGCGATAGTCCACAGCCGGGATGGGGTCCTGCCAGCTCAGCACTTCGCTGGGCACATCACTACCCACATAGCGCGCCCGCGGGCCCATATCCCGGTGGGTAAGCTTGAACCAGGCCTTAGCGAAGGCCTCTTCAAACTGCTCCGGGTTGTCCTTGAAGCGCATGGAGATTTCGCGGTACGCCGGATCGAACTTCAGTGAGAGATCGGTGGTAAACATGATCGGCGCATGCCGCTTGCCTTCGACATGGGCATCCGGCACGAACTTCACCTGATCGGCATTTTTGGGCACCCACTGCACGCCGCCGCCCGGGCTGCGCGTTTGCACCCATTCAAAATTGAAGAGGTTTTGCAGGTACTGCATGCTCCACTGTGTGGGGGTGGCCGTCCAGGCGCCTTCCAGGCCGCTGGTCACGGTGTCTTCGGAGTGGCCTTTGCCGCACTTGTTGGTCCAGCCAAAGCCCTGTTCCTCCAGCTCGGCCGCCGCTGGCTCCACACCCGTGCATTCGTCGGGCTTGTGCGCGCCGTGGGCTTTGCCGAAGGTATGACCGCCGGCGATCAGCGCCACGGTCTCTTCGTCGTTCATGGCCATGCGACCGAAGGTTTCGCGAATATCCTGAGCTGCGGCCAGCGGATCAGGCTTACCGTTGGGGCCTTCGGGGTTCACGTAGATAAGCCCCATCTGTACGGCCGCCAAGGGCTGCTCCAGCTTGCGGCCTTTTTTGTAGCGCTTATCGGCCAAGAAGACCTTTTCTGGCCCCCAATAGACCAAATCGGGTTCCCAGTCGTCGGTACGACCACCTGCGAAGCCAAAGGTCTTGAAGCCCATGGATTCCAGCGAGACATTCCCGGCCAGCACCATCAGATCTGCCCAGGACAAGCTAGCGCCATACTTTTGCTTGACGGGCCAGAGCAGACGGCGGGCCTTGTCCAGATTGGCGTTGTCCGGCCAGCTATTCAGCGGCTCAAAACGCTGTTGGCCACCACCGGCGCCACCACGACCATCGGCTACCCGGTAGGTCCCTGCGCTGTGCCAGGCCATACGGATGAAGAAGGGGCCGTAATTGCCGTAATCGGCTGGCCACCAGGGCTGGGACTCGGTCAGTACCGCTTCAATGTCGGCTTTGACCTGATCCAGATCCAGGCTGGCGAAGGCAGCGGCGTAGTCAAAGTCGGCGCCCAGCGGGTTGGATTCCGCAGCGTGTTGACGCAACGGCTGCAGGTCAACTTTCTCTGGCCACCAAAATTGGTCGGATTTGGCCATGCCTTCGCCATGCGCTGCATGGACACTGAAGACTGGTAAGGTGGTAGCGGCCAATGCCACTACCAACGAATTCGAAACTTTCACTGCAATCTCCTCAACTCAGAAAACAGGGATCTGTAGTGTAGCTATAGTGGAATAGCATTTAGACAGCCGCTTTCATTGTCAGTCGCTATAGCTGCCAACAGCGGCACTCAAGCCACTTCTGGCCACCTTGGCGACGGCCCCAGGGGCTCTGGCTCATCTGGGTCTTTGCCCTGCCAGTCAGCACGGGTCAGGGGCGGCAGTTGGTAACGCGCCCGGGCCTCATCGCAACGTGGGTTGTGCTGCCCGTCTTCGAAGCTGGGAACAAACTCTCGGCAGACGGAGGCCCGCTGTGGATGAATGGTGCAGCGGACGGCTTCTCCAATGTGCCCATCAAGAGCGATGCAGCGTGGCTGAGGCTGATTGGTGCCGCGCATCACACGCAGATGAGGGGTCAATACTTCCGTAAGCTCCACGGGCACCCCTCCACGCGTTGCGTCATTGGCCTCTGCCCAATAAAAAGACGCCCTAAAGCTTGCGCAACATGCGCCGCAGCGCAAACAAGGGTGCACCCAAGAGCGACTCTCCCCAGTGGGAAACGGTATCAACATGAAGGCTGTTCCTATACACGCCGGCAGGTCTGCGGCGGACATATAGGCCCAAGCCATCAACTTTCAAGTGATGCCAGTAGGAGATTGCCCTGCTGTTTTTTGCCAAGCCCGTGGGGATGTACCGGTCCAGCTTTGGAAGGCATGACTAAACGCAACCTCATCACTAAAACCCAGCTCTGCAGCCAAGCCCGCCAAGCTGGTCTGGGGCTCTTGAAGACGTGCAAAAGCACGCTCTAGGCGGGCACGCTGCAAGAGCTGACTGAAACTTGTGTGCTCTGCCTTGAGCCGCCTCTGCAGGGTCCGCGGGCTGAGCCACATGTGTTGCGCAAGCGTGGACAAATCAGGAATGGGACTCGCCTGGTGCAAGCGCTGCAATATATTCTGAGCAAAGCTGAAAGGCTGATGAATCACCTCAACCATATGCTGACACTGGGCCCGATAAAAGCGTTGAATGCGCTGGTCAGCCTGCGGCAAGGGTTGATTGAACTCCCAAAGCTTGAAGTGCAACTGATGACTGTGATGGCCCCACTGGGGTGTTCGCCCAAAGCAGCGTTGATACCGAGCCTGCGTCGCCAGTAACGGCTGCGGGCGCATGAGTTGCACTGCGATTGGCTGAATACGCTGGCCCAAACATTCACAGAGGATATTGAGGGCACACAGCATGTCTCTTTCCACCAAGTCCATGCCCAAAGAGCCAAGCAAGGGGTGCGGTTCAAACTGAAGTGCTACTTCGGCATCCGAAAACTCGACTTTCACATCGCTGACGCCCCATGCAAGTTGAGGAAATTGCGTCACCAGTTGCAGTACTTCCGCTAAGTTCTGGCTGGCCTGTATGGCCAGCCCCAGCGCGGAAAAACTTCGCAAGCTGTAGTAACTCGCCAACTCCAGACCGAATACCGGATCACCGACCGCCGCAAAGCCCTCTTTGAGCAGACGCAGTTCTTGGTCAATGTCGATGGTGTAAGTGGGGTCGTAAAGGCCGAATTCATCAATATCGGCCCGGCGCAAAATGGGAGCCAAGTGCACATCATGTTTCTCAAGGGCGCTGAGAAGCGGTAAAACGCCGTAAGCCAACCGTCTAGCCGACCAAAGACCCACGCGTATTGTTGGCCGCAACTCAGCACTCATTCACCGCTCCTAGTTGTCGCGTTTTATCAATAGTTTGACCCTCTCCATCATAGGTGAGGCAAGGTCACTGGCGTAAGCTGTCGTCAGACATCACTTCCGGAGACAGACCAATGACCCAGGCACCACATCCTCTACCGCCGTGGTCAGGTAGCGGGCGCCAGCCCCGCATTGCCATCATAGGCGCCGGCATGAGTGGTATTGCCGCGGTGGTGAAACTGCGCAAAGCAGGCTACACCGACCTGACGGTGTTCGAAAAAGCCAACAAGGTGGGAGGCACATGGCGGGAGAACCGATACCCCGGGCTGTCTTGCGACATCCCTGCGGCCTGGTACTCGTTTAGCTTTGCGAAAAACCCTAACTGGAAGCACCGCTTTGCCTACGGCCCTGAAATTCAAGCCTACATGGAACAAACGGCGCGTGATTTCGACGTGCTCTCGGTGGTGCGGTTTAATTGCGTAGTCGACAAGCTGCAATATCAAGCGCCCATTTGGCAGCTGCATACAGCCCAAGGCGATGTTGAAACCTTCGACGTAGTCGTCGCTGCTACGGGTGTGCTTCACCACCCAGCGGTGCCAGACTTCAAGGGCTTGGACCAGTTCCAAGGGCAGGCTTTCCATACAGCACGCTGGCCCGAAAACTTAGACCTGCGCGGAAAACGCGTTGGCATTATTGGCACGGGGTCGACCTCGGCGCAGATTGTTGGTGCCATAACCGATCAGGTTGCTCAGCTCACCCTCTTCCAACGCACACCGCAGTGGATGCATCCGCTGCCGCAGGTGGCCTACAGCCGTGTATGGCGCTGGCTACTGCGAAAAGTTCCAGCATTGAATACGGCGCGCTATTGGTTTTGGTTGCTGGCCATTGAAAACCTGTTTGCTGAAGCCACCCTGGGAAACAAGGTGTTCTTGCGCTACATCCAGTGGGCTTGCGAGCGCCACCTACGCAAACAAGTGACAGATACCAAGCTGCGTGAGCAGCTCCGCCCGCAATACCAAGCCGCCTGCAAAAGGCTCATTTTTTGTTCGAACTTTTATCCGGCGATCAGTCGCGACAACGCAAATTTGTGCACGGCTGGCATTGAGCGCATCGAGACCAAAGGCGTGCGCAGTGCGGCTGGGCAGCTGCATGAGCTGGACGTACTGATACTCGCGACCGGCTTCGACGTGGCCAAATTTGTTTTGCCCACTCAGGTCATCGGCGAAGATGGACGCGACTTGGAGACATTTTGGAACGGCACCCCACGTGCTCATCGCTCGGTAGGAGTGCCCGGATTCCCCAACTTTTGGATGGTTGAAGGACCTACAGGTCCGGTGGGGAATATCTCTTTGATCCTGGTTAGTGAGTATCAAATCGACCATCTCATCAGCGTACTCAATAAGATGCGGGATGAAGGCTTGACGGAGGTTGTGCCGAAGGAAACGGCCTTCGCGCAATACAACGCCACTATGGCCGAAGCCGCACAGCGAACCGTGTGGTTCACCGGAGGCTGCGACAGTTGGTACTTAGACCGTGATGGCATCCCCAACATCTACCCTTGGCGACCGCGCCAGTTCCGTGCAGAGATGCATCGCCCGCGCTGGGAAGAATATGAATTGCGCGCCCAACCGCAGCCATCCCATCCAGCGCAGCGCACCAAACAGGCCCCTGCTTCGGGTTAATACCTAGGCGCCAGCGTGCGCAGGGTTAACTAGTCATCACTTAGAGCGCGATAGGCCTGGGTTGGCAGGGGCTGCGACGGTGCTGCGATGGTTTGATCGCGTCCCGCTGCCTTCGCTTGGTACATCGCCTCATCGGCCTCGGCCACGAGCTGCTCCAAGGTCTGTCCATGAAAGGGAGCCACACCCACGCTCATGGTAAGCGGCTGCTTAAGTCCTAGGTCGGCGACGAGGGTATTCCGCAGCGAATCACGTAACTCATTACAGCGCTGAGCCGCCTGCTCCAAGGAGGTGTGCGGGAAACAGAAGATGAACTCATCACCGCCTCGTCTCGCGGCAAGCATGTGCTTGTGGTTTGCTGGAGCCAGAAGCTCGCCCACTCGCTCCAGCACCCGATCTCCCACTAAATGTGAATGCTCGTCATTAATGGGCTTAAAGCGATCCAGATCAGCCACTGCAACGCTCAGCGGGGTGCGCAGCCGCAGTGCATCTGCCATAGCCTGCTGCAGTACCTGATCCGCACCGCGCCGATTGGGTAAGCCTGTGAGTGAGTCTGTTCGACTCATGTAATCCAAAGCTTGCGCCTTTTCTTCCAGACCTCGGGTGCGGTTGGCCACCAAATCTTCGAGGTGCAGTCGCATGATGCCGAGTTGGCGTATCAAGAGCATGGCAATGCTAAGTACGGCCAACCCCAACAGCAACAGTAGCGGCGAGGAGCTACTCCATAACCACGCGACCAGCACCCCACTGAGATAAGCAAACACCTGGACTGAGGTGGCGAAGGGGTCGAACAACCGCAGTACTTTGCGTTGCCCGGGCTCGTGATGCCACCCCAGCAACAAAATGGCATTGAGGACATAAACCACCGCGCCGGTGGCTAGCAAAGCTAAGGTTTGCCGAGAATCCAGAGAATGCAGTGGGACGTTTCCGCCAAGCGCCTCGAAGACTGCGCCCCCAACAAACACCACCCCCACGGAAATCCCGACGTTACTCCAGCCCAGAACCAAAGTTTCCCCCCAGCTCTGGCCAGAGCGCCGACGCTGCCAGGGGTCTACGATGGCCACAATCCCCGCAATAACCGCCGCATACTCAGGCCCCACCACAAACACGGCGGCAAACTGGGCAGCACGATCAAAGGAAACGTAGGCGAGCCCTGGTGGCCCAAAACCACAACTGGACGCCAACAGAGCCAGTGCTGAAAACCCCAGCAGCGTCGGGGCCGACACCATCCGCGCTTCCTGCACCGCCAAGCCAACGGCTGTCAGCAACATGACAACGCCGAATACAACCAAGCCTCGCGCCCGTCCGGGCGGCGGCTGAATCGAGGGTGACATCCCCGCACTCATTGCTGGCTCACCGGCTGGGCCACAGGCTCGACCAACAAAGCGGCTAGCTCGCTTGCCGGAACAGCCGGAGAAAATAAGAACCCCTGCATCTCAGGGCAGCCCATTCTCTTCAGTGTGTCCCATTGAGCTTGGGTCTCAACCCCCTCGGCCACGACACGCATACCCAAACCCTGGGCTAAGGAGATGATGCCCTGACAGATCGACGCCGGCTGACCACCAGCATCCACCTCCGCGACAAAGCTACGATCGATTTTTAAGCAGTCGATAGCGAATGCCTGTAGGTGGCTCAGGGAAGAATACCCAGTCCCAAAGTCATCCAAAGAAATCTTGCAGCCTGCTCGCTGCAGGGCCTCCAGGCTACGCCGCACACGCTCCATGTCGGCCACAACCGCAGACTCCGTCAGCTCGATTTCCAAGCTATCGGCAGAGATTCCATGATCTACGCACAGAGCTTGAAGATCTTCTACGAGATCATCCGGCCCCAGACTGCGCGCGGACATATTGATGGCTATGGGAATAGCCGGAATACCCTGCTTGGCCCAGCGCTGCATGGCGATGCACACCCTACGTAGAACATACCGATCCAAGACTCCGATCAACTCGGATTGCTCTGCCAGCGGCACGAACTCTGCCGGACTGGGCCATGGACCATCCGCCACAGGCCAACGCAACAAGGCCTCGGCACCTGTGATGCGCCCATCCTGATTGAGTCTGGGCTGAAAATAGACCTGCAGGATGCTCTGCGCTAAAGCCTCACGTAAGCGACTTTCTAAAGACACCCTTGCTGCCGCAGTTTGAGTCATGCTGGCTTGGTAGCGAACAATTCGACTCTGTTGGCGTGGTCCGGGGTCGAATGTTGCCGCCTGAGCATAGGTCATGAGGTCAGATAATTTGTCGCCGTCATCTGGCGCTGCTGCAAGACCAATATGCGCAGCAATGGGCACGAGTTGCTCGGCCACTGTCAGCGGCTGCCCCAACACATTGACTAAACGCTCGGCCAAAGCCTGCGCTTGCTCGCCCCGAGCTTGATCGCGCACAAATACGGCAAAGCCCAAGCTCTCCATCCGCGCAACATCCCGTTTGCCGGGCTCATTAAACCCAGCATGGACGATGCGCACGCAGCGAGCGGCGAGCGCGCGAGCCACCTCATCGCGCTGCTCTGGATTCAGTAGATCAGACATTTGTGGCGCTAGTACCAAACGTAGCCACAACACCGAGAAGGCTTCCCCCGCCCCCATCGCCCGCGTTAAGGCCGCGTCTGCTCTAGCTTCGAATAAGTAGCGGTTAGGAATACCAGTGACCTGATCGTAATAAGCCAGCTGATTAATACGCGCCTCTCGCTCCTGCTCGCGGAAGCGCCAACGCAGCGCCAACCAAATCAAACCCACGAAAAACGCCGCGTATAGGGTGTACGCCCACCAACTTGCCCACGGCGCAGGGCGCACACGAACTGGCACCTCTAGGACTTGGTCTGACCAAACACCCAGACTGTTCATAGCCCGGACCTTAAAAACATAGTCCCCAGCATCCAGGTTCGTGTAGGTGCTGGAATGGCGGTTGGTCAGCGGGCTCCAATCTGAGTCAAAACCCTCCAGTTGGAAGGTGAAGCGGTTGTCTTCGGGCGCTGCGTAATCCGCTAATGCATAGTCAAAGCGAACCACAGAAATGGTGTGATCCAGTTCTAAGGCTGGCAGCGCCTCGGGGTGCGGGTACAACTTCGCGTTGTCCCCAATAGTTTCTATGCCCGTGAGAGTCAGTTTTGGAGAAGCTTCAGCAGAAACCAGGTCGCGAGGATCAAAAAGGTTATAGCCCCGCCGGCCGCCAAAGAACACCCGCCCATCTTCGAGTAGAGCGCCTGCACCTGCGGTGTACTCACTGATAGAAGAAGGGTGATTACGCTGAAGCTTCAAGATATGTTGCTGGTTTGACGAGACGCGGCCCAGGCCAAAATCCGCACTGAGCCAAACCGATTGATCATCATCAACAACCACATCAAATGCTGTGTAGCTGTCTTGTTCATCGCTGAGTGGGATGACACGAACGTCGGGAGTGGAAGTTGTGAATGTCGTGTCGACGTGTAACAACCCCGCATCTGCGCTGGCAACCCACACCCCTCCGCGTCGATCTGCTGCGATGCCATAGATCACCTGCGCCGGGGACCGAACCGGAATGGCGGTTACCCCTTCATTTTGTGCTTCTACATCATCGGGGGAGATGTAGAACAAACCCAATCCCCGTGTTCCTACCCACAATGCACCAGACTCATCGAATTCTAGACTTCCAGGCAGAGCCTCATTCAACTGCTGCTGAGGTGGCATGACATTAAGGCGCTGCAGGCGCAGTTCCTTCCCGCGAAGCCGTGCCAAACCTCCGCGGTAAGACCCTACCCAAATCTCCCCTGTACGAGACTCAGCCACGCTCATCACACCATCAGTGCGCAAAGTATCGGGGTTATCCCCTCGGCGAAACCAACGATGTTGAGCAAGGCCTGAGTCCAGCGCCAACAATCCAGATGACCGAGTTGCAATCCAAAGGCGCGCCAGAGAACCTTGTGATAGCAAGCCCATCACGTTGGTTCGTTCCTGAAGGTTAACGGTTCGATAACTTCCTGAGCCGTCAACTTTTGCAAGTCTGAGGCCCGCGCCAACAGTCCCTATAGCCAGGGTTTGTTCATCGATTGACGCTACTGACGTTACGGTTGCATCCTCGAGCTGGGTGGGCAAATACACGCCGTATAAGCTGGCGTTTTGGTCCCAGTAGCCCAAGCCAGCATCTTTAGTACCGACCCAAAGCCCACCGACGCCATCCTCCAGCAGAGACATAACTTTGTCGTCTGCCAAGCCTTCGGCAATCACCCACTCCCAGGTACCAGACGCTGCGCTCATTGAGGCCAGACCGACGCCAGTTCCGGCAATAATTACTCCAGAACTCAGAGTGGTTAGTGAGCGGATGTCTTGTAGTGACCGGCCTGCGATTTTGTCTACGACTTGCAAAAGGACGCCGGACTCCGACAAGCGAAACACCCCGTCGAAACGAGTACCAACCCAAAGCTGACCATCTGGGCCTAGGTGTAAGGCGCCAGACTCCGAACGGAAGGGTGACCTGCTTTCGTCGAGTAAAGG
The DNA here is from genome assembly GCA_019192445.1 of Oceanococcus sp. HetDA_MAG_MS8. Taxonomy (NCBI): domain Bacteria; kingdom Pseudomonadati; phylum Pseudomonadota; class Gammaproteobacteria; order Chromatiales; family Oceanococcaceae; genus Oceanococcus; species Oceanococcus sp. HetDA_MAG_MS8. The sequence goes on from JAHCMK010000004.1 coordinate 314,080, forward strand.
GCGCACAACGCCAGACTCGGCATCAAGTTCGACTACACCACCGAGCGTTGCTGCATAGACCCGTTTGTCCGACGCAACTTGTAAATCGAGCACGAATTGCGCATCCGCGGAAACACCTTCTAGGCTAATCAGTCCGAGCACGTCCCCATCAGCGGAGATACGCATAACCCCATCACCATAAGTGGCTGCCCATATCTCGTTGGGCGCGACCTGGGCTAGATCACGGATTGCACTTGTGGGGCTGCTGCTACCAGAGAATGAGACCAACTCTCCAGCGTTACGAGCGTATTTAACGATCCCACGGTTGAGGGTTCCCAGCAGCAAATCTCCGTTCGGCATAGGCAGGATGCTGTAAACCCAATCTGACTGCGACTGAGTCGCCTTTGACTCGGCCGAAATCTGCCGAAATCGATATCCGTCGAATCGATGTAGCCCGGCTTCGGTGCCTACCCATATCTGCCCGTAAACATCCTGCACCACTGCGTAGACCGAGGCTTGCCTCAGCCCGGCTTTTTGGCTGTACGCGTCGAAGCCCATCCGCATCGAGGCAGCTGATAACTCCGCCCAGCCAAGTACTGTGACAGCTATGGCAGTCACAAGAAAGCGCGATATGCGACCGAAAATAGCGCGCGGAGGCGGAGAACGAGTCAATTGTTTCCCTGCTTTAGGTTCTTTTCTTATGCGTCCAGGCTCGAGTAGCTGAGCTAGGTCGATGCTCGTCAGCATAGCGGCTCCATCCTGGAGCTGCACAAGGTAGACATCGGCCCAGGAGTTGCTTACATTGAAGGTAAATCGCGCAAGCTACGGCATTGCGCAGCTCGACTCGCAGGGAGCACTTGGGATGAACACTTGGATACGCTACGGCTTTGCCGTGGCTGCGACCGGTTTGGCTGCTTACGCGGCGAACTTTTCTGTCAGCTTATCTGGTGAGCAGCGCTTCGCCTATGTTGCTTGGGGCCCAAACGTCGCGGAGTCCCTGGAGGCAGTCGGGGCTAGGATCATCTCCGAGCAGCCCAGCCTGGGTACTTGGGGCGTGCGGCTTAGCGCTAGCGAAGTCGTGGCTCTTCAGGCGCAGAACCCTCAGCTGAAGTTGTTTGCCGACGGCCCTCTGTTCAGCATTGCTGACAGAGAGAACTCCAACGCATCTCAGCCCGAGCAAGAGTGGCAACCGGCGGCCGTTGTGCCCTGGGTACGCGCCAGTGCCGTCCACAATATGGGCATCGACGGCGCCGGGATAGGCGTTGCATTCATCGACACCGGCGTTTGGGGCCGGGTGGCCAACCTGCCACGAGTTTTTGGTGAAGTGAGTAGCGTTGGTGAAGACATTCCCCCTCAGGGCGCAGAGCTCCAGAGCGGCAGTCAGGATCGACACGGGCACGCAAGCCACCTCATTAGTCACGTCGTGGGTGCAGACCGGCGGGAGCATCAAGCTGGTGTTGCTCCCGGTGCGCACATTTATTCGGTGCGGGCTTTCGATGACGATGGTCTAGGTCGCTATATTGATGTGCTCGAGGGTATTGATTGGGTCATCCGGAATGCCAACGAGCTCAATATTCGGGTACTGAACCTGTCTTTTGGCGCCCCAGTGCAATCGCACTACTGGGATGACCCCATAAACCAAGCTGTGATGCGTGCATGGGATGCCGGCATCGTGGTGGTCACCTCTGCAGGGAATACGGGGCCCGACCCTCAAAGCATTACGGTGCCCGGAAATCTGCCTTACGTGATCACCGTTGGCGCTGTGAGTGACAATGGAACTCCCCGAAATCTCAGTGATGACTTCATCACTTCGTTCTCTGCGGCAGGTCCTACCCTCGAAGCTTTTGTGAAACCAGACCTTGTTGCTCCTGGAGACCGGATTCTAGGCGCAGCGCACCCACGCAGCACCTTGGCACAGAGTAACGGTGGAGCCGGCGAAGTTCGAAGCGGAGTTTATGCCCTATCAGGAACCTCACAAGCTGCGGCGATCACCAGTGGAGTAGCGGCGCTATTGCTACAAGCTCAGCCCCACCTGACACCTGATGATGTGAAATGCAAGCTCATTGCAACTGCGCGAGCCGCGGTTAATCCAAATGGTGAAGCAGCGATCAGTGTCTTCCAGCAAGGCGCCGGGCTCTTGGACGCCGAAGCTGCTTTAGTGAGCGACGCAAGCCAGTGCGCAAACGTGGGCCTCGATATCAGTTTGGAACTGGCTGATAAGACACATTTTTTAGGCAGGGCAAGATTCGACGAAGAACGCCAACAGTACTTTATTGCTGATGACCATAACGACCCACTCAATTTTCCTGGGAGCACCTGGGAGAAAGTCACCTCTGTAGAAGGTGATCCGTGGGGCGGTGGATATGTACTTGCCCAAGGAGACCCATGGGGCGGAGGCTACTTTTCTCGCATGTCCTTAGAGCTTGGCTCAGGCCTCAGCCTGTCCTATGCAGCGACGCCTTACTCAGCCGATGAGGACGTCGACAGCATGCTCCGTGAGTATCTGGTAATCGAAGGTGACCCCTGGGGCGGCGGCTACAGTCAATTGTTCGCCTACCCTGATGTCGCTGACCACGAGCCACTGCGCCGATAAGGCGTTCTAACCCCTATCGTGAAGTAAGGACAGGATGGCTGGCGCTGGGTCAGCCATCCGTACTCTAGTTCTGGGATTTTCCTGGAAGGCTGTGGGTCAAACCAGACTGGAACTCAATACCTAAACTGGTGATGGTGGTGTCGCAGTTAAGTTGTCATATTCGGGTGGCAACCTTGGCGGCCTCTGGAGAACCACCTCAACGCCATGGACCTCGCTGCTCATCCATCAGTTGGCCTCATCGTTAAGGCCCTGATGGGGTCAATGCTTTTTACGCTGTCGGCCTGTCAGTCCTCCCTACCCGCCTCATCCCGGCAGTCAGCTTCCGAAGCACTCCAACCCTTAGCGGTACCGCTGGTCATTGCCCACCGCGGCTACTCAGCTATTGCGCCAGAGAACACGGCCATTGCGGTGGACCTAGGCGTATTGGCCGGAGCCGACTTCGTCGAAATTGATGTACAGATGAGTGCCGATGGCGAGGTCGTTTTGATGCACGACACGACCTTGACCCGCACCACGGACGCCCCACTACGCTTCCCCGTCGGTGCGCCTTGGAATGTAGGGGACTTTGATGCCGCCGAACTCTACACCCTGGATGCCGGCACCTGGTTTGGCTATTCCAAGGATCCGCTGAACTTTTCCTATGCTGGTGAGCCGGTCCCCTCCTTGACCGACATCCTGAATCTGTTGCGGGATCGGGCCGGCCTGTTGCTAGAGGTCAAAGGGCCTAGCAGATACCCAGGCATTGAAGAGGCCATTGCGCGTGACCTAGAAGCCGCCGGCTGGGTCAACAATGGCGCAGCTCAGCAACCCTTGATTGTGCATTCCTTTGACTGGGAATCCATGCGCACCTACGCCGATATTCACCCGGCTGTGCCCATCGGCCTGCTGGGTAACCCGCCGCAAGACGAAGAAACCTGGGCAGACATCAGCGGCTTTGCCGACTGGATCAACCCCAGCCACAGCAATCTCAACGCCGACATCGTTGCCGACATTCACCGTCGTGGTTTTCGCATCAGCCCGTATACCATTAATGACGCCCCGCGCATGCGCGAACTGTTGGCAATGGGCGTCGATGGCGTGATCACAGACGAGCCGGCCCGGCTGCTGCTGGTGCGCGATGGTGCGCAGCCACCGCAAGGAGAGTTCCAGGCCCAGAACGCTGACATTGCCGAACTCAGTGGCCTGGCCAACAGCGCCTTGCACCCTGGTGTGTTTTACGGCCTGAACGACTCCGGCGACCAGCCGCGCGTGTTCGCCTTCGATCAGCAGGGCCGTGATCTGGGCACGCTGCCCGTACTCCTGGCCGGCGCCCTGGATTGGGAAGACATGGCCTCCTGGCGGGATGGCGAGCAGGGCTTTTTGCTACTCGCAGACGTGGGCGACAACGGAGCCTTTCGGCCCTTCGTGGACCTGTACATCGTGGCTGAGCCCACATCGACTCCACCTCTGAGCGCCCCGCTCACGGTCCACCGCCACATAATCCTGCGGTACCCGGACGGCCCCCGCGACTGCGAAGGGGTGGCCGTGGATGCTGCAGAAGGCTTTATTTACCTGCTTTCCAAACGCGATGCTCTGCCCCGTCTGTATCGCCTGCCCCTGGACGCCAGCGGCCTGGTGACGGCGGAATTTCTGGGCGAGATTCAAAGCCTGCCAATCCCGGAAGGCGGAAGCCGCGTGGATGGCATCACCAATGTGTCACCCACCGCGTTTGCATTCAGTGATGATGGCGCGAAAGCCGTGATCGTCACTCTGGACCGCAGTTATGTTTACACCCGTGACGCCGGCCAGCCCTGGCTGGAGGCCCTGAATCAAACGCCGCGCGTGATCAAGGTACCGGACTACCCCCAGATCGAGGCTGGGGACTTCAGCCAGGACAGTCAGCACCTATTGATCGGCAGTGAAACCGCACCCGCTCCCCTGTTCGGAACCCCGCTATGACCAGACATCTACGTGCTCGCCCCAGCCCGCTGCTGGTTGCTGCAGCCCTACTCCTGACGGCGTGTGAGGGTGGACAGCCCGGCATGCACTCAGACGCGCGGGAGACGGTTATGGACCCTGCCGAGCCGATGGCTTTGGCTCAGGCCCATGCCCACAACGACTACGAGCATCCGCGGCCACTGCTGGATGCCCTCAGTCATGGCTTCATGAGCGTGGAGGCGGACGTTTTCGCGGCGCCGCTACCGCCGGAAATGATGGCCGCCCTGCCTGTCGCTCTGCCGCTGGTGTCCACCCTGTATGTAGCACACGACCCGCAGGACATTCGTCCCGAACGCACACTGCGCCGTTTATACCTCGACCACTTATGGGAGCGCTTTGAGCAGGACGGGCAGTTATACCCCGACCAAGTGGCGCCACTGCAACTGCTTATTGACTTCAAAACCGAAGCGGAAACCACTTGGCTGGTACTCGAGCCCATTCTTGAAGACTATGCCCCCATGCTCACCCGCTATGCCGACGGCGAGGTCCACCCCGGCATGGTCACCGTGGTGATCTCCGGCAATCGGCCCACCAATACCCTGGCGGCGCAGGCCCAGCGACTGGCCTTTATCGATGGCCGTTTGCCCGACCTGGACTCGCCCTCCCAGGTAGAACTGATGCCATTAATCAGCGACAACTGGGGGAATCATTTCCGCTGGCGAGGCGAGGGTCCTATGCCCGAGGAGGAGCAGGCCAAGTTGCTGAGCACCATTGAAAAAACCCAGGCCTTGGGAGCGCGTTTGCGTTTTTGGGCCACACCTGATGCGCCCGGACCCGCACGTGAGGCGCTCTGGACGGTACTCGCCGACGCCAGCCTGGATCATATCAATACCGATGATCTTCCGGGTCTGGCGGCTTTCCTGCGCGAGCGAGCCCGGCAAGCATCAACGCCCGCAAGCCCCTGAGCAGCTCAGTCTCATCCCTTAAGCCACACACCGCTTAGCTCGGGTAGTCCAAAAAAAAACGGCCCCAGAAGGGGCCGTTGTTAGATCTAGATTATCCACACCGCCGCACGGCACCGATTGCCACTAAGCAGCCGGGAGTTTTTCCAGTACGGCGTTGAAGGTGGCGCTGGGGCGCATAACCTCAGCCAATTTGGCTTTGTTGGGCCAGAAGTAACCGCCAATATCCACGGCCTTACCCTGAATCTGCGTGAGCTCATCAAGCACTTGCTCTTCCTTAGCCGCGAGATCTTCAGCAATGGGCTTGAAGCAAGCCTGCAGCTCGGCATCGTCGGATTGCTCGGCCAGAGCCTCGGCCCAGTAGCGCGCCAAGAAATACTGGCTGCCGCGGTTGTCCAGCTCGCCGGTACGGCGCGAGGGCGATTTACCCTCATCCAGTAAGCGGCCAGTGGCAGCATCCAGCGTGTCCGCCATGATGCGAATTTGCGGCTGGTCGAACTTCATGCCCAGATCATCCAGGCTGGCGGCCAAGGCCAAAAACTCGCCCAACGAATCCCAGCGCAGGTGATTCTCTTCCACCAACTGCTGCACATGCTTGGGTGCGGAGCCCCCAGCGCCGGTTTCGTACAGGCCACCACCTTTCATCAAGGGCACGATAGACAGCATTTTGGCACTGGTACCTAGCTCCAGGATGGGGAAGAGGTCGGTGAGGTAATCACGCAGGATGTTGCCGGTCACGGCAATGGTATCCAGCCCGCGCGAGGCCCGCTCCAGCGAGAAGCGCATGGCCCGGACCTGGGACATCGTGCGGATGTCCAAACCCTCGGTGTCATGCTCGGCTAGGTAAGCATGGACCTTCTTGAGAATCTCCGCCTCGTGGGGGCGGTAGGGGTCCAGCCAGAACACAGCCGGCATACCGGAGGCGCGCGCCCGATTGACGGCCAGTTTGACCCAGTCGCGGATCGGCTCGTCCTTGACCTGGCACATCCGCCAGATGTCGCCCTCTTCCACCTCCAAAGTCATCAAGACCTCACCGGTAGCGTTGTCCACCACACGGGCCTCACCAGCGGCTTCTACTTCAAAGGTTTTGTCGTGAGAGCCGTACTCTTCGGCCTTTTGCGCCATCAGTCCCACGTTGGGCACGGTGCCCATGGTGCGTGGGTCGAAAGCGCCGTTGGTTTTACAGAAGTTGACGACTTCCTGGTAGATGCGGGCGAAGGTGCTTTCCGGAATGACCGCCTTGGTATCGTGAGTCTTTCCGTCTGCTCCCCACATTTTGCCGCCGGCACGAATCATCGCCGGCATGGATGCGTCCACAATCACATCATTGGGGGCATGCAGGTTGGTGATACCGCGTGCGGAATCCACCATGGCGAGCGCAGGCCGGTGCTGGTGGCAGGCGTGCATATCCTGAATGACTTCCTCACGCAAGGAGCGTGGCAGGAGCTCGATTTTCTGATACAGATCCACCAGGCCGTTGTTGACGTTGACGCCCAGGGTATCGAACCAGAACTTGTGCTTGGCAAAGGCCTCTTTGTAGTAGGTCTTCACCGCATGGCCGAACACGATGGGGTGGGACACCTTCATCATGGTGGCTTTGACGTGCAGTGAGAACAGCATTCCAGTCTCGTGCGCGTCCTGCATCTGCTCTTCGTAAAACTCCACCAGCGCCTTCTTGCTCATAAACATACTGTCGATGACTTCACCGGCCAGCAGTTTCACTTCGGGCTTGAGGACATGCGTTTCGCCATCCTTGGTGATGAGCTCCATCCGCACGCTGCAAGGTTTGTCTACGGTCATGGACTTTTCGCCATGGTAGAAATCGCCTTCGCGCATGTGCGCCACGTGCGTACGCGAAGCCATGCTCCACTCCCCCATGGAGTGGGGATTCTTGCGCGCGTACTCTTTGACCGCCTTCGGTGCGCGGCGATCAGAATTACCTTCGCGGAGCACCGGGTTCACGGCGCTGCCGAGCACTTTGGCGTAACGCCCTTGGATTTCACGCTCCTTATCATCGGAGGCATCCATGGGGTAATCCGGAATTTTATAGCCCTGACTTTGCAGCTCTTTGATGGCGCTGCGCAGCTGCTCCACTGCCGCACTGATGTTGGGCAGTTTAATGATGTTCGCGCCAGGGTCTTGAGTGAGCTCGGCCAACTGCGCCAAATAATCAGGCACTTGCTGCTCTTCGCTCAAGTAGTCGGGGAATGAAGACAGAATACGTGCCGCTAGAGAGATATCAGCAACATCAACCTTCACCCCTGCAGCGGCAAGGTAGGCGCTGATGATCGGCAAGAACGATGCAGTCGCCAGCATTGGCGCTTCGTCCGTAATCGTGTAAGTAATTGTCGGCTTAGATTCGCCCATAAAACTGTCGTTTCCGCTGAATAGAGTTCACAGGCACATTTCGCGCGTAACCGCCAAAACGACCTGACGAATAGTGAAAGTGTAACTGGGCTGCGGCCGCATTTCCTGTACTCGCCCAAAGTCGTAGAACCGTTCCGAGCAGCTCATGCAAGGATGTCGCCATATCAGCCCACGCTCGGCCTACCGCCGGATTTGCATCGCGACCGCAGACTGGGATTGTTCAATCCATAAACCCATGCAGCCACGCCTGCGCAACATGCTCAGCTTTGTGCGCAAAGTCCACCTTATGATGCAAAGCCTGCGCACGAAGTTCCGCTATGGGCACCCTCGCCTGCATGAGCTCGACGTGATGCCCGACTAGCCATGGCTCCACACCACCGGCGAACTCGGGATGAAACTGGCATGCCAGAATGTGTTCGCCACGATCAAAAGCCTGCACTGCAGTCGTTTCGGTCGACGCGAGCGGTCGCGTGCCAGGCGGCAAACTGAACTGGTCCTGATGCCAATGCCAGGCTTCAGGAAAGCGCTGGAAGATTTGCAAACAAGACTGTTCTCCATGAGTGCTTAGCGTGATGGGCGCGGCACCAATTTCTAAGCTGCTCCCCCGGATTAACTCTCCGCCCAAAGCCAACGCCATCATTTGCGCCCCCAAGCAGATACCCAAGGTGGGTTTGTCGGCCTTCAGCCGATCGACTAAGGCAGCCTGCAGCTCTCGAAGATAGGGGTAGTTGGCGTAGTCATTCGCGCCGATGGGCCCACCGAGCAAGACTGCACAATCCGCGGTCCGCAGCTCCTGCACAGCCTGAGGGTCCCAGCCATCACAGAGTCGGGTTTGAAATCCGCTGCGCAGAAATGGCCCGGCGAAGCCGTCCAAAGTTTCAAAGGCCACATGCCGTATAACGACGGCCCGCATCGGCTCAGGCCGCCTCAGCCAGGGGCAATGCAGAACGTTCGGCAAGCCAGTCTGCCGACTCGGACCATACCGACCTATAGGCTTTGCCTCCTAATATCACGCCCATATGCCCACCGGGCGCAACCCTGAAGCTCTTATCTTCGCTGGATACCAAGTCCAAGCTGCGCGATGCAATTTCTGCCGCCACTAGGTGGTCTCGGTCACCCGCGTAGACCAAGAGATTGGACTGAATGTTGGCGAGATCAGCAATCTTGCCCTCTCCAAGGTCCAGCTTCCCCGTTGCCAGGGTGTTGTCGATAGCCATTTTCTCGGTCATATCGCGAACCACCCCACCGGGGTACATCAGCATATTGTTGAGATAGGCTGAAGTGGTGGTGTGTGACTCCACAAACTCACGATCTGACAAACGCGTGATCAAGTCCCAGTAGGTCGTCACGCTGCCAACGGGGTCGGTGAGCTTAAAGGCCAAAGTGGTCATCCATGGTGGGATGTTGAAGGCCCGTGGGTCGAGCATCTGCAAGCGCAAGTTGGTGTACTTACGTACCAAACGCGCTGGTGCATCAATGAGCTGCGCAGCCTGAGCCACCATGCCGCCACCGCGTAGATCAATGGGGCTGGCGACGGTGACGATATTACGGATATTGGGGTCACCATTCAGGCCTTGGTGCATGAGGCAGAGCAGACCACCCATGCACCAGCCGAACAGGCTCACTTCCTGGCAACCAGAGTGGGCGCGGACCTTATCAATCGCTTTTGCGAGCATGCGCTGCGAGTAATCGTACAAGCCTAGATGGGCGTGCTTTTTCCGCGGCCGCCCCCAATCCACCATATAGGTCTTGAAGCCGCGCGCCGCCATATAGCGCACTAGACTGCGCTGTGGCATCAAATCGAAAGTCTCGGTGGTGACCCCTAGCGGTGGCACCAAAATGAGTGGGACAGCGTGCTGGTCGCGACACACGGGCATGTCGCTACCGTCGGGCAAGGTGACCTGCGCTTCGTCGGGGAGGCCGTAGTAGCGAACTGCCATGGGGTCGCCGTCGTAGACCAGTTCGTACCAAGTCTTGCCAGACTTAATAAGCTGGTCACGCTGGAAGAGCCATTCCAAACCATTGCCCAGGCTGCGCGCCGCGCGCCGGTTGAGATTACCCAGTGAGCGCGGGCTGAATGCTGTTTTAGGCATCGTCTAGTCCCTCTTCTTCTAACTCTTCAAGTGCGCGATCCATATACACCGCAATACGTTGCAGGTGCGGCAAATTATCGCGCGCGCCGCACAGCCCGACAAAGATGTTGTCTGGATCAGAAATGCTTGCAATCGCTAAAGCCGAGCCCTGCAGTAGCATCGGCATTGGAAACACCTGCTCGAGCTGGGCCTTACCCAGATAACTGCGTTGATGAGGTCGTTCGTAGTTCACCACACCCAAGTTAAACATGGGGGGCAGGCGATGATCGATTCGCGATAGCTGGCGCAGGATATACGGCATCACCTCGATGGCCGCTTCGGCATTTGCAGCCGCAGCCGGGCGTGCCTGAACCATCCCCCGCGCTACCCTAAGGCTGTGCCGCACTTCTTGAAGACGCTCGCGCCGATTACACAGATGCGTGCCCAAGCTAATGAGCAATGGCGTCAAAAGGGCGTCCTGGCGGGAGCGGTCGGCCACCACGGCAACCAAAGGCTCGTCAGGCAACGCATTATATTCTTTGAAAAATCGCCTTAAGGCACTACCCACCGCGTAGTACAAAATGTCTTCATCACTCACCCGGAACTGCTTGGCCAAGGCACTGAGGCGGGCACGAGAGTAACGCTGGGTGGCAAAACGACGCAGCCCATTGATGCGGCCATTCAGCGCCGAGCTAGGTGAATGCTGCAATCCGGCCCAGGGCAAAGAGGAACTCACCGCGTCGCGCAGATGGCGCCACAAAGGCTTCACCCAGTGAGGCCAATCGCTAAGTAAGGCGCCTTTAGGCTGTAAAGCGATGGAGGCTGTCCACGGCGGCTGAGCCTGCTTGGTCGGTCGTTGACTCAAGCCGCTGAGCACGCCATCCAGAAAATCTAAACCGCTGATGAGAGCCGGATGAATTTTGAGGTAGAGCGCAAAGCGATTCCCATGCAGGCCTTCAATGAGGTAGCACTCCCACAAAGGTCGGCTGCGATCCAGTGGGCGGCCATGCAAACGAGAAATCAACTCGCCAAGCTCACGCTCGCCACCTGGCCGAGGCAGGGCCGCGTGCCGCAGGTGGTACTCCATTTCCAGGCTCTCATCGACCTGCCATGCGGATTGATTGCGGTTCGCCCAGGAGCGCTTGAGGCGTAATGTCCACGGCGCTACTGTCGGCGGGATTTCAAGCCAGTTCTCGTAGAGCGCAGTCGCTACGGCCGTCGCAGACTGAGTCTTCGGCACCCGGAAATACAGTAGTCCGCCCATGTGCATGGGAGTGTCTGCTGTTTCCAGGCTCAACCATCCTTTGGCAATGGAAGATAAAGCAGGAGTGATCATCGTTGGGTGCCCAAGGTCTTGATACGCATGGCAAATCGACGTGGCAAAGTATAGCGGCGCGGAGGCTTAGACACGCATTGTCGTCCACTGATCCAGGTGAGTGCTCCCCCGACAAATAAACAGGTCGCCAAACTGTGCCAAGACACGTTCACTTTGGGTGGGCCGTAAAAAAACGTGATCGCCAACGTTCAAAGCTGTGGCCGGCGAGCTGCAAACCAAATCTTGATTTGTGCTGCGCCCGTATAGGGGGTTTGGCTGGAGTCCTGCTGGCTGGTAATACTTGGCTTTCCAGTCGCCACCGTAAATAAAGTAGCGGCGCCTCTGATTGACGTCCCAGCGCGCCCACAAGGCCCCTAATTGTTGGTTGCCCGGGAGCTCCAAAGCGCCCAGTTGCTTCAGGACCGGGCTGGCGATAAAGCACGCGGGCCGGTGCCCTTCCAAACTGGGAATGTCGAAATCTGTGGGCTGCACGATTCCCGAGCCAACGGCGACTTCATTGCATAGCGTCTCTTGCTGATGCAGGCGGAATGTCGGGCTGCCAGCCGTATTTAGGCACGGACGGTCGGCGGCAAGATTTTGCGTAAGGGATGGAAAGTCTTGCTTGAGCTGAGCGACTGCGGCGTTATAAGCCTGCATAGCCTGTCTGAACAGCGTAGAGGTATCAGCGATAAGGTCTGGCACTTTCACCACGTGAGCGTCGTAGCCCATGAAGCCGGACCACACAAGATGCTTGGGGTGCGCTTGGATGACGGACAACATCTCATCTAAGACAGTCCCGGCGGTCACACCGCCGCGCCTCAGTCCCACATCGAGCTCAATATTGATACTCAAGCGCAGATCACGCGCTTTGGCGAGTGCCAAATACTCTTGTAAACGCTGCGGGGAGTCCACCAACCATTGCAACTGCCGCGCAGGATCAAAGCCAGAGTCGTGGCCGTCGTAATACGCCGCCACGGCAGCCACAGGCATGGGTTTGCCCATGAGCACATCCACCTGCGGAAGTGCCTCAGTAATAACCTGCAGCCTTGGTAAATCAAACACCATCAGTCGCTCAGTCTGAGCTGCCCGCATCAGGTACTCGAGTAGTTCTATGCTCGGCAGCGACTTGACCACCAAGCGCAGATGTTTGCGCGAGTCTTGAGATCCCAAATTGGCCAGAACCAACGCAAGGTTGTGGTCCACAGCATTAAGATCCAGCAGCATCCTCGGCCGGCCCTCACCGTGCAGACGAAGCTGTTCGTTCCAGCTAGCGAATTCTGAGCTGTATGCGGCGCCAGCGTCGCTAGGCCTGAGTAACCACCCTGCCGCAGGCAGCCCAACCGCGCATAATCCTAAAAAGTGGCGTCTTTGCATCCCGTCGTCCCCACCCGTTTTTCTAAGGGGGGAATGCTAGCAATATCATGGACACTCGGTGAGGGGCCATGCTCCTATAGGGCTCGCAAGGGCACCGCTCTGACGGCCACAGGACTGAGTAATGCAAAGAGCTGGGCCAACAACATCGAGCGATAAGGCCGCGCTGACAAAGCGCTGCCCAAAAAAAAGGAGCCATTGGCTCCTTTTTGTGATGTCAGTGGTGGGCGATGCAAGATTTGAACTTGCGACCCCTGCCGTGTGAAAGCAGTGCTCTACCCCTGAGCTAATCGCCCACTGATTTTTCCCTTAGGAAAGCGCGATATTATATCGCGTTTTCAGTCGTCCGCCATGACATTCTTAATGCCCAGATCGGCGAAGCCTTTGTCTTCGAAATTGCGGATAAACATAGACTTGAGCTCCTGAGCTTTGGCGTTATACGCAGCTTGATCGTCCCAGGTCGTTCGAGGGTCGAGCATCTCCGCCGGTACATCCGGGCAACTCGTGGGCATCTTCAAGCCAAAGATGTCATGGGTTTTGTACTCCATGCCTTCCGCGTGCAGATCACCCCGTAGTGCTGCATTGAGCATAGCCCGGGTGAGTTTGATGGAAATGCGCTCACCAACGCCATAAGGCCCGCCCGTCCATCCTGTATTGAGCAATATGCAACGCGTATGTGCACCACGCACTTTAGCGGCTAGCAACTGGGCATACACGGATGCCGGTCGAGCCATAAATGGCGCGCCAAAACATGCCGAGAAAGCCGCTTTGGGCTCAGTGACGCCAACCTCGGTGCCTGCCAACTTCGCGGTAAAACCCGATACGAAGTGGAAAATCACCTCGTCCTCATCGAGGATCGACACCGGAGGCAACACCCCAAATGCATCTGCAGTCAGGAATACCAAAGTGTTGGGATGAGGGCCTTGCGCCCCAGGCGCAACGCCGGGGTTACATTCCAGCGGGTAGCTAAACCGTGTGTTTTCAGTGATCGATTGATCACTCAGGTCTAGATCTTGGGGATCGGTTTCCGAAAGCGGCTTACCAGGCAGCGGGGGGACGTTCTCGATCACCGTGCCAGGCATGGACAACGCGCGTGCGATGACAGGCTCGGCATCCTTATTGAGGTCAATAAGCTTTGCGTAGCACCCACCCTCGAAGTTAGACACACCCGATGCCGTCCAAGCGTGCTCGTCATCACCGATGAGCAAGCGGTCAGGGTCTGCAGAAAGCGTCGTCTTACCGGTACCCGACAAACCGAATAGAATTGCACTCGCGCCGTCTTTGCCAATGTTCGCCGAAGCGTGCATGGGCAAAAAGTCCTGGGCCGGCAGCAAGTAATTCAGGATGGTAAAGATCGATTTCTTATTGATGCCACAGTAGTCCGCGCGACCTGCAATGAGAACACGACGATTACGAATATCAATAATGACGCAACGCTCCGAACGCGTACCGTCACGTTCGGGATCGCAGAGAAAAGAAGGAGCGTTGAGGATCGTCCAGCGCTTCTCATCCGCGTCGTCTATAGCAATCGAATCGCGAACGAACATGTTGTGCGCAAACAGAGCGTGCGTCGCGTACTCACCCACGAAACGTAGGGGGATTGCGTACTCGGGCAACCAACCTGCGGTCAGATCCTGCACATAAACGGCACCCTGCCGCGTGTTCAGATGAGTAACGATGCGCTCAAAAAGCGCATCCACTTGGGAATGCGGAAACTTTTGAAGGTCTGCTTTCCACCAGAGCTCCCCTTCAACTTCAGGCCAATCGACCGCAAAGGTGTCCTTAACGGGACGACCGGTGACCTCGGGATCGGTGTAGAACACCAGCGGCCCCTGATCACCAAGCTTAGTGGCGAAGGCCTTGGGCTCGTCATACGACCCACCCACACGAACGCGGCCACGGTCGTTCTCTAGGGCCTCGGCAAACAACTGTTTGGGCTGGAGGTTGTATTGAATATTCTCGGCGGTTAGACCGAGATCCCTATGAAGTTGTTCACGAATCGCCATGGACCAGGATGCTTTATGGGGAGTCTAAAGGGGCGCAATGATACCGCGAACGGCTAAGCCCTTGCTAACGAGCAAAAAAAAAGCCCGACACGAGGTCGGGCTTTTTGGAATAAATGCCTGGCAGTGCCCTA